>CAZJQN010000019.1:0-38176 GCA_964548125.1 uncultured Bacteroidales bacterium | reverse complement strand
AGAGAAAAAATTAACCGTGGTAAATTAATTTTACAGAAAAAAAGTTGCACAACTGGTTTATGGTTTACTGGATTTTTTTTTTACCAAAGTCCATTCGCAAGCAGAATAAAATCTATTTTGAAAAACTCTATCTTAATTAATCTTTGCTACATCATTATAAATCAAGGATATAATAATAAAACTCCACACTTTAACAAAATTTTATGATTGATTAAGGGAAAATTTCACCTGTTTTGTATTTATTATGGTTAGTTAGTCAGTTCAGGATTAGTCAGCGCCGAATTCCTCTTCAATCAACCAACCTGAAAATGGCGCTGACTTTTTCATTTTATTCACTCCTTCCTTAACTAATTTTTATTAAACTTGTCCAAAAAGGCTTATGAAAAAACCATGGCTTATAGGAGAAACAAACTGGCAAACAGTAAGGAAAACCGATTACCAGATTGTTGTGCTTCCCTGGGGTGCCACGGAAGCACATAATTATCATCTGCCTTACGCTACTGATAATTATCAGAACGAATATGTAGCAGATAAAGCGGCGGAAATAGCCTGGAATAAAGGGGTAAAGGTTGCCGTTTTGCCGAATATACCCTTTGGTGTAAATACAGGTCAGCTTGATCTTCATCTGACGATCAACATGAACCCTTCAACCCAACAGATTGTACTGAAAGATATTATTAGTACTGTTTACAATCAGGGATACCGCAAATTTGTTATTTTAAATGGTCATGGCGGCAATGACTTCCGGCAGATCATCAGAGAACTTCAGCCCTTGTTTGATGGGCTGATGCTTTTTCAGGTAAACTGGTATCTGGCTGCACCATGGAAAGACTATTTTGAGGATACGGGAGAGCATGCCGGAGAATCTGAAACGAGTGCCATGATGATTATTCGGCCCGATCTTGTAGCTCCTCTTGAGACAGCTGGAGAAGGAAAAAACAAAAAGCTGATCTTTAAAGGACGACAGGAAGGCTGGCTCTGGGCGCCCCGGCCATGGACCATTGTAAGTACTGATACCGGAATCGGAAATCCAGAGAAAGCTTCAAAGGAAAAAGGACAAAGGTACCTGGATGACTGTATTAAGAAAATAGCTGACTTTTTCATCGAACTGGCCCAGGTGAAAGAGATGAATGATATGTATGACTGATGGGGACCATTTATGAATAAATATGTTGCAGATTTTATCCGTTACATGAAAATACACTACAATGTTCCTGGTCACAACCGGCATAGCAGTTAGTGAACATCCCAAGGCACCTTTCAGTTTTCCGAAGGAAATCAGACCCGTTGCATACGATTACGGGTTCCGGTACGGACCAGGATTTTAATGTAAGTACAAGAAGATCCGTGTTATAACCTAAATTACCAACCAACCATGAAAATCAGATTAAAAGTTTTTATCATCGCATTCAGTGTTTTTTTAACCGGTAAAGTTGCAGGTCAGAGCATCGTGTATCCTTTTCCACAGGGAGTTGAATCCAGCAACGTTTATAAGGTTAAAGTGGATGGCAGGGAAGTGTTTGTTTATGATGCTCCGGTAGCACCAGTTACTTCATTTGACATGACAGGGCCTGTTACTATTGAAATAAGGGCCGACCGGGACATTAAATGGGTGGATATACGTCCGAGAAATCTGGGTATTCAGCCTGAATTCAAAGACAGTACCATCCGATTCTGGCTTGAAAAGCCCTGTAATATCAGTATTGAGCTAAACGGAGAATACAGCAACAAGCCCCTGTATCTTTTCGCTAATCCGCCTGAAGAAAAACGTCCGGTCAAGGGAACGAAAGGAGTGCATTTTTTTGAAGCCGGAAAAGTTTATACCCCGGGCGTTATTGAAATTAAAAGCGGCGAAACTGTTTACATTGAGGGAGGAGCAGTGGTTTACGGAATGATCCACGCAGAAAATGTATCTGATGTTCGCATTGCCGGCAGAGGCATTCTCGAAGGAAGCCGAAACAGGGAATATCAGAAGGGTATCTGGCGAAGGTTTGTTGAAATGAAAGATTGCAGGAACGTACACATCGAAGGTATAACCCTTATAAACAGTCCCACCTGGCAGATTGTTCCGATCAACTGCGAAAACGTAACCATCAGCAATGTTAAAATTGTTTCGAACAATGGAGGAGATGACGGAATTGATGTGGTTCGCAGCAGAAAAGTTTTTATTGAAAACTGCTTTATCCATACTAAGGACGACTGTATTGCTATAAAATCTGCGTGGGATTATCCAGGCTATGTCGGAAATGAAGACATTCTGGTTACCCGTTCGGTATTCTGGAATACGGAATGGGGCAATGCCCTTGAAATCGGCTTTGAGCTCAGAGCTGACACGATGAAGAACATTACCTTCCGAGACTGCGACGTAATTCATTGCGACGACGGAGCAGTATTCAGTATTCATAATGGAGACAGGTCAGTTGTTACAGATGTTACGTTTGAAAACATCAGGGTAGAAGATGCCCGGCAAAAATTGTTTGACCTTGCCATATTTTTCTCACAATACAGTGTGGATGCGCCCCGCGACAGAAAATCAAAGGAATTTATTTATCAGAACGGCCCCTGGGATGGTCTGGTGCATTTACCCGCCGAAAAAAAGAAAGAACACGCACGCTACAGGGGATATATCCGGAATGTAACTTTTAAAAACATCCAGGTGGTTGACGGCATTTTCCCGTTTTCCGTCTTTTGCGGGTATGACGAAGACCATATTGTTGAGAACATTGTTGTTGAAAATTTTGTTGTTCACGGGAAAAAAATTTCAAACTCTTCTGAAGCACGGTTATACACAGAATTTACGAAAAATGTTCAGTTTAAATAAGTATCCCATGTACCCTTATCGACCAATAATTATAACCTTGTTCCTGACAGGATTGCTTTTATCATGCAAACCAGATAAAGAATCTTTGAAAACTGCTTCCAGGGACGTACTCCAGCTAATGAAAAAAGAAATTGACCTGACAGCATCGCCGGTCATGTACGACGAACCAATTTCAGAGGAGAACCTTCAGAAGGAATGGACACAGCATCACAGCCAATGGTTTGTAAAAGATGGCTGGCTGGAAGGAATTAATAAGGGCAACTGGCCGGGTATGGTGATTCTGAAAAAAGACTTTCCCGGAAATGTTCTGGTAGAATTCGAAGCTCAGACGGTTTTACCCTCCACACATGATATCAATGTAATGTGGAACGGTGAATGGATTGACAGTACGGATCAGAGGGGCATTGCATATGTGGCCGGACTACAGGGATGGTGGACCGGTAAAGTTGGAATTGAAAAATCACCGGAATATAAATTCATGGTGGGCACACCACTTTTCCCGTTTGTACCCGGGAAAATTTATACGATTCAGGCCGGAAGCATTGACGGGCATTGCTTCATTTTTGCTGACGGAAAGCTTCTTCTGGAAGCAATGGATCCGGATCCTATTGATAACAGCCGATTCACCAAGGTTGGATTTGAGGCGTA
Source organism: uncultured Bacteroidales bacterium (assembly GCA_964548125.1). GTDB lineage: Bacteria > Bacteroidota > Bacteroidia > Bacteroidales > JAAYUG01 > JAAYUG01. The sequence continues at coordinate 34,707 of CAZJQN010000019.1, read as the reverse complement.
TGCAAGCCACATAAGAATAAGAAACGTAAAGATACGGCAAATCGTGTGGAGGCCGGTGGAGATGCGGTACGATGAAGAAAAACCATAGGTGATGATTAACAACAGGGTTAGTATAAAATTGGTCTATTTGTAAATTTAGATGCTATCATTGAATTTTATAAAAATTAGTTTCTATGAAAAAGATGTTTTCTCATTTTTTATTCATTGCTCTGGTTACAGTCATTTCGGGTTGTAAACCTTCACAGAAGAACGGGTACTGGGAGCTTGCTTCACCCGACGGGCATATTTTGTTTTCTCTCAAGCTTGAGAACGGAAACCTTAGCTATAAAGTCCATATTTCTGATTCAACCGGCGAATACACTGTCATCGAAGATTCTCCCCTTGGACTTGTGCGGGATGATCAGTCTTTTGTTTCCGGTCTGGCTTTTGAGAAAGCAACTGAGGCTGTGCATATAGATGAAACCTACGCCCTGATGAGCGGTAAAAACAGCCAGTGCCGCAATAACGCCATGGAGAAGGAATTTACCTTCAGGGGAGAAAAAAAAGGAAAAATCCAGCTTATTGTGAGAGCATATGATGACGGGATCGCATTCCGTTACCGTTTTCCGGAAACATCAAACAAAGTGTTCACGGTCACTGATGAGCGAACCGGATTTAATCTACCAGACGCATCCAAAGCCTGGATAGCACCTTATGATACCATTGCACCCTGGTCTCCTGCCTATGAAACTAATTATATGTGCGGTATTCAGGCAGGAACCCCATCACCTCAAAGTGTTGGATGGGCTTTTCCTGCACTTTTTTATACCGGACAGTTCTGGATTCTTTTAACAGAAGCCGGGCTTGATACGACTTTTTACGGAGCACATCTCAGGCAGAACTGCGAGAACGGTTTGTACCGGATCATGCTTCCTCTTCAGGGTGAAGCAAATGGTATGTGGAACAATACAGCCAGTTCTGTTCTCCCCTGGGAAACTCCCTGGAGGGTAATAATTGCAGGAAGCACACCGGCACCCATTATAGAATCCAACCTGATTACCAGTCTTAGTGAACCATGCCGTATTACGGATCTTTCCTGGATTCGTCCGGGCAGGGCTTCATGGAGTTGGTGGTCTGATCATGACAGTCCTCAGGATTTTAACAGGCTGATACCTTTTATTGACCTTGCTTCTGAAATGGAATGGGAATACAGCCTGGTTGATGCCAATTGGAACAATATGAAAAACGGTGATATTCAAAAACTCATCCGGTATGCGGCCACAAAAAATGTGGGCCTTACTCTCTGGTACAATTCCGGTGGACCGCATAACTCAATTACGGAACAACCCCGCGACATTATGAATGATCCGGTGAAACGACGCGAGGAAATGAAAAAACTGCAGGAATGGGGAGTGAAGGGAATCAAGGTGGATTTCTTTCAGAGCGATAAACAAGATATGATAAAACTGTATTATAACATACTAAGAGATGCGGCTGACCACAAACTCCTGGTTGATTTTCACGGATGTACACTACCCAGAGGGTGGTCAAGAACCTGGCCAAATCTTCTGACTATGGAAGGAGTGCGCGGAGCCGAACAGTACAGCTGGGATCCATACTTCGGTGAAAATGCCCACCTGCTAAATGTTGTATATGTGTTTACCCGCAATGCAGTTGGTCCTATGGATTATACACCGGTAACCTTCAGTAATTATGATGACAAAATTCCTCATACAACTACATGGACTCATGAACTTGCTCTGGCCGTTGCTTTCGAAAGCGGAATACAGCATTATGCTGACCGTGTTGATGCCTTCAGGAGTCTGCCTCCATTTGCAAAAGAATTTCTGAAGAAAGTCCCTGCTTCGTGGGATGAGACAAGGTATATTGCCGGAACCCCTGATTCCTATGTTGTTATTGCACGCAGAAAGGGCACTACCTGGTACCTTGCCGGTTTAAATGCTTTAAAAGAAGTTCAGAATATTTCCTTTACACTTCCATTTGTTCAAAACAAGCGTACCCGCCTTGTGCTGTTGACTGACGGAAACCGGGCAAACCAGATTCAGGTAAAGGAGGTATATTTTGCAGGACAACAGCCTGTAACAATCAAAATGCTGGCAAAAGGAGGTTTTTGCGGTTATATTGCTATAACCGAATGATAAGACAGAAGGTTCATCGCTTTACCCGGGCATTTCCTTTCCAGATGCTCCAAACCTGTTCCTCATCAGCAGGCTGGGCATAATCGGAGAGCATGGTGGTAGCGAGTGCTCCGGTAGCCCAGCCGAACTGTATCCATTTTTCAGGTTCCCAGCCTTTGAGAATTCCATAGAGAAGTCCACCAACAAAGCCATCGCCTCCTCCGATCCGGTCGAGCACAGTAATTTCACGCGGTTCAACTACATAGAACTCATTGCCTGCATCCATAACGGCTCCCCACAGGTGCCTGTTCACGCTGATAACTTCCCTGAGTGTGGTAGCAAAAACCGAAGCACCGGGATATTTCTTTTTCACACTGGCAATCATTTCCCTGAACCCTTCGATTTTGGCAGCAAGTTCTTTTCCACCGGTTTCCGGACCGGGCATGCCCAGGCATAACTGAAAATCTTCTTCGTTTCCTATCAGAATATCTGATAAGGAGGCAATTTCAGAAAAAGCCGAAGACAGCTCCTTTTCACGTCCTTTCCAGAAGGAAGCACGGTAATTCAGATCGAACGACACGAGGGTTTCATTTTTTTTGGCTTCCCGTGCCAGATCCAGACAAAAACGGGTTGTAGTTTCTGAGAGAGCGGCTATCAATCCTGACATATGAATTATTTGCACCCCATCCGATTCGAAAAGCTGTTTCAGATTAAAATCACCAGCCGAAAGGGTCCGGCCAACCTCACCTGCCCTGTCGTTGTATACTCTGGGCCCCCGGGTACCATACCCAGAATCGGCTATATTGATCTGGTGACGAAATCCCCAGGGCCCGCCCTGTTCAACTATTTTGGCATCCACTTCGATGTGCCTGGAGGCCAGATTATCATATATCATTCTGGCAATCGGACTGTCTTTAACCAGTGCTGTCAGCACCTTCACCGGAAGACCAAGATAGGAAGAAACACTGGCTACATTTGATTCGGCACTTGTTACCTGCATCCTGAAAGTATCGCTGCAATGAACAGGCTGGCCTTCCAGTGGAGTAAGTCGGATTCCCATACTTGTAGGCACCACCAGTGCATATCGGTAATTTTTCCTGAGCTTAAGCAATGTCGTCTGCATATCGTTTTAATAAAAAATTGAATTTATAGCACTTAAATATTTTTCAATTCGATCCGAAATTAGAGAATATAACTTACAGATGAATTTTTTAACGGCGGAAAATTTACAACCCTGCTATCTTTTGCAAATTATGGCCTTATTACAATAATAGCCAGCATGAAAAATATTTTATCCCGTTCAACTCCTTATGAAATTCCTGTATAAGCATGGGTCTCCCTGCAATGTGATTCATGAACAGACTATTAAAAATTGTAGGTAATTTTAATAAAGACTTCATCTTTTCCCTTGAGTGAAGGAAGAAATCCCTTACCCCTGGCGTTGATAAGCCTGGCGCCAAGCGATATTTCAGTGTTGTCATTTGGCCGGTAAGCTATTTCCGGGGTATAGATAAATCCATAATTGTCGGAAAGGGCCTTCCAATCAGATACAGCGACTCCTCCACCCAGCAGGGCAAGTTTTAATTTACCATCTAAAATACTTTTCTCTGCCCTGAAAAGGAAATAATCATTCAGATTATCTCTACCCCTTTCATGGAAAAATCCATGAGTAAACTGAAAGTTAACATACGTACCTTCCCTGAACGTATAGTCTGCACCGGCTACATACTGAACATAGGGTTTCTTATCGAGTACGGTATTGTCAGGGAATACCGGAGTCTGAATATCAAGATCCAGCCCATAGTTCTCTAAAACAAAGCTCTTCATGTCGGGCTCAACGATGGTATGAATAATTTTGTCCTGAGGGAAAAAGGCGGCTGCTTCGAACCAGATTCCAATGTTGCCAATACTTCCTGCCAGGTCCAGACCGGCAACATGAAAGCGGGGGTAAACCAATGTTGTGGTAGTGTTCAGGTAAGCATTGAAGGGAAAGATCATATCAATGGAGTCAATTCCGATTTTTGTGGAAGCCGGCAAAGGGAAGCCGTCACGTATATACTGATAACTCAATGAAAAATCAAAACCGAATATTTGTAAACCAGCTTTAAAGGACCAGGAGCCTGAGCGGATCAAGTCGGATGATGGGAGGTTATCCGACAAAGAAAAACTATTTACATGCAAACCAAACGGCAAAAGAGGCAGTGTGTCGCTTACATTGACCAGGATAGCACCGGGGATATTGCCGTAATTCATAAAGACGTCCTTCATTTCTCCCAGCGGAAGCCTTGCTTTTCTGAAATAAGGAACCCACACAGCTTCGAAACGCCATTTGTTACGATAGTATTTCAGATCAATGGCTTCACTTCCCAGGTGACGGCCAAAATCCCATATATCCTCAGCATCATAGGGATTTATTACATCGGTAGGGTTAATTTTATCAGCTGTTCCCCATTTGATTCGCTGGCGACCGGCGCGAATGTCAAGTCCTTTGATAAGGAAATCGTAGACTTCGATATATGCTTCCCGGACTTCAGGATCGATAATTGCTTCTGAACCAACAGGATACCCGAAATTTCGTAACCAGACATCAGCCATCACGCGTGCTTTTCCCTCCAGTTTCTGTTCGAGCTGAACATCGAGCCGGTTCTCATTCCACGACCAGGGCAGGTTAGACTGCGTAAACACCCGGTTGTCAGTAAAAATGCTTCCCCTTATCTGCAATGATTCCTGGGCTTTTGCATGCGAAAATAAATTGCAGGCAATCAACAGCAAAAGAAAATAAAAGGGTTTCATAGTTCGTCAGTTAACTGAAATTTGAATCTATCGTATCAGTTGGCGAACAGTAAATTCTTCATCCGAAAGATTTCGGTCAAAAGCAATGTCGGTAATGATCATTCGCGAACGGGTTCCTTTTATCAGATCTTTCATTTCAAAATCGGTGGCAACCCAGTAATTACCCTTTTTCTCAATACGTGAATTGTTGAGCTCTTTTACTGGTTTTCCTGATTTGTCAAAGTAGGTAACGTGTACAGGGTAGTAATTATCCTTTCTAACAGTCACCACAAGCTTAGGATATCCGGCTTTGTTTTCCGGTTTAGGTTTCAGTTCCAGTGTAAAAAAATCGCCTTCTGATTTAACAGAGGAGGCATCATACCTTTCGGCATACAATTTTGACTCCATATCTTCATAACTGAAATCTGTTCCGGCAAAATTCTGGTTTTTGATGTGGGAGGCAATCCGACGCTCTTTGCCATAGGCTGGAAGGTACAGGTACATTACTTCTCCCGGAAGAGAAAGGAAGGCGATACCAGCCTGTGAAGCTGGCGCCGTAAAACGGAAAAGACGCATCGAATTCCCCTTCTGGATTGTCTCGGCTTCACGGATTGATTCCTTTCCGGCACGGTCAGTAATGATCATTTTAATTTTTACTGTCTGATCCTTGCAGGCATAAAGCACTTCATCCATTTTTTTCAGAATGTCACCGGCATTCTGTGCATGAAGCCCTCCGGTAAAAGTAAGGAGGAAAAACAGGCCAATTGCTCTTGTTTTCATAGCATTTAATGATTAATTAATTGCATGTTGACTCCATATTTTTTTAGTGATAAGAAGAAGGGCTGGCAAAAGGGTAAGGGAAGCGAAACCTGAGCTGAGCATGGTTAGAGCCACTGACACTCCAAAACGCTGTAATGGTACAAGGTCAGAAAATGTTAGCACCAGAAAGCCAGCCGCCACAGAGAGAAAGTTGATTATTACCGAACGACCGGCCGAAAGGAAAGTATCCTTCATGGCCTCTTCCACTTCCATACCCAGCGCCAGATTATGGCGGAACTGACTGATTACGTGAATAGAGTAATCAATCCCGATTCCAATGGAAACGCTTGCAACCAATACAGTAGCCACATCGAGAGGAATTCCGCTCCAGCCAAGAAAACCAAAAAGGACTGCCAGTGTACATACTATGGGAACAATCCCAATTAATCCCCTGAGTAATGACCGCAACATAAAGCTGAGAAGCAGAAGAACCAGCAGAATAGCAATGGTCATACTCTGAAACTGGCTTCGGATAATACTTTCATCAAGCTTTTTGTAAACTGACGGGAAGCCTGTCTGCCGGACCGTAAAGCCGGGTTTTTCAATCTCAGGAATGAAATGGTTCAGTGAATCGACCAGATAATTCATTTTGATGCTGTTTGATGTTGTTACCACTGCCTGAACCAAAGCTTTTGTCTGGTCGGGCGTAAGCAACTGGTCAATTACCTCCTGGCCCTGCAGGAGAAACCATAAATTATCAATTTTCGACTGGTCAGTAGGAATGACCTTGCCCTCACCCATCAGATTATTCATTTCTTCAAAAAGCTGAGCTACTGATTGTGGGTGAACCGTAATGGGGTATGCCTCAAAAAAATCGGAAAGCTTTTTAAGCACTGATAGTCCTTCGGGAGTAAGTATTTTCCCTGTGACCTCAACAAAAACAGGGATTGTACCCTTGAAATGCCGGTCTATCTCTTCTTCGGCTATTCGGGCAGGATGATCCTTTTTGAAATAATCAATAAGGTCAACCCGCCTTTCGATCGAAAAGGCACCAAAAATCATCATCAGGGCAAATGTCACCCAAAAAACTAATATTCCTACAGGATGCTGAATGGACAGACGATAAAGGGAACCAGACAGTTTGCTCGCAAATGAATTGGTTTTATCATTTACCTGACCATCGGAACCTGCCTTTCCCTGGAACATGAGTTCAATAACCGGTGTGAAAAATATTGCCAGCAAAAAACTAAAACCTACCCCGATAGAAGTCAGAATTCCAAAATCGTGGATCATAACAAGGTAGGAACCATAAATAAATGAAAGGAATCCGATGGCTGTTGTAAAAGCGGCCAGAAAAACCGGCACCACAATATAAGGCAATACCTTCCTGACGGCAGAAGCCATATTCTGTTCCGTTCTCATTGCCAGCTGGATGCGGCTGCAGACGTGAATAGAATATGCGCTTCCAACAGCCAGCAAAATAACAGGTGTAACGTTGCTTACCAGAGTAATATCGAAACTCAATGCTCCCATGAGCCCCAGAGTCCAGATAACAGCTACCGCCACAGTAATAACAGGTATCAGCACACCCCGTATTGTACGGAACCCAAGAAACAGGACAACTAAAATGATGAGTAATGTGAGGGGGCCGAGGAACAGTATATCATGCAGAATGATTTTCCCTATGTCATTCACCATAAATGGCAAGCCACCAAAATACAACTGACAGTCTGGAAAGGAAGTCTTAACCGTCGTACGGATATTTTCAGCCACCCTGCCCTGATCAACCTTAACATGCACTGTATCACCCCTTTCAATGAATCTGTATATGGAACCGTGGTATTTCTGTGAAAGGTACTTATGAAGTCTTCTGCCGGTAAGAGTTGTATCGAGCGGTATATCAAAACCTTCACGTATTTTAACGACAATGTTGGTCATGGTTGCATCTTCCGAAACAAGAAAGCCGCGGTACATGTTTTTGTTAAGTACATAATCCCGGAATTTTTGAAGGTTTTCAGATCCGGCGGGAAGATTATCGGGATCAATCAGACGAGTGACAACCAGCATAGAATCTTCTTCCCGAATATCGATGATATTGGACAAACTGACCACGGTTCCTACTCCGGGAATGTTCTTTATTGTATCGGTAATGGCAGAGATAAGGGAAAGATTGTCCGTTGTAAAAATATTCTCAGCCTTCAGCGCAATCACTCCGGTCTGATTCCCTCCGAATTCCATACCCACCTGGTCAAAGAAAACCGCTTCAGGGTCGTTGTCAGGCAAGTAGCTCATCACATCGGGATTTACCCGGAGTCTGGGAATAAAGGAAGTAAAAACCGCAGTTATAAGAAGGACAAAGAAAAATATGAACCATCTGAATTTCAGCAGAATATTTGGGTATTTTTTCAGTAGTTTCATAATTTACGTTTTGACTACTTTATTATAAAAGTCAAATTATTTTCAAAAAAATTTACTAATCAATGCACCTTTAATTACACGTCTATTCACAGAAAAAGATTTGTCTTAAGCATGTTTCATAATACCATAAAACAGAATATTCAATAAATTGTCAATTCTGTTTTCCAGTTCTTCCATGGGGCCTCTGGCATCGATGAGCAGAGGTTCCTCGAGGCCTTTCATGGCAATAACTATAGCAACCGCAGCCAGGTAGGGTTCCTTGGTCTCAAATTCTCCGTTGACAATACCCTCATAGATAAATGACTGAATGAGCGCCGTTTCATCGCTTTCAAACCGTGATCTGACGTTATTAATAAAGCTCAGATGGGAAAGATAATCGTTTTTTATAGCTTCATAATAATTGGCCAGCTGCCGGATTTTCAGCATACGGGCTTTTACGTATGCTTTGAGCTTATCGGAAGCCTTGCGGAAACACGAATAGGCTTTCACCAGTTCCTGCCGGAAAAGGTCTGCTTCCCTTTCAAGAATTGCTTTAAAGAGTTCTTCTTTACCTGGAAAGTAATAATACAGGGCTCCTTTCTGTTTTCCAACGCGGGCAGCAATCTCATCCATAGTGGCTTTCCGGAAACCATATTGCCGGAAAACTTCCCTGGCCGCATCAATAATTTGTTCGCGAACATCAGAAGGAACTTCTCTTATTTCAGTCAGCATATGAGTGTTAATGTATGTGGTATCAAAATTATAATATATTTTTTGAATAAAATGTTAAGTTATTCAAAAAAAATTCCGGCTGTGCAGATTTTTTTCACTGCCCGTAAAAACAACTTCAACATCAAGAGTCATTTGAATTGTCTAACCAGATATCGAGAAACTCTCTATCTTTACAAAAAAGAATCAATCTATCATTTTAACTTATGGAGGTTATATGCTATTTACCATTACTGCTGCTATTTTACTAGTGGCTTTTATCATCTGGTACAGAGCCCGAAAAAAGGTTCACGGAGAACATAATCCTCTGTTCAGAAATACCTCTCAGATAAGCGGTGTACTGGCTCTGATACTGGCAGTTCTAGCCATCAGTCAGTGCTTTACCGTAATTCCTGCCGGACATGTAGGTGTGATCGACTTTTTTGGGCACGTTTCCGACAAAACTCTCAAGGCCGGTATCAATATGGTTAATCCGATGGCCCGGGTGATAAAATTCTCTGTAAAGACTCAGGAAATCAAAGAAATAATGGACGTCCCCTCAAAAGAAGGCCTCACGGTGCAACTCGAGGTAAGCGTTTTGTTTCATCTCGATCCGGAAAAAGCTGGAGAAGTTTATAAAACTGTGGGTGAAAACTATGTGGACATCATTCTTGAACCTCAATTCCGTTCCGTCTCGCGGGGTGTAACGGCCGGATATGAGGCAAAGGCACTCTATACATCGGAACGTGAAATGCTGGCACAGATCATAATGACTGACCTGCAGAAGATTGTCGGACCGCGCGGAATCATAATAGAAGCTTCTCCCCTCAGGCGCATCGCACTGCCGGAAGGGCTTAGAGCCGCCATTGAAGAGAAGCTCCGTGCCGAGCAGGAAAGCCAGCGTATGCAGTTTGTTCTGGCTAAGGAACGCCAGGAAGCCGACAGAAAAAGAATTGAGGCGCAGGGAATTTCCGACTTCCAGAACATTGTTTCTAAAGGAATCAGTGAACAACTTCTTCGATGGAAAGGTATTGAGGCTACAGAAAAGCTGGCCAATTCACCCAACACAAAAGTGATTGTGATCGGCGCAGGAAAAGACGGTTTGCCGCTGATTCTTGATACAAAATGATACCTTATAAATGTTATGATATGAGAAAAGCCTGCATTTTTCTACTGATTTCAGCATCTGCGTTTCTGAAAAGCAATTCCCAGAACCTTCTGACGCCGGAATGGAAATTTCACACAGGAGACAGCCTGCAATGGGCTTCTATTTCATACAATGATACGCACTGGAAGGCAATTACTGCAGGAATACCTTGGGAACGCCAGGGTTATGGAGGATTTGACGGCTACGCCTGGTACCGGAAATCAGTTCTTATTCCATCATCGCTGAAAAAACAGGTTATCAATGGAGGAGGTTTGATTTTGACTCTGGGAAAAATCGATGATGCCGACTATACTTATTGGAACGGAGAACTTCTGGCAGCGACAGGTGATCTCCCCCCGTCTTATGTTTCGGCATACGATAAGGAAAGAAAACACATCATTCCACCGGAAAAAATCCGGTGGGATGCCCTCAATATTATTGCCGTACGCGTTTATGACGGCGGAGGGGAAGGAGGCATGTACACAAAAAATGTTGAGCTAAAACCTGCCGGTGTAGAGGATTTTCTCGCTATTGCACCTGCTTTCAGCCGCCAGGACAGAATTATTACAGGAAACGGACCTTTTATCATTCCTCTTATTCTTTCCAACACTTCTGGTAGGAAAATTGAGGGCACTGTCAATGTATTGGTGCAAACCGATTTTGGCGAACAGGTATTTACAGCCAGTGAGAAAGTGAACCTGCCAGGCAAACAGAAACGGACTATCCATATTGCAGCCGGAAATCTTGCACCCGGATTTTACAATGCTGAAGTAAGCCTGGTAAGCTCAGTTGCCAACAAGCAGACGGGATTTCATTTCGGAATCAATCCGGAGAGCATCATTTCCCCATTAGACCGTAAGCCGGACTTCGATGACTACTGGCGACGTGCGAAGAAAGAACTGGCAGCAGTTGAACCCCAGTTCCGCATGATCCGGCTCGATTCACTTTGTACACCCAGGCGGGAATGGTTCCTGGTTGAAATGCGCTCCCTGGGAAATGTGCTGATCAGAGGATGGTACGGCCGCCCGGCAAAACCGGGTAAATATCCGGCAATTCTGCACGTTCAGGGATATAGTTCTTATATGATTCCCCAATGGGCTTACCAGGGAGATGATATGGTTTCTTTCGCCCTCAATATCCGCGGACATGGAAACAGCAAGGACAATATCAATCCGGGATTTCCCGGGTATCTCCTCTACCAGCTGCACGACAAGGAGAATTATATTTACCGTGGCGCTTATATGGATTGCATACGGGCAGTGGATTTTCTTTGCTCAAGGCCGGAAGTAGACACTTCACGTATAGCTGTTGAAGGAGGAAGCCAGGGTGGAGCTTTGACATTTGCAACCGCAGCGCTCGACAACCTGCGCATTAAAGTTGCTGTGCCCCAGGTTCCCTTCTTATCTGATTTCCGGGATTATTTCCGGTGTGCTACCTGGCCAGCCAACGAATTCGAGGCCTACGTCAGCCAGCACCCTGAAGTGGGGTGGGATAAAGTATTCGAAACCCTCAGCTATATCGATATCAAAAATCTTGCCCCCTGGGTCAGATGTCCTGTTTTAATGGCCATAGGCCTCATGGACAATGTATGTCCCCCGCATATCAATTTTGCGGCATACAATCAGCTGAAAGTGCCAAAAGAATACATTGCCTTTCCCGAGAGCGGTCATGGATTGCCTTCAGGATTTCAGGAACGAAAGATTTCCTTCATTAAAAAAGTTTTCGGATTAGAGTAACCAATGGATCAGGGAAAAGACAGAAATCAGGGTACACATCAGGGAACAGATATTGATCTTGCAGACTGCACCTTGTGTCCACGCAACTGCCATGCTAACCGGATTGAGAAGCCATCAGGATATTGCCGTACAGGGGCCGGTATTCCGGTAGCATCGCTTTGTATTCATCGCGGGGAGGAGCCGGTTATTAGCGGAGAAATGGGAATTATCAACCTGTTCTTCGCCGGCTGTAACCTTCGTTGTGTATTTTGTCAGAATTACGAAATCAGTTTTTACGGCAAACCCGGTTTCGAAACAGTTTGTCATTTCGGAACCAATTCAGGTATCAGGGACTGGCCTCTGGAAGAAGTTGTAGATTCCATAGCTGAAAAACTTGACGCCGGCTATCATTCTGTAGGCTTTGTTTCACCGTCACATGTTGCTCCCCAGGCAGTTTCAGTGATCCGGGAATTGCATGCCCGTGGATATCGGCCCGTCATTGTTTGGAATACCAATGCGTATGAAAAACCGGAAACCATTCGTATGCTTGATTCCCTGGTGGATGTCTATTTGCCTGATTTTAAGTATATTACTCCTGCCGTTGCCAAAGAACTTTCGGATGCAGAGGATTATCCATTCTTCGCAGGCGAAGTAATTAAGGAGATGTATCGCCAGCGCGGCAACCGCCTGCATCTTCTTGATGACGGAACCGTCAGGCGGGGCTTGATTATCCGCCACCTTGTTATTCCCGGTTTCATCGAAGAAAGCAAGAATGTGCTACGATTTATTGCCGAAAACATTTCCGCCGGAGTATATATTTCTCTGATGTCTCAGTATTATCCTACGCCACTCACCAAAGGTCCGGCATCATTGAAGAGAACTCTGTATGAGGAGGAATATGAAAGCGTAAAAGAGGAAATGTACCGGCTTGGTTTCAGAAACGGTTGGGTACAGGACCTTGAAAGCCATGGGCATTATCGCCCGGATTTCAGAAGAGAGCATCCATTTGAATAAATCAGATATGCCAAACGTAAAATTCAGGCGGCCTCTTATGATAAAGCAGTTTCTCTTTCAGCGGCAACAGCTTTACTTTTTCCGTATTCTTACTGTATAGGCCTCACGCGGGTTGTCCTGCAGGAGCATGGAGATCTCCCGGTCAGTAAATCCATTACTTTTCAGTGCAGGAATCAGGTGTGTAAAAATGGTGGTATAAGGTCGGAAAATCACTCCTGCCGGATTGACCACATCATACCATCCGGCATCGTGCGAAAGGATTACATGGTCGAGGAGGCCATGTGACTTCATTTCGGCTAGCAGGCTTACATATTTTTTCAGTTCAGTACTGTCGGTTGTTACATTATCGTACGAAATCCAGACTCCCTGTCGTGCCAGGTCGATATGATCCGGCGACCGGGCAATCTGGGCATGCGTCCAGATAAATGCACGGGGAGAAACTCCTTCGCTCTGGATAATTTCCAACTCGGCCCGCGCTGAAGCAGCCGATTCAGTGTGAGCATTAATGGTCAGACCGGTTTTAAGGTGAGTAAGCGCCGCTGCGCGAACGATCTTTGCATGAACAGAATCGAGCAGGCTATCACTTTGTACGGCTATTTTAATAAAACCTGGTCTGATGCCGGTATTTTCAATCCCATTTTTCCATTCACTGGTCCACCTGGCAGCCAGTTGCTCCGCCGATTCTACCCATGCATGAGGAGGAAGCGCCCTCTTATTAATGGCTCCGTAATATCCCGTATTGGTAAGTATTTGAACACCAGAACGTTCTGAAAGCATTCTAAGTAGTAAAGGATCCCTGCCCAGGTAGGCGGGTGTGCATTCTACCATAGTCTTTACCCCCAATTTCCTTATTTCCAGCAGGTAGGGCAGTACTTTGTCGAGAACCTTCTGCCGGTCCCATCGATGGTACCCGGTGCTGTCAGCACCTATAAAATCGACCAGAATGTGTTCATGTGCCAGGGTAATACCAATGCTATCAGAAGGTATTTTGCCCGTTACGGTCATGATAACCTCCTGTTGCCGTGAACAGGATAAAATCACCAGCAGGAATAAAAGAGATATGGCACATATCAAACGAAATTTCATGCTATTCATATTTTATTTAAATGAAAACAATTGCGCCAGGCAATTCCAAATTATGATTTAAGAGTATATAAAATTTAAAAGACTGAACCTGATTAACATTTTGATCATATATAAACTTACATACAAACCTATAAAAATATGAAATTATCAGCAATAGTTGATCGGATCATTATCGTTCTGATTCGTGCAGATATTATTAGCCCAAATCCGTCAATTGAAAAAATCAATTGACGAATCGACTAACAAAATGAAAGATTTTGATAAGTCGGGGTTACCTCGATAAGTCAATAGAAACAAGTTGTTTAAACCCAAATGAGGGTGTCTTAAAAGTTCAATATAAGCATCATTGCGAAGAGTAACGATAAAGTAATCCTCTGATAAACAGATTGCTTTGCATGTTAGACACCCTCATCGACTAACAAAATCTAATCATTCCGAAAGCTCGGAATGAAAGATTTTGATAAGTCGGGGTTACCTTGAAAGGTTTAATATTTATTGTGTTTCTATTGAATAATCTCAGATTAACGGAGGCATTTTTGCTGATAGTCCTGCCGTTGACAGGAGCTTCCCTGAGAACCACCGGATCGACTTATATGTACCAGGAAATCCTGCCCATCCGCTCACTTTCATTAGCGGATTAATGGATCTTCTCGGACTATAAATGAGTGCCCGGAATTTAGAATACATTCCAACAATGTGTCCTAACGTTTTACCCCTATACAATAATAACCATTTCGCAGGGGTGTTGTTTCAAGAAATCCTTCCTGTTCGTTTCCGTTGACCTGGGCCGGTAAAACCTGCCAGCTATCCCTGCGGTCTTTCCGGTACAGCAAAACCAGAGATTCGGTTGAGGTTCCTTCAGGTATTTCGCTGATGCTCCGGGTAAAAAAGAACCTTCCGGTTAGAGTCTGATAAGGAGAACAAACAACACTGATCCGCCAGTACCGCTCCGAAGAAAGCCTTATATTCCGCTGTTTCAGAATACGGCCCGAAGGAGGAAGAAAATGCTGTTCCGCACGTACCCATGCAGAATCGGGCGACATATGATTAAAGGCCGAGAAGTAGGAAGCCCTGAAAAAATGATCCCCACCTCCTTCAATGATTTTTGTCTCTTCAACTGAGGCATCGGCAATTTTTTCATCCGGATCAATTATTATGCTCAGTGGCCGAAAGGGAAGGTCAAGCGACAGCATACCCGGATTTCCCGTCCATTTTACTTTATAAACATGCATTCTCCAGAGGCTGTCAAGCACTCCTATTTCCGTTTTGACCGATTCCTGCAGAATATATGTGCCCCGCAGTCTTTGATTTATCAGAATGCTAACCTTCCAGCGTCCATCCTGCCAGGTAGTTCGCACAGAGTCTATTTCCAGATCATTAAATCCTTTTCCGTACACCCAGAACTGAAAGAAAGACTTAAGATCCGTCCGGGTTTCATTGGAAAGAAACTGCTCAAACTCATGCACCGAACAATTCCGGAATGCATACCGGGTCAGATATTTTCTTACTGCATCGAAGAACAGACTGTCGCCCAGGTATCCCCTCAGGTTGTGTACCACAAGGGAACCTTTATCGTAAACAGTACTTCCGTATGTAAGGGAGTGGGGTACGCCGTATACGGGAAAATATCCCCCGTCAGCGATATGAGTAGCTACAAGCACTTCCAGCTGGTTTTTACGAACGTAATCACGAAATGCCTGTTTACCGTATAGGTCTTCAGTAACAATGGCCTCACAATAACTGGCCCATCCTTCATTGAGCCACATGTCTGCTTCGGAGGCACAGGTTACCAGATTGCCGAACCAGTGATGGGATAATTCATGTGCATAGAGGGTTTCGAACTGATTACTGCCGTCAACGGTATTACGTGCCAGGGTGATGTTGGTAGCATGTTCCATGGCTCCATGATTAAAGGGCACAACTACATAACCAATTCGGTCCCAGACATACGGTGTAAAGCGGGATTCAAAAATCTGCATCCAGCGGATAAGATTATGAAATGACCTGGCTGTTTTCAGGCTATCTTCGGGTAGGCAATAAATCTGCCAGGGTACACTGCGCTGAAGGCCCTGATACGAACCTTCCAACCTGATGTACCGGCCGACAGCCACCGAAGCAAGGTAGGTAGGAATAGGCTGCTTCATTTCCCAAACCCAGGTTTTATATCCTGATTCAGATTCTTTTATTCCACATAACGTACCGTTACAAACTGCCGTATATCCTGACGGAACTGTTACATGGAAGATATATGTTGCCCGGTCGGTGAAATTATCAATACATGGAAACCATACGCGTCCGAAGTTGGGAGGTACAGCATCCATACCTATTCCGTAATTAAAGGCTTCATCACCTGTAAAGAAAAAACCACCCCATCGCTTGTCCCTTACAGGCGTTCCCTTGTAGTATATGATCAGGGTAAGCGTATCTGCCGGAGTCAGTTTCCCTGCAAAGGTTCCGCGCAGGGTTTCTCCTTCCTGAAAGAATTGTACATTTTTAAGTAGCGGAGAAGTCACTGAATCTACTTTCAATCCAGCTAAGTCAAAGGCAAATGTCCCCTGATTGCCTCTGGGATATGTACATTGAATGACAGTAAAGCCTTCCAGTTTTTTATCCTGCAAGTTCCGGATGGTAAGATGAATGGAATACCGGATCACATCGACCGAATCACGATAATCCATGCGTTCCCTGTACGATTCCGATCTGAGAAGCTGGAAGGGACAAAGTACTATAAGCAGAAAGGATACTATCAGACGCATTTCGCAGAAGATTGACTATTTTTGCAGAAGTAAAAATAAACTTTTGGCAGAAAAAAGTACAACCAGTTATCAGATAGAACTCTGCCTGGCTCATAAGATGTTAACTCACCCATCCAGGCTCACATAATGAACATCTTCCAATACATAGCAGAACAGCGCATACGGGAAGCCTATGAAAAGGGAGAATTCGACAATCTACCCGGATACGGCAAACCCATTGACAACAGCACTTATTTTTCTGTACCTGCCGAAGAAAGGATTGCAGTTCACATCATGAAAAATGCAGGGATTGTCCCCGTAGAAGTCCGCCTCCGAAAAAAGATATACGAACTCAGGCTGCTGCTGAGAAGTTCTGCCGACCAGAAAGAAAGAGATTCCCTTATGAAAGAAATTGCCTGGCTGGAAGACAGGTTGTTTATCCCAAATTCGTCATTTGAAACAATCAAATGACGAATCGACTAACAAAATCTAATCATTCCGAAGATTCGGAATGAAAGATTTTGATAAGTCGGGATAACCTCGATAAGTCAATAGAAACAAGTTGTTTATATATTTATTGTGTTTCTATTGACTAATCTCGGTTTATCAAACCAGGGAAAAAGATTTTCTGATTCAGAGGCCTAATTAAACCAATAGGAAAGTTTTGCTACAACTCCCCTGCTTTTGTTTCTGAAATTTTCAGGCCAGGTATTGTCGGTATAAACAAGATAAAAATCGCTTACCGGAGCGAACCGATACTGGAAACGAATATTCAGGTTCAGGTTATCAATCTGATTGTTATACTGGACAAAGGTTGTAAGAAAAAGCTTGTCAGTAAAGGTAATATCTACTTTTGGACCAAGAAGAAGAAGATTAGCGCTGTTATATGGTGCAGGGAGGGCAATCCGGTTAAATGCACCGGTCATTGCCAGGCTGGCATAGGGTTGAATGCGATAATTCAGCTGTCCTTCTACCGAAAACCGCGAACCATTGTAGAACCCACCATAAAGTACCGAAAAAATGGCATTGAGCGGTTTGCGTAAATCAGAGGAATATCCGGCTGAAATCTCATTCCAGTGATAGGAAGAGCCAGTTGGCAGACTGTCGCTGCCGGTGTGGGTAGGATCAAACGGTGCCAGAAGACGGATGTACATATCATTCACCTGCAGATAGAACAACTGCTTGTTCATCATTTCAACAAAATACTTTGCCTGCAGGTTTCTGTCAGAGACTGAAAAGGAAGGGGTAAAATACACAACCGGAGTAAGGATGAAACCATGGTTAGCCACGTGTCCGCCCGGAGGAAAGAACTTATACTGAAGGGATGGGTTGAGCAGATAGTATCCCGATCGCTGTACATAGCCGACTTCAGCAAGGTAATCTTTGCCAACCCAGGTTTGAGCCATAGTTGCTTTGATAAACTGATTTTCGTAAGTGATGCTGGCCGATGCAGCCCCGCTCTCAGACGTTGCTCCGGAATAAAGGGAATGATGATAATATGCTTTGCCTGTCCAACGATGATCGGAACTGGCAAGATTGTATTCCAGACCGCCAACCCGATTAAATGAATTACCTGTAAACAATGAATCACCGGGCTTGTCAGTTACTTCCCTGTTTATAACAAATGCCGTAATATTGGAACGGCTGAACAGTTTTCGCTGAAGCACAGCCACACCGAAATTGGCTCCGGCAAACTCATCCCTGGCAAGGGTCTGGATATCCATGAGGCCAATCCTCCAGTTTTCCGAAAGCTTTCCGCTGAGACGTATTCCGCCTGCAATCGGATTTTCAAGTCCAATGCGTCGGGAAAAGAAAGGACGCACCTTTTCTTCGCCCAGGCTGGCAAAAATGTCACTGTTTTCGAGAAAGAACTGCCGCTTTTCCGGGAAAAACAGTTCAAACCGGTCGAGGTTGGTTCTCTGCTGATCCACTTCCACCTGCGAAAAATCCGGATTTACCGTTATATCAAGGTTCAGCGATGTTGAGAGCATCAGTTTGGCATCAGCTCCGACCTGAACATTGAAAGAGGTTGGTTTTCCTGCGAGCCTGTCAGATGAAGCCTTTACCAGTCCGTAGGGAATCAGTGAAAACCTGACCCCCGGCGCAGGAAGACTTGAGGGCCAGACCAGTGTACCCGTATAGGCAAGGTTAGCCGTTTGAAACTGCCGGGGCACAGGAGCCCATGTTGACTTTTCATTTGTTTTCAGGTCGAGCCGGCTGAAATTTATACCCCAAACAGTATCGCCCTTAATATAACGTATGCTTCGGAAAGGAATCGCCATCTCAGCTGTCCAGCGGTCGGTATAGTTTTTTACCGCCGACTTCCACTTGGTATCCCACTCCAGAGATACGAAACCACCGTTTGCCTGAATTCCATCCCATTGAGCACCAGCGGCAGAGACTCCAAAGGCAAACCCGTTGGTCTGATCATTGTAAGGATCGATAAAAGCAATAAAATTATCATTGTTACTAAAAGCAAAGTCGCGGCGCAAGGACTCTACCGGCCTCGGACCGGGTAATGGATCGTAACAGGTGATGCCTATGTATAGAAAATTCTCATCGGTCAATAGCTTTACTTCGGTCTGGGCAGCTGCATAACCGGTATCTGTTGGTAATACACGATGAAAGCGGGTAGCAGCTTCTGCTCTCTCCCACACCGGCTCGTCAAGAATCCCATCAATATGAATTTCTTCCTGTAAAGGGTAAACATGGACGAAGAACTGTCCGCGATTTACAGGATGATCCTGTGAATATGAATCCAGGACCATCAAGAAACAGAAGGCAAGTAAAGAAATCCGTTGAATAAACGTATGCATCATTGACCGAATAATTGCCATAAGCTCCAAAAATACATATCTTTGAATATGCCAAACTACTGTAATGAAAAAAAACTTTTTCCGGTTTTTGATTTTTTTGCTTTTCCTTCAATATATAGTGAATGCACAGGAAAGCAATGTACTGGTACTTTTACGGGGAACCTCGCCTGATGCAAAGCAGGTGACCGCTGGCATCATTCCATGGCTTGAGCATCTGGGTGTTCCGTTCCAAATCGTTGATACGGACCAGGAAAGACCCGTTATTAAAAATAATACAGCTTTAGTTATCATAGGTCATTCTAAAGTTTTCAAACGACAGAACCATTGGAAAACATTCGAAAGAGAACTGATTAAGAACGGTACCGGACTGATAGTATTTGAAAGTCCTGATCGCAGGAGTCTTCCGGGAGATTCGGTTGCCGAAGTACACTTTGTACAAAAGCATTACATTACACAAGGCCATTCTGTTCCCGGAACATTTGCCCTTTTAGGGAAAATGAAGCTTCCCGGGAAAAAATTCCTGCGGGGTGAAGTTTTACTTGAGGCAGGAGGATTTCCCATACTGCAGATTCATGAAAAAGGTTCATCGCGGAGTGTCTGGTGGAGCACAACTGACTGGATGAGCACATACGTTTCCGGTCCTCTGGGCGGCATGGATGATCTTTTCTGGCGTTCCATCGTATGGGCAGCCCGGAAGCCATTTGTCATGCACAGTCTTCCTCCACTTGTAACCATGCGTGTTGATGATGTGGCCGGAAGGGGCGAAATCTGGCATCAGACTCCTCTGTATTGGGTTGGTGTTTCGGCAAAATACGGTTTTAAACCCTGGCTCGGACTTTTTATATATAATCTTACTCCTGACGCCGTGCATGAGCTTCGCTCCTACCTCCTTTCCGGAGACGCTACCGCAGCTCCTCATGCTTTCGGCAGACCCAACCGAAGCAATAAACTTACCGATGGATATCTGAAAACCAGTAACCCCGATGATTATCCTTTCTGGTATGACACTACAGCTTTTCGTTTAAGAGCCTCCTGGTATGATGAATTCATCTATTTCGATCACCACCGGGGCAAACCGTGGAATGATGAAGAAGCTATTACCGGATTGGAAGCTGCTGACCAGTGGTGGAAAAGCAACCAGCCATTGCCCATGTCAAAATATCTGATAGCCCATTTTTATGAAGTGGCAGAAAACAACTTTCCTTTCATCAGCAAACGCTGGGGTATTGAATTTCTTGCCCTGGGGCATCCTGTCGATATGCCGTATGCCGACTCAGTACCATGGCTGGTATGCGGACCATTCCGGAAGATGGAACCTCCCGGAACCTGCACCAACAATCCATCCCTCAGAGGAAACCGGCCTGTTTACTATGCTGATTTTGTGACCATCAATGGCTGTAAACTGTTTAATTGCCTCACTGAAATACGTGACGATGCCGGATATGAATGGGCCCCTGACAATAATGTGGAAGCCACGGTTGAACGAGCTGTAAGACAGCTCAGGCGAGCACTGGATGCAAAAGCGCCGGCCGTACTGTTTACCCATGAAACTGACTATATATACCGAATCCGGCCCGAAAATTGGGAAATGATTATGGCGGGCATCCGTAAGGCCATCAATCCATGGAATGTCATTTCGCTCACATCCGACAGTGCCCTGAAAATTATCAGAGCATATGCAACCAGCTCACTTGACAGCTATTCCTTCTCGGAAGAAAATCTGACTCTTACACTGAACGTCTCAGGTTATGCCGATGTTGCCACCACAGCTGAAGTCTTTCTGGAAAAAGAAAGCGAGATAGTAAGCCGGAGGATTTTTATACCTCCCCATCAGATCCCGATTACAATTTCCGCAATTCTGCCAGGTCAGAAATTTTTTCCGTAATCGAGAGGTGAATGTGTAAAAAAAGATTAGCATTGCTTATTATTAGTCAATAAAAAACTACAAGAATGAATTTATCAACACTTAACTGGTTTGCGATAATTGCATCTGCTTTTGCAGGTATGTTGATTGGCGGACTCTGGTACGCCAGGTTTTTATTCGGCAAGGCCTGGATGGTAGCTTCAGGAATGAAGGAAGAAGATATCAAAAAAGCGAATCCTTTAAAAACTTTTGGCCTGTCGCTACTGTTTTCCTTCATTATGGCATTCAATCTGGCTTTATTTCTCAATGATCCTTCTATCACTGCCGGTTCAGGAGCTATGTATGGTTTCTTCACCGGATTGGGATGGGTTGCCATGGCTTTTTTCATTGTTGGTCAATATGAGCAGCGGAGCACTGCATATATGCTGATACATGCCGGGTATTTTACTATAAGCCTGACCGTGATGGGATTAATTCTTGGAGCCTGGAAATAGAAAATAATGCCGCCAAACAATCTGGAGAGACTTATAAAACTGGCTGATGAAGTTTTCGCCGTCAGGAATGATCCTGAGCAGTTGAATGTCGATGAACATGTGATTAGCCGACTTCGCCGGCTTCATCCATCGACTGTGATGGAGTATTCTGACAGGAATGGTCCGGTAGCATGGGTACTGATAATACCTACTACCCTGGAACTCATGCATCGGTTCCTGAAAACTGAAATTTCAGAAAGGGATCTGTTTGTATTAACTCCCGAAGGAGAACCCTATGAAGCCTTATACTTGTGTTCCGCCCTGGTGCTTGAAGAGTACAGAAGGAAAGGAATTGTCAGGAATCTGGTTATGGAGGCAATTTCAGAGATCAGAAAAAGTCATCCCCTTCAGGCGCTTTTTGTATGGCCATTCACCAGGGAGGGAGAACTGGCAGCCGAAGCAATAGCCCGATCTGCATCCTTACCCCTTTACAAACGGAGTGTAAAAAAGTTTCATTAGATATTTTGCCGATCCACACAAAAAGTAAGAAATACAATAAGATCCCGGTCGTGAAATGCCGGATAATATTTCTTAATTCCAACATGTGCCGGAAGGATTTTTTTTGTAATATAGTATCCAATTACCTTAAAATCCATTTCCTATGAAACTTGTTGATGAATTTAAAGCCTTTGCCCTTAAAGGGAATGTTGTTGACATGGCCGTAGGTATCATTATCGGAGCGGCTTTTGGCAAAATCGTCAGTTCGCTGGTAAGCGATGTAATTATGCCTCCTCTGGGATTACTCATCGGAGGGGTTAACTTTACCGACCTGAAAATCACCCTGAAAGCAGCTGAAGGTACTAATCCTGCCGTAACCATGAATTACGGGAATTTTATTCAGGTTACTTTTGATTTTCTGATCGTCGCCATAGCCATATTTATGGTTATAAAAGCTATGAATTCCCTTCAGAGGAAAAAGGAAACAACCCCTGCTGCACCTCCCGCCCCGTCGAAAGAGGAGATTTTGCTGACGGAAATAAGGGATCTGCTGAAAAAGTAAATGCTGGAATCTATTTACATACCTTCCTTCTCTGCAATTATCCAGGAATTGAATCTTTTTTAAACCTGTTTTCGTTTTACCAATTTGGAGAAGAGGCTTGTGAAAATTCATAAATTTCCGATTTCCCGTTTCCCGTTCAACAATCTTTTGTTCTGACAAATGATCTCGTGAAGGAATAGGAAAAGGGAAATCGGAAAGCGGAGGTCTGTTTTTCAGTTCTGTCTGGTTGCCAGGAAATCTTTAATGCCTTCCTGTGTTGCTTTCAAGGCTTTTTGTCCTTTGTGCCAATCGGCAGGACATACTTCTCCATGTTCTTCGAAATACTGCAATGCATCAACCATACGAAGAGCTTCCTCTACACTCCTTCCCAGAGGCATGTCATTGACAACCTGATGCCGCACAATTCCCGCCTTATCAATCAGGAACAATCCCCTGTATGCCTGCGGTGTACCATGAAAAACGGCTTCTCCTTCTTCATTGTAATCATATGTCCCGGCCAGAACATCGTAATTCTCCGCAATGGTTTTTGACAAATCCGCTACCAACGGGAATTTTACTCCCCGGATACCTCCCTCTTTTACATCGGTTTGCAGCCACTTCCAGTGTGAAAATTCCGAATCGGTTGAACAACCTACAACCACGGTATTCCTTGCTTCGAATTCCTTGATTTTGTCCTGAAAAGCAAGAATTTCAGTGGGACATACAAAAGTGAAGTCAGCTGGATAAAAGAAGAAAACTACATATTTCTTCCCGATGTACTGATCAAGTGAAAAATCCTGAACAATTTCATTGCCGTTAATAACAGCCGGTGCCTTGAATTTAGGAGCCTTTTTTCCTACCAATACTGCCATTTTCTAAATTGATTTTAAGGTTAAACATTGTTTGAATTCAAGTAGCAAATATACAAAAAGGTATTTACTTACTGAAATAATATAATATCCGGCTTACGGACAAAAAAGTTTGGGAACTTAAGACGGCCCAAAGTTCCGAATACAAACATGGCAGAATTCATTCCGGGAAGTTTTTCCGGATAGAAGATCATCCCGGCCTGAAACGTATCAAAAACCAATCGTTCATTCCTGATACGGATGCCAAAACCTGTTCCTGCATAAAAGGGATCATACAGAACGAATTGTGCTTCGTCCCCGATCCATCCGGCATCGAGGAAACCATAGAAAGCAGGACGAAAACCGAGCACGTACCAGGGGGTAAACAAAACCGACTCTCCTTTTAGCATCAGCCGTTTCTTACCCCGGACCAGGCGACTGTCAAAACCGGTAAGGCCTTCGGGTTCTCTGATATAAAGGAATTCATCTTCAAATCTGTTGATGCCAAGGGTGTAATTTAATCTGATAAAATGCCGGAAATAAAACCGTTTAAAAACAATCAGATTAGTAAATGCATTGACATCATATCTCAATATTCCCTGCTCGAGCTGACCCTGATGCAGAAAGCCGCCCAATTCCAGTTTTGTATAAACATATGCCAGCCGGCCTACATAATAACCTTTTGAAAAAGAAAAACCCGAATAGAGACGAGTATAATACTCATTCCATTCCACACCGCCCAGAATGTTAAGCAGGGAACCAAAAGGAATGTCTTCTGTACGGCCAAAGCTGTAAACAAGGTTTGTCCGGTAAAAGTCCTGAGCTGAAAAGGAAAGTGATCCCATCAGAATCGTTTTGTTCTGGTATGGATAAAGCACATTGGGTTTTACCTCATCAGGACGCTCGTAGAATGTTTCCCTGCTGAGACTTCCTGCAAGGACTATATTGTTTCTGTTTCGTGTGAACCAGTTTTGGGTTTGCACGGGGAAGGCTTTGCCTGCCCATATCGAGTAAGTTTTTTGGCCGATGGTAACCGGCCAGATAAGAGAGTCATGAATCCACGCTGTTTGAAGAATGCTGCCCTGCGTCCATTCCAGGCCTCCTGCATATCGCACACCGGTAGTATAAAAATCGCGGCTGATTTTCAGATTCCATAGGTTTTCACGATAGCCGGTAACGTAATTCAGTCGTGCATCAGCAAAGGATCCCATGATATTTTTCACTTTCAACAATCCTTCATACCCTAACACTGGTGCATGGTTTGGATCCCAGCGCAGAATGTGATCCAGTTCGTATCCGGTGCCCAGAAAATTCTGGTCCCACACACGCAGTTTTCCTTTCTCTGCATCACTCAGCTCAAGTGAAAAAGCCTTAGCAAGTACATCTTTAGTTACAACCAAAACATCCACACTGTCAGCTCCAACCGGTCTGAGGTAAATACGTGCATCTTCAACCGATGGAATTTCACGCAGCAAACGCTCATTATCCGCAACTACATCGGCTTTCAATGCAACGCCTGGATGTATCAGTAAATGATTTAGCAAAACCCTGTCGGAAGTATAAAAATGAATTCGGTTGATTCCGCGCTCAATCCAGTTTTGAGGAACTTCAGAAGTATCTGTAACAGTAGGGCCAAAGATTTCAAGTTTTTTAAACTGAATGTTCCGCACAATTTTTCCTTCATATTCCTGGTAGGCAACAATGCCCTGCTCTGTTTGCAGGGTGTCACGCAAAGGTTTACGGTATGAGGGTACAACCACAATATTGTGGATTACCTTAGCCCAGTATTGCCGGGCAGCTTTTTCCTCGAGCTTCTGAAAAAATGCGTCGGCTTTTTGTTTTCTCAACGAATCAGGAATCAGATATATCGTATCGGGAAGCGGAACACTTCTTCTTTGCATGAAAGAAAGGGAATCGGGCCTTACAACTCCTGCCAGAACGGGAACAGACCAGAGTGCAGGAAATAAATAGCAAATCATCAAATTACCCATCCTCATTGCACACCAGGTTGTATTACCAGCTGAACACAGAAAAACATTGACAACAGGCCATCGGGTAAAAATACATAAAGATTGTGGAAAAAAGTAAGGAACATGTTGAAGGGAATTCGTTTAATTTTATCCATTCATTCAGTAAAATTCATGTCAGAAATTATCATTTATAAAGCATCAGCCGGCTCAGGAAAAACCTGGCAACTTACATATGAATATTTACGGATTCTCTTCTTAAAACCGGATGATTACAAACACATTCTGGCTGTAACCTTTACCAATAAAGCAACAGAAGAAATGAGGACCAGAATCCTGGAAGAACTTCATCAAATAGCGGCCGGAGAAGACACAAGCCTTGCCAAACAGCTGATTAACGAAGGCATAGTTCAACCCGGCGAGATGAAAGAAAAAGCATCACGGATTCTGCGCCTCCTGCTCCATAATTTCAGTCGTTTCACAGTAACCACCATCGACAGTTTTTTTCAACGGATACTCAAAAGCTTTGTCCGCGAAGCAGGAATACCCTTTTACAGGGAACTTATCCTTGATGACAAAATAGTTCTGGAAGAAACCATCGATCAGTTGTTTTTTCGCCTTAACGAACATCCCTTTCTGCAGGACTGGTTGGTGAACTACACTCTCGACAGGATCCGTCAGGGAAGTTCCTGGAATGTGCATAAAGAGATCAGCCAGCTCGGCAGGGAAATCCTCAGGGAATCATATCCCGGGGCACTGGCTCAATCACAGCAGAGTTTTTCAGACGAACAGCGCAAAAACTGGCAAGGTTTTCTTTTTGGAAATGAGAAAAGGCTGAAAGAAAACCTGATTGCAATAGGAAATCAGGCAGTTGAAATTGCCAGCAGGTTTGGTCTTAGTGAGGATGATTTTGCCGGAAAATCGCGGTCGGTTATGGCTTACTTTGAAAAACTGGCGAATGGGACAATATCAGAACCTTCCGAAACCGTCCGTTCCGCCTGCAACGACGAGACCAAATGGTTTTCAAAAACCTCAGAAAAAAAAGAATTGATAAGGCAGGCTATGAATGCCGGCATGCTCCGGTTGCTCGAAAAAAGCATCGAAACACTGAGGGAACTTTATTCCATTCAGACACTAACACGGAACTTTTATGTATGGGCTATCTTATCAGACCTCGCAGAACTTCTTCACGATTATCTTGCCGAACAGAACCTTCATCTGCTTTCCGATACACATAAAATTCTCTATCAACTCATAGGCAGAAATGACGCTCCTTTTATCTATGAACGGGCCGGAAATACATGGCTCTATTACATGATCGATGAATTCCAGGACACTTCTGCTCTGCAATGGAATAATTTCAGGCCACTTATTGCCAACAGCCTGGGTGAAGGAAAAACCAGCCTGGTGGTCGGCGATGTAAAACAATCCATTTATCGCTGGAGAAACAGCGACTGGCGTATCTTAGCACGTGAAATAGCACAAAACTTTCCCGGTCGCAGTAAAACAGAATTCCTTCCGACGAACAGACGTAGTCTAAGAAATATTGTAGAATTCAACAACGAATTCTTCACCAGGGCAATTGAGTGCCTTAAAAATAAATTCAGCGAGGATGCTAATCTATCACCTGATGATGATCTGGTAAGATTCATGGCCGAAGCATATCAGGACTGCCGGCAGCAGGTGGCGCAGGAGAAAATGCTCACAACCGGATTTGTAAGGATTGAAATTTTTGATGCCAGGGAAGAAGAAACGCGAACATCCCAGAGGTTGGTAGAGACCATACATGAATTATTTTCCTCAGGATATCGACCAGAAGATATTGCTATTCTCGTCCGGACAAAAGATGAAGCAGAAGCAGCAGCTTCCTGGCTTCTTGACCCCCGCAATCACCCGCCAGGTACTTTACCACCAGGCATCATAACCGAAGAAGCTATTCTGCTCAGTCAGTCACCGGTAGTTAAGGTCCTTTGCAGCCTCTTACGCTACCTGAAAAATCCGGATGACCAGCTTAACAATCTGAACCTGCTAAGTGAATTGTTCCTATATCTCGGTAAGAAATTACCAGATGGAAAGAAATATCCACCCGTTACGTTTACCAGAGAAACGACAGAAAGTTTTTTACCGCCCGGATTTGTAAATCACATATCCGAGCTAAAAAGACTCCCCCTGCAGATTCTGTGTGGCCGGCTTGCTTCCCTTTTCGACCTTGACCGGGATGAACAACTTGAACCCTACCTGCACGCCTTTATGGATCAGGTGAATTTAGCTGTAAAAAAGGGAATTTCTGATGTGTATGGTTTTCTTGATTTCTGGGACAAGAAAGCAAAAGAGATTTCGCTCACCATCCCCGAAAAGTCAGATGCTGTACGTATCATGACCATACACAAAGCAAAAGGCCTCGAATTCAAAATCGTTATCCTGCCTGACCCTGTCTGGAGTCTTGATCATGACCCACACCAGACTACCTTCCTGTGGGTAAGACAAAACCTTTTTGGAAGCCAGGAAGGCACCTGGTTCCCTGTACGATACAACAAACAACTTGGACAAACCAATTTTCGGGAAGAATGGCTTACGGAGAAAATGCAGGCCTATATAGATAACCTGAATCTGCTTTATGTTGCATTTACACGTGCCCGGGAAGGCCTTATCGTTATTTCCGATAAAGAAAGCAGGCACTACCATGCCCGGAAACTTATCGTCGATGTTTGCACCCTGTTGAATGGTACAACATTACAAAAACGGGAGGAAGAAGGAAAAATCATTTTCTCCAGTGGATCCCTTCCCGTAACTAAAACACAGTACACCCCGGAAGAAAAAATTTCTCCTGCACCGGAAAAGGGCAGAGTCTTTACTACCCGATTTCCTATTCAAGTAAAGAAAAATGCTTCAGGATATTTCTCCACACAAGGTGAACCTGTCCATACGACACGTGACGAAGGAAAGCTGATGCATGCGCTTCTGGCCGGGATATGCCGTCCGGAGGATACCGACACCATAGTTCAGCAGGCTGTTATGGAAGGAAAAATAACCAAACGGGAGGGTCCGGCATTTAAGCGCCGCATTGCGTTGATGCTGTCTGATCCCGAAATGGTAAAGTATTATACCGGATCATGGAAGATATACACAGAAAATGACATCCTGCTGCCAGGAGGCGAAACCAGGCGACCCGACAGAATTGTGGTGAACGAACAAGAAACAGTTGTCATTGACTACAAATTCGGCGAAGAAACCAGTACTTCCCATATACGGCAGGTAAAGGAGTATATGAATCTGCTTGCAGCCTGTGGATTTCCTGCTCCCCGTGGAATTATCTGGTATCCGCACCTGAACAGGAAAGAGCATATAGCCCTATGAAAGAGAAACCAACATTTCCCTGGGGAACTGAAAGGCGCTATAATGCTTACCCCGACTATTTCCGGAAGCTGTTTGGCGGGAGGGTGCAGAAAGTGTCGGTTGATGCCGGACTAACCTGTCCCAACCGCGATGGCAGTAAGAGCACCGGAGGATGTACTTTCTGCAACAACGACGCCTTCAACCCATCCTACTGCAGGTCCGCTCTGCCCATAAAACAGCAAATAAGCGAAGGAATCCGTTTTCACCGTTTCCGCTACCGCAGGGCAGGAAAGTACCTGGCCTATTTTCAGACTTTCTCCAATACATATGCGCCCATTTCCCAGCTTAAGCAAATGTACGAAGAAGCCCTGTCCTGTGAAGGGATTATTGGACTTATCATCAGTACCCGTCCCGATTGCGTTGATCCCACCATACTCGACTACCTGGCCTCCCTGGCAGAAAAATATTATGTAGCCATAGAATATGGAATCGAATCGGTACGGGATGAAACCTTGCTGAATGTAAACCGGGGACACACGTTCGGCGACGCACTAAAGGCACTTGAGCTTACCCGGCAAAGAGGTCTGCCGGCCGGAGCACATTTTATTATCGGTCTTCCGGGCGAAAATGACGAAACTATATTGCAGGACATCAGCATAATTGCTGGCCTTCCGCTTGATACAATCAAATTTCACCAGCTTCAGATTTTTGAAAACACAAAACTGGCCGAAGATTACAGAATGCATGCATACCCTATGTACCTGCCCCCTATTGAGGAATACCTTGAACTGATGGTCCAGGTGGCTGAACGGTTGAATCCCAATGTAGTAATTGAACGAATTGCATCAGAGGTTCCTCCCCGCTTTCTCGTTAATCCGGGCTGGGGAGCCATACGGTACGACGAAATTCAACGCAGGTTTGAGCAACTGCTTGAGCAAAAACAAACCTGGCAGGGACGTTTATATCAAAAAAAATCCGGTATTAACAAAAATCAGAGACGTTAATTATGGCCCAACCCTTTCTTAAAGAAGTAGCTGACCACATATACTCCCATCATGCAGACGATGATGTTGTTCTTGTTTTTCCTAACAGGCGATCGGTTTTCTTTTTCCGCAAATACCTTGGCGAGATAATTGACAGGCCGTTGCTGATGCCCGAAAGTTATACCATTAACGAACTGTTCAGCCGCATCACAGGATATATAGTACCTGAAACACTTCCCCTGCTGTTCCGGTTATACGATGCCTACAAGCAGGTATTTAACAACGATGCCGAAACCATTGATGAATTTATCAGCTGGGGAGAAACACTCCTGCATGACTTTGATGATACAGATAAATATCTGGTGGATACCGGTCAGTTATTCCGTAACCTGACCGACCTCAAAGAAATTGATCAACTCTTCCGGCCGGAAGAAGATACTTACGAGGGTATAAGGGTTTTCTGGAAACACCTGATCTCATCACGAAATTCAGGTGAAAAAGAAAAATTCCTTGCCTTCTGGAATAAACTGCATCCCCTCTACCTCCAATTCAGAAAAAATCTTTCTGAAGAAGGTATTGCTTATGAAGGAATGAATTCTCGAGAGGCGATTGCAAAACTCAGGGCATCGGGAATCGAAAATTTTATGACCGGTCATTACTGTTTTATAGGCTTCAACGCTCTGAATGCCTGTGAAAGAGAACTTTTCCGGATTCTTAAAAAAGAAGGAAAAGCTTCCTTTTACTGGGATACTGATCCATGGTACATTGAAAACACATGGCATGAAGCCGGTTTTTTTCTTAGAAAAAACAGAGAAGAATTTCCCTCTCCCGATGATTTTGTTCCCCGCCCGGAATTTACAAATTCGCAACCTGATGTGCAGATTACCGGACTTCCTTCTTTCACTGGCCTTGCTGCTTCTGCAGGACGTACCGCCTTTGCCATGCTGGAGAGCAGTCATAATTCTTTGTCCACCGCTGTAGTACTGGCTGATGAAAACCTTCTGATTCCCCTGCTTCAAACCCTTCCTGAACAATGCGATGCCTACAACGTGAGCATCGGATTTCCGGTAAGAGAGTCACAGGTATATACTTTCCTTTTTCAATGGCTTGAGCTTCAGAAAAGTAGTAAAGAATACAAAGGGAAAATCTGCTATTATTACCGCCACGTACTATCACTGCTACATCACCCGCTCCTCGAGAATCTGAAAGATGAGAAAGAAGAAACCCTGAAAAATATTGTTGCCCTGAAGATGATCAGGGTACCGGCCGAACTTCTTTGCAAAAACAGCCGCATGAGCACCATCTTTAGACCTGTGACCGATATACAAAACATACCGGCCAGATTGCGGGAAATTCTGATACAGTTTTATCAGGAAAACATAATGAGTGAATCCGGTAATCCCCTTCACACAATCGAATGCGAGACAATTCTTTCAGTATACCTGGCATTGCAGCATCTGGAAGATCTTCTGCCAGAAACAGCCAGCACCCTCCTTCCTGAAACCTATATGCGGATGCTGAGAAACGTTCTCCAAAATCTGCATGTACCCCTTTCAGGCGAACCCCTTCAGGGTTTACAGATACTCGGATTGCTGGAAACAAGAAATCTCGATTTTGAAAACGTCGTCATCCTCCCGGCCAATGAGGGAGTGCTTCCGCGAACCTCTCAGCCTGCATCCTTTATCCCGCAGAATCTGCGGTACGGGTATGGCATGCCAACCGCCGAACATCAGGATGCTGTATATGCCTACTACTTTTATCGTCTTCTTCAGCGAGCCCGGAAAGTCGAGATCTTATGGAATGCTTCAGCCTCCGGTCCCGACTCAGGAAAGATGAGCCGGTTTGCCTACCAGCTTATATATGAGCAACCCTGCAAAGTTACGGTTAATTCAGCCAGAATTAATGTGCGTTTCCAGTCGCCCAAACCCATTATAATTGAAAAAGGACCGGAGGTAATGCAGCGGCTTTCTATGTTTACATCCCGCAACGGCAGTCGTTTTTCGCCATCTGCTCTGGCCGATTACATCAAATGTCCTCTCCTGTTCTTCTTCCGATATATTGCCAGGGTTAAACCCGAGGAAGAACTTACCGAAGAACCTGACGCTGGTATTTTCGGTACACTTTTTCATGAAACTATGCGGGTTCTTTATAGCAGTCTCAGGAACCTTACCATTACGGAGGAAATCATTGACAGAATAAGTCAGGAACAGATACAGAATGCCGTTGACTCTGCCCTTCGTCGACACGTTTATAAACACTTGTCTGCTGATCAACCTGTTGAACCGGAAGGACAGTTTATCATCCTCAGCAATGTACTGAAAGAATATGCCTGTAAAGTACTGGAAATCGACCGCAGATTCTGCCCATATACAATTACCGGACTGGAACAGCCGCTTGGCGGATTCATCAAACTGCCAGGTAATGAACCAGCAAAAGAAATTATGCTGGGAGGGAATGCCGATCGGATGATTAACTGTAACGGAAAAATCGTTATTATAGACTACAAGACAGGTGGCAGATCGGAAACTATAACCGGAATGGATAAGCTGTTTACCTCAGAACATGGAAAAGACCTGCGGTATGCATTTCAGATTTTCTTTTATTGTTATCTGTTTTTGCTGACAAATAAGGGATCGAACGTACAACCTGCCGTTTACTTCCTGCGTGAGATGTTTGATGAAAAGTTTGATCCCGCCATTGGTATAAAAGAACCCGAAACAAAAAATAACCTTAACCCGATTAGCGATTTTTCGCCCTTCATGCAGGAATTTGAAGAAAAACTCCAGCAACTCTTACTCGAAATATACGAACCCACCATACCTTTTACACAGACTAACCAGCATAAATTCTGCCAATTCTGTAGTTTTAGTGAGGTCTGCCGTCGCACCTGATCTGATAACATAATGTAAAATGCAAGAGAAATAAAAGAAACGTATAAATTATGGACTTACCAACAGGCTCATAAACAGTAATAACAATTGCCATATGTATACCGAATTTACTGATTTTGAAGTCAGAATTTCTGACATTCCCTTTACAACATCCGGAGGAATCACCTGGCCAGGAACGGTCAGGATTATTTATTCGGACCCTGAAGGAGAAAAAACACTGGAAGAAGAATATGGCTATGCACCGGCAGAAACAATTTATCAGCTAATTTCAGAAAAGAAAGAAATTAATCTCAGTGAATGCTACATTGAAAAGTTCTCGCTAACGGAATTCAGGGCTCTGCAAAATCTGGAGGCTAAATCACCTGTAAAGCTGGAAACGTTTTCAGCACGAAAGGCTTTTTTCAATTGCAGTTCACGGATTGATTTCAGCTTTGCTGAATTTGGAGGTGAAATGGTTGACTTCGAATCAACAGTATTTGCCCGCGGTTTAGTGTCGTTCAACTCAGCCCGCTTCACTGACTGCAGTCTTAACATGAGCTATGTACTTTTCCGTAACGGCAATGTGGATTTTGCCAACTGTCAGTTTGGAACAGGTCTTGTATCGTTCAAAAACAGCAAGTTTCACAGCGGCACAAAGGATTTTCAATATACTGCATTCGGAAAAGGAGATGTGTTATTTGTGAACACCGATTTTGGTGATGGAGACGTTTCATTCATCAATTCATCGTTCGGGCAGGGGACGGTGTCATTTAAGATTGCCCGTTTTGGGCAGGGGAAAGTTGATTTTCATTACGCAAAGTTCGGAGGGGGAGAAATCAACTTTGAGCGAACGGACTTCGGCACGGGAAAAGTGGATTTTCGCATGGCCGAATTCAACGAAAGCCGCATCAATTTTAACCGGAGCAATTTTGGTAACGGAGAAATTACTTTTGAAGGAAGCGAATTAAAAAGCGGAAAATTTCTTTTCAAGAAAGCTACAGTGGGTGAAGGAAAGTTTTCCTTCGAACAGGCCATTTATCCGGAAGCCGAAGTATATCTCGACGGTACCGATTTCGGGAAAGGCACTATCTCTTTTCAGAAAGCACGCATAAAGCATCTTTCGCTCCGTTCCTGCCAGATGAACGATTATGTTGACCTGCGGATGCAGGAAGCCGACGTGGTGGATCTTTCCGATACTGTTATTCGCGACATTATTGACCTGATGCCTTATGAATTTCCGGTAGCCATCCGTACCCTGAAAATTAACGGCATGCGCTTGCCGGGAAGAATATACATTGACTGGCATGCCAACCGGCTCCGTTCCATGATTTTATCACAGGAACAGGCAACGGAAAGAGAAATTTCTGAACAGTTCAGAATCATGAAACAAAATTTCAACTCCACCGGACGCTTTTCATACGAAGACCGGGCTTATGTACTATTCCGAAGATTTGAAGCCCTGGCAGACAGGAACGAACGCGTTGCAAAAAAACCATGGTCAGCTCTCTGGGAATATCCCGTCTATGCATTTAAATGGCTGGTTTTTGATAAGATCGGCTTGTATGCAACCTCCCCGGGCCGGGTACTGGTGAGTGTCATCCTATTCTGGTTTTTGTTCGGGATTCTGTTTTACCTTACAGACCTTTTTGGTATGGGACATACCCAATCAGCAGTAAACAACCCAGACCACCTGTCGATGTTATCCCAATCATTTTATCATAGCGCCATTACTTTTTTTACCATTGGTTACGGCGACGTCTATCCTCAGGGTTTAACCCGTCTTCTCTCAGCACTGGAAGGATTTACGGGAGTTTTTATGATGAGTTACTTTACTGTAGCCTTTGTAAGGAAAATATTACGATAAAGAGTTATTGCATTGTATAGGCTTCGGGCACTTATCGTTTCTCCGGCGCATGCAAACAAGTGTCCCGCTTTCCTGATTTTATTGGCAATTCAACTCAGGAATTAATCCAAATTCGTTAATTGAAAAAATCAATTGACGAATTTCCTCTAAAAATAGTTTTGCTATAATTCAAATCATGTAGGTTTTAACCCACAATA
>CAZJQN010000018.1:0-39657 GCA_964548125.1 uncultured Bacteroidales bacterium | reverse complement strand
GTTCAGAGCCAGAGCATGAGCAAGAGCTAAATTGCGTTTCAAAAATGGAATTTCTTCTAAAAATAATTTTGTTCTAATCATGTAGGTTTTAACCCATAATACGCATTATACGATGCCTATTGTGCCTGTTAGGCCGATTTCACTTTGTTCCATCGGGGTTAGCCCGGTTGAATTTGTTAATTCATGGTACTTCGGATAAAAGAAAAGGATGGCATTGGAATTCTGCCATCCTCACCAAAGAAACCTCCTTACTATATTTAACCTATTTCAGTTCAATTTTATTTCCCATATAAAAAGCAAGAATTTTCGTCTTAAATATGAATTCATATTTTGCCTGCAGTAAGTCTGCACGGGCTTTTGTCAGGTTTTTCTTTCCTTCATTGTATTCAACAGCGCTCACAAGACCAACGCCAAATTTTTGCTCCGTATATTTAAATGCTTCTTCGTTTGCCTTTACTGCTTCTCCTGCTGAACGGTATTTTTCGAGGGCTGCAACTGCATCGGCATGCGCCTGCTGAATGGTTTTATACAGGTCAAGTTTTGCTTCCCTGAGTTGCAGTTCCGCATCATTGCGGGCAATTCTTGCATTGCTTATATCTCTCTGGGTTGCATACCGGCTAAACAGGGGAATATTAACACCAAACTGAATGGTTTTTGACATGTTGTTCCGCAGTTGTTGTTCATAGGAATAATACTGGGTTTGCAATTCCGAGTAATAGGTATATACCTGTGACTGAAGAGTGATTTCAGGGAATCTTCCTCCTCGGGCCATAGCCAGGTCTTTTTGTGCGGCTTTAACATAATACTCAGCCATTCTGATCTGAGGCATTTCTTTTTCGGCCACAGCATAGATGTCTTCTACTTCGGGGGATACGAGGGTTTCATCAATCTGGGGTGTTACAGGTCGGGCAATTTCAAATCCTTCAGCTGAATCGAGATCAAGTAACTGGGTAAGGGTTAGATAAGCCATTTTCAGGTTATTGGTGGCATTGATTACTTCCAGCCTGTCTGAGGCTTCCTGTGCCTGAATCTGCAGTAAATCTCCCATGGCTTTGTTTCCAACTTCCACCAGTTTCCGCATCTTCTCAACCTGAAGGCGCGTAACTTCAAGCTGTGCTTTTGCCACTTCGAGAATTTCCTGACTGAAAAGAATCTGAAGATAGGCGGTGGCAATGTTAAGCGTAACATCGTTTTTGGCCTTTTCAACCTGAGCCAGTTTGGCCATTAGGTTAAACTGCTGCCGTTTAACATTGTTAATATTTTGCAGGCCATGGAATAAGGTCATGTTGCCTCCTATACCCATTGACTGCGACTGATAATTTTGTTCAACAAAGTCATAGGTTGTAGGATCTACGGTACGACCGAAATTAAACGAATGGTTGAAGCCTGCTCCAACCCCTGGTAGCAGATTCATTTTTGACTGAAAGGCATTGTTGGAGGAAATATCGGCCGCCAGTTCCTGCCTCTTTATGGTAATGTTGTGATCGAGAGCATATTGTATGCATTCTTCCAGCGTCCACACCTTCTGTGCATCGGAGATACCGGTTCCTGCAACAAATACTATCGCCGCAAGAGCAAAATACGTTAGTCGCATATTCATATTAAATCAGTTTCAATTTTTTTCTGTAAAGTACTTGTATAAATTTTGAATTTTCTGACGGATTGAAAATCTGAATCAATTCCCACTCCGGATCATATTCCTGTATAGCTCTTTTTAGTCTTGTTATCCTCTTCAGCGAACGTGTTATTTCGTCATCGTCGGGATGGGAAAATTCATCCTCCACATCCCAGGGAAATGATTCTACCCTGAAACTGTAGTGAAGTCTTGACCGACCGATGGATAATTCCACTTCGGCTATCTGGTCGTCACGAATATAGGGGAGAGGAATGGCAAGTTCTTTCATTTTGTTTGTATTAGGTTTCTTCCTTTTCAGTCTCTTCTTATCAGGCTTTCTGGCATGTAGTAATAATTAGGTTCAATTGTGTTTTTTGATATCCCTTATTTGCATGTCTTTTCTCCTATATTGTCAATCCAGAAAAGCATGTTTGACATTTTCTGTAACAACATATCCATCAAATAGCTGTACAATCCGGTGGGCTTTTTCTGCATCGGAGGGGGAGTGGGTAACCATCACAATAGTTGTTCCGTCATTATTGAGTTCGCTCAGAAGGTTCATCACCTCCTCGCCGTTTGCTGAGTCGAGGTTGCCGGTTGGCTCGTCAGCAAGGATAAGCCTAGGCTTGGATACTACCGCACGTGCAATGGCAACACGCTGCTGCTGTCCGCCAGATAGCTGCTGGGGAAAATGTTTTCTCCGGTGCGATATCCGCATTCTTTCCATGGCTTCTTCCACCCTTTTGCGGCGTTCGGAGGCAGAGACCTTCATATACAAAAGGGGAAGTTCAATATTTTCAAAAACCGTGAGTTCGTCAATGAGGTTGAAGCTCTGGAATACAAATCCGATATTTCCTTTTCGCATGCTGGTGCGGGCTCGTTCACTGTAGCGGGAAACTTCATGTCCGTTGAGGTAAAATTCTCCGCTGGTCGGATTGTCCAGAAGACCCAGTATATTTAGCAGGGTGGATTTTCCGCAGCCTGATGGTCCCATTACTGCAACAAATTCTCCTTCCTTTACCTCAAGATTGACCTTATTTAGGGCAGTTGTCTCCACTTCATCGGTACGGAATACTTTGCTTAAATTAATAGTGCGAATCATAGTGAACAGATTTAAAGGTGCTATTTAAGAATCAGCTTATCAGCGTTTCCAAAGTTGTCATATCCCGATACAATTACTTTTTCTCCGGGCTCAAGTCCTTCGATGATTTCATAAAATCTCGGGTTTTGTCTTCCGATCCGGATAGCCCGTTTAACGGCTATATGCTGTTCGGGATGAATAACGTATACCCACTGACCGCCCGTACTCTGGTAGAAACCTCCCCGGGACAGAAGCACTGCCGGCCGGGATTCTCCCAGTTCAAGTCTGATCCGCGATGTTTGTCCAATCCGGATCTGTGGCGGTATGGTATCATCAAAAATCATGTCGACAAAAAACCTCCCGTTTTTCACTTCGGGGAAAATCTTTTCGATATGAGCTGTATAATCTTTACCGCTGAAATCGCAGGCACCTTTCAGTCCTTTTTTCACACGGTCAATATAGTGTTCGTCAATCTCAGCTTTTACCTTGTAGGAGTCCAGAATATTGATGGTCCCTATCCTTGTACCGTAATTGATCACTTCTCCTACTTCAGGATTGAGTGTGGCCAGTTCGCCGTCAACGGGCGCCTTAATGTCGAGGTTATCGAGTCGTGCCCGGATGAGGACAAGATTTTTTTCCATGCGCGAAACCGAGGATTCGAGAGAGGCAACCTGAATGGCCCTGAACAAACTATCCTGTTTCTGGTTCTCGAGCAGAAGGTTAAGTTTTTCCAGAGAGGCCTGGTATTCTTCTTTTGATTTTTCCAGCTCTTCGCGCGATATGGAATTTGTTTCGAACAGTTTTTCATTGTTCCGAAACATTCGTTCCTGCTGTTTGAGAACTTTTTTTGTTTCAATAATGCTGCTCTGGTTGATGAGTTGCTGCTGCACCATCAACAGACGCGCCTGGCGAAGCTCATTTACGGCCCGTGCAACCTCCGCTTCGTGGTTGGAAATTTCCAGTAACAGATTATGGTTGCTCAGGCGAATGATCACATCTCCCTTGCGTAATTTGCTCCCTTCATCGCGGAGAATCTCTTCTACCCTGCCTCCTTCAATAGCATCAAGGTAGATGGTCTGAATGGGTTCAACAGTCCCTATAACTGCTATATAATCCTGAAAAATGTCGCGTTCCACCGTGGCTATGGTAATCTTATCGGTTTCGACGTTCAGCCTGGAGCTTTTATCACTAAAAAACATGGAATAAATAACCAGAAGCACAAGAACAGCAATGGCTGAAATCCAGATAATGCGTTTCAGTCGGGGATATTTTTTTTCAATTTTTCTGTCCATGCCATTCATAAGCCGAAAGTATTTCCGTAAGGTAAAACATGAATTATGCCAAAAAGCCTAAACGACTGATATTTAAGATTCTTATGAAGAGGAACTCGTTTTATATACTTTAAAACTGTATCGAAATGAAACATATGATGTACGAAATCGAACATGTTAAAAAGTATGATAAGAGGGTTAAGTAGCTGGTAATGTTTGAAAATGAAAGAATGAGGCTTTTTGGTCTGTTAATTGTATGTCTGCAAGAGGATTTACAAATAATGCTTACCTTTACGAAAATATGAATTCTTGAACGCATGAGCAAAGAAGTTAAAACCGGTCGCATACTGGCGGTTGATGATAACGAAGATATCCTTTTTGCCCTTAAATTATTGCTGAAGCAACATGTTGAGGTAATCGATACATTGACCGATCCGGGGCAGATTCCGGCTGCCATGCAGAAAATGCAGTATGATGTTATTCTGCTTGACATGAACTTTACCAAAGATGCAATTAGCGGGCAGGAAGGTTTTGACTGGTTGTCAAAAATTCTGGAACTGGATCCTCAGGCAGTGGTAGTTTTCATAACAGCATACGGCGATGCCGAAAAGGCTGTAAGGGCCATTAAATCGGGCGCAACCGATTTTGTGCTCAAGCCATGGCAGAACGAAAAACTTCTAGCAACCATTTCAGCTTCCATCAAATTAAGAAGATCACGGCAGGAAGCTGATTCACTCCGTACCCGGCAAAGGGGAATCAGTGCTGTTTATGATATGCCGTACCAGGACTTCATCGGGGCCAGTGAACCCATGCAGAAAGTATTTGCCACCATTCAGAAGGTTGCAAAAACGGATGCCAGTGTTTTGATTCTGGGCGAAAACGGTACAGGAAAGGAACTTGTTGCCAGAGCACTTCACAGGGATTCTCCCCGGAAGGATGAAGTTTTTATTGCCGTTGATCTGGGCTCCATTGCTGAAACACTTTTTGAAAGCGAACTTTTCGGGCATGAGAAAGGAGCTTTTACTGATGCAAAATCGGAGAAGCAGGGGAGGTTTGAAATTGCCAACGGAGGAACACTTTTTTTAGATGAAATAGGGAACTTATCACCTACTCTTCAGAGCAAATTACTTACCGTAATTGAGAGGAGGGAGGTAACGCGAGTTGGTTCGAACAAGCCCATACCGGTTGATGTGCGGCTTATTTGTGCTACCAATAACGATATTTATGACATGGTATCAAAGAATGCTTTTCGTCAGGATTTGCTCTACCGCATCAATACCGTGGAAATCCACCTGCCTCCTTTGAGGGAAAGGATCGATGACCTTCCATTGCTCACAAACCATTTCCTGAAGATTTATACCAAAAAGTACAAGAAACCTGTAAGAGGCATTTCTGCGGCAGGTATGAAGAAACTGCAGCAGTATCCCTGGCCCGGAAATGTGAGAGAGTTGCAGCATGCCGTTGAAAGAGCTGTGATTATGAGTGAGGGAGATATCCTCGAACCCGATGATTTTCTTCTCTCTGCTGTATCCAGAAAAACCGGTGAGTTGGAGCTGGAAACCTTTAATCTGGAAGAAATTGAGAAAACCGTAATCATGAAAGTGTTAAAACAGTTTCAGGGAAATGTAAGTCAGGCGGCTGCAGAGCTTGGCCTTACCCGCACATCACTTTACCGACGTATGGAAAAATATGGTTTATAAAAAATTCCGCACCAACGTACTAATAAGGATTATTGTCCTTAGTGCCACAATTTTTCTTTTTTTCTATTCTCTGGAAACACGGTTTTATTTGACCCCTGTGTTGATAGGGATTATAATTATTATGCAAATTATCTGGTTATTCCGGTATACCGACCGGACTAACAGGGAACTGGCAGGATTTCTTGAATCTATCCGTTATGCAGAATTTAACCGTTCATTCCGTATCGAGGGAATGGGCGAATCATTCAACGAGCTGGCGAAGGCTTTCAATGATGTTATAAAAGATTTTCAGGCAGTGCGTTCCGAAAAGGAAGAGCATTTTCATTATTTGCAGAGCATTGTGCAGAATATTGATGTCAGCATCATTGCTTTCCAGCGTGATGGCAGTGTTGAACTTGTCAATAAGGCTGCCAAAAAACTCTTTCAGGTAGCTACCCTCAGAAATATTCATCTTCTGGAACCTTTGAGCAAAGAACTTGTTCAGACTCTTCTTTCCATTCAGCCGGGAGAAAACCGACTGGTGAAAGTTCAGGATAATGAAGACCTTCTGCAGCTAAGCATCAACGCAACGGAACTCAGAATAAAAGAAAAAGAGATTGTGCTGGTAGCTATCAAAAATATCCAGAGTGTTCTGGAAGAACAGGAAACAGAAGCATGGCAGAAACTGATCAGGGTGCTGACCCATGAAATTATGAACTCTATTACTCCCATTGCTTCCCTTTCTTCTACCCTCGACATCATGCTCAAGGATGTAGTTGGGGACAAAAAAAGCGGCAATCTGGTGGTAGATATGGATACTGTTAATGAGATACAGCAGGCACTGCAGACTATCAACAAGCGCAGTACGGGTCTTTTGCACTTTGTCAATACTTACCGAAATCTTACCCGGATCCCGCAGCCCAATTTCAGGATTTTAAAGGTTCAGGACCTGTTCAGCCATATCAAACTTCTGCTGGATGAAGAAATGAAGAAAAACGGGATCCGTTTTATCATGACTGTTGAACCACCTGACATTGAGATATCACTTGACGAGCAACTCATCGAGCAGGTTCTTCTGAATTTGATTAAGAATTCCATGCATGCCCTGGAAGGAAGAGATGATCCTGTAATTGAACTGAAAGCATTCCTGAACAAGAGAGGCAGAGCAACTTTGCAGGTATATGACAACGGGCAGGGCATTCTTCCTGATGTAATTGACAAAATTTTTATTCCGTTTTTCACCACCAAGCCAAGCGGATCGGGTATCGGCCTGAGTCTTTCCCGTCAGATTATCCGTTTGCATAACGGTACCATCACGGCTTCAAGTACACCCGGAAAAGAAACGGTTTTCACCATGACATTCTAGTACAGGCAACTTTCTCACCTGAATTCCTGTCTTCCTTCAGTACCCATATCTAACATCGAAAAGCCTGCAGCGAAAATCCAGCAATACCGGTCTGTTTCCCGTCAGGAGATAAAGGACAAAGTAATCAGGTTGTCAGGTTATCATGGTTGCCATAGTTGTCGGGTTCTAATGGTTGTCCAATTGATCCCAACAATGACAACAATGAGAACTTTGAGAACAATGACAACTGTATTTTATCGCTTCAGTCGCCATCCGTTGTTTATGTTTACATACCATTTGCCTTATGCATGAACAGGTGAATAGCATCGGATTTTGTGCTATATTTGGAACAGATGGCATTTGAGAACATGAATCATGAAGAAATTTGACGTTGTTGCAGCAGGACATATTTGTCTTGATATTACCCCTGCCTTTCTGAACCAGGGAACCGAATCGTTCGATCAGTTGTTTCATCCGGGTAAACTGATCAATGTTGGCAAACCCTCCATACATACCGGGGGCAGTGTTCCTAATACGGGAATAGCTATTCAGATATTAGGCATACCCACTCTTTTGCGGGGAAAAATAGGGAAGGATCTTTTTGGCGAAGTCATTTTAAGCATTCTTCGGAATTATGGGATGGAACAGGGTATACTCGTGGATGAGATCGCCGGCACATCGTATTCCGTAGTGATAGCACCACAGGGTATTGACAGAATTTTTCTTCATGATCCCGGCGCCAACAATACCTTCTCGTCAGATGATATCGATTATGAAGCAGTAGCACATGCACGGCTTTTTCATTTTGGCTATCCGCCGCTGATGCGTTCCCTTTATCAAGACAATGGCAGGGAACTTGTAAAAATTTTCCGAAGAGTGAAGGCACTGGGTGTAACCACATCCCTTGACTGCACCCTCCCTGATCCATCATCAGAGTCAGGAAAGCTCGACTGGAAGAGCATTCTCCGCGAGGTATTACCCTATGTTGATATTTTCTGCCCCAGTCTGGAAGAGGCACTCTACATGGCTTTGCCCGAAGATTACAGGTACTTCAGGGAAAAAAACCAGAAAGCCGATTTCATTGACTTGTACGACCCAGCTCATCTGCCTCAAGTAGGGAAAGTTCTTACGGGCATGGGTTGTGCAATGACTTTTGTTAAGTGCGGCCTTCTGGGTTGTTACCTGAAAACCGGCGGAGCAGATAAAATAATCCATATTGGGAAGGCCCGACCTGAAAATGCAGAGGAATGGTCCAGTAAGGAAATTCTGGTACCGGCTTTCCACATTGAAAAGGTTGCTTCCACAACCGGATGCGGGGACTCGGCAGTGGCAGCCTTTCTTGTATCATTTCTTAAAGGCTTTTCTCCTGAAGACGCTGTACGAAATGCCTGCGGTGCCGGCGCTCTTACAGCATCGGTATATGATTCCCTGAGCGGATTGAAGTCCATTGAAGAAATAGCCGGGAAAATTGCAAAAGGATGGGAACTTATTAAAAATTTTTCTGTAAAAAAACCCTGGATATGGGACGTGGAACAGAACATTTTTCGGATAGAATGATCTGCACACCAAAAACCTGAAGTACCTTTACACTAAAAGAATACACTATGAAACCAGAAATTCCCTTTCGATGGTTGATGTTGCCCTTGTATTTGCTGGTATTCGTTGCGGCATTGTGTACTAAAGAATCCGGCCCGCTTCCGGATGTGATTTCCACTTCTGGTACTTTCTCTATCTATGAGGATGATATGAGTGGTACCGTGTATGTTCCTGTAGAAATCTCAGCAACTGCTGACAAAACGGTTAAAATTTACTATTCTACTTCCAACATAACAGCATTGGCCGGAACGGATTATGTGGCAGTCGATTCTTTCGTCACTATCCCCAAAGGTAAAGCACGTGCCAATTTACCGGTAACTATTATACCAAATCCTTCCAGAACAGAAGATGCAGCTTTCACTGTTCATGTTACTAAGGCAGAAGGAGCCGTTCTGGAGGAATTCAGCGTACCGGTTACAATTATTAATACTGATTATGCTCATCTTGCCTGGAGCGATGAATTTGAAGGAAGTGAACTTAATACAGCTGACTGGAATTATGAGCTGGGAAACAATAACGGCTGGGGAAACAATGAACTGGAAGTGTATACCAATTCAACCGCGAATGTATTTATTGATAACGGAAATCTGGTAATTAAGGCTATTAAAGAAGGAACCACCTATACATCTGGCAGAATTACCACGCAGAACAAGCGAACCTTTACATACGGCAAGACAGAAATCAAGGCCATATTACCGGAAGGCCAGGGTATATGGCCTGCCCTCTGGATGCTGGGAAATAACATTTCCACCGTTGGCTGGCCTAAATGCGGTGAAATTGACATCATGGAACTACTCGGACAGCAACCAAATAAAGTATACGGAACAGTGCATTACGACAAAAACGGACATCAATATACCGGAAGCAGTTACGTGCTCTCATCCGGCACTTTCAGCTCAGGATACCATATTTTTACCTTGGTCTGGCAGCCTAACCATTTGAAGTGGTATGTTGACGGGCAAAAATTTTTCGAGGTGAACAGCCGGGATTTGAGCGCTTTCCCATGGAACCTTCCCCAGTTTTATATTTTCAATGTGGCAGTAGGAGGGAACTGGCCTGGAAATCCTGATGCTACTACTGTATTTCCTCAAACCATGACCATAGACTACATCCGGGTGTACCAGTAACCGGATTTCAGGATTCTCGTGAATCCACTATTCTTAAATTATATTAAGGTACTGAAATGCAATAATCAATTTGATTTTTTTTAGAGTAGACAATACTTATAAATACTTTCATAAAAAATTGATATATTTACATAATTGTC
This sequence comes from uncultured Bacteroidales bacterium, assembly GCA_964548125.1. Lineage (GTDB taxonomy): Bacteria > Bacteroidota > Bacteroidia > Bacteroidales > JAAYUG01 > JAAYUG01. Next base: position 29,803 of record CAZJQN010000018.1, on the reverse strand, counting down.
TGTGTAGTAAGAAGTCATAATTCACATCCGGATGGGGAAAATACTTCTTTGCGTTTCAGACACCTTCAGCAGGGATCTTTTGATAACCTGGCTTACTGAACATTTTGAGGTTACAGTTGCAGATATTCCAACAACTGAATTTTCCGATACGGATGTGATTATTGTTGACGAAAAAGTCCTTAAAAAAGGTGGGAAAGAAATTAACGCTTTAAAAAAAGCATCGGGAGATGTATTTCTTCCTGTACTTCTGTTTTCGACCCGAAGCGACATTAAATTACACAAGCCTTCTTCGTTAAAAGCTGTTGACGAAATCATTCTTGCTCCTATCGAAAAAGTTGAATTGGAAACGCGTATCCGAAGTCTCCTTCATACCCGATCTATTTCATTCCAAGGTGATTCATCAAAGAATTCAAGATTTTTTAGTGGTGCTGACACAACTCCATTGGCTATATATACGAAAGATATTGCCTTATGGACATGGGACTTATTGGCCGATTCGGTTTGTTACTCACCGGAATGGAAAATACAGGCCGGGATAGACACTGTCGAAGAATCACAAGGAATCGATTTATGGCTTAAGAAAATACATCCTGATGATATTTCGGAGGTAACAAAACATTTAAATCAGATAAAGGAGCAACCCAATATCCCGGTAGAATTTGATTATCGATTTCTTCATGCCGATGGATCTTATCGTTCCATCCATTCATTAGTCTGGGCTTTATCTGATAAAAATGGGCATGCTGTCAGATTATTGGGATTGAATTTTGATTTAACTGAACGCAAAAGAACGGAAGAAGTATTGAGAATCAGCGAGGAAAAATTCCGGACCACTCTTTATAGTATCGGTGATGGTGTAATTGTGGTTGATCATAATGGGTTAGTGCAACATATGAACCCTGTAACGGAAGAACTTACGGGATGGCATGAGAGGGAAGCCTGTGGAAAACTTCTGGAAGAGGTGTTCAGGATTGTATGCGAGGAAACAGGAGAACCAGCCGAAAATCCGGTAACAAGAGTTCTCCAGAGGGGAATTGTTACAGGTCTTGCCAATCATACCCTTCTCATCAGCAAGGATGGCCGAAAGATTCCGATTGCTGACAGTGGCGCTCCTATCCGGAATGCTTCGGGCAAGGTGGTAGGTGTGGTGCTGGTTTTCAGAGACCAGACGACAGAACGTGCTACCCAGAAAGCTATTATGGAAGCAAAAAATCTCGCTGAAGGGATTGTGGCTACCGTCAGGGAATCGCTGGTAATTCTCGATAATTCGCTTTGTGTTGTCCTGGTTAATCGCTCGTTTTGCAATACTTTTAACTTTACTCCTGAAGAAGTGGAAGGTAAACCGTTTCTTGAGTTAAGAAACCAGCAGTTTAATGTTCCCGGACTGCGACAGCTTCTTCTGGAGATACTACCTAAAAATACTCATTTCGAAGATTTTATTGCTGAATTACCTGCCGGTAACAACATACGAAAAACTTTTATGCTCAATGCCAGAAGGATTTATGATGATCCAAACTCTACCCGGCTAATACTTCTGGCAATGGAGGACGTTACCGAGCGCATGCTTGCTGAACAGGAACTATGGGAAAGCGAACAACGTTTCCGGAGTCTGGCCAATGCAACTGCTACAGCCATCTTTGTATACCAGGGAGAAAGATTCGTTTATGCCAATCCTGCTGTTACTGAAATTACCGGATATTCAGCCGAGGAATTCCTACAGATGAAGTTCTGGGATATTGTTCATCCCGACTTTCAAGACCTGATCAGACAGCGTGGAATTGATCGTCAAAGAGGAAAACCGGTACCAGCCCGTTATTCATTTAAAGTAATCCGGAAAGACGGAAAGGAGATATGGATTGATTTTACGGCTGGAAAAATTACGTGGAATGGCCAGTCGGCGGCTATTGGTTCAGCGTTTGATATTACCCGGCAGAAAGAGATCGAGGATGCCCTGCGCGAAAGCGAGCAACGTTTCCGTTCATTTTTTGAGAATAACATGGCGGTCATGCTGCTCATTGATCCGGATGACGGCAGGATAGTCGATGCAAATCCTGCTGCTTCGCAGTTTTATGGATGGACCAGGGAGGAAATCATGACAAAACGCATTATGGATATAAATACCTTGCCGTCAGAGATTGTGAAGACAGAGATGCAAAATGTGCGGGATCAGCTTCGTTCTCATTTTGAATTCCGGCACCGAAGGGCAGATGGTTCGGAACGTGATGTAGAAGTTTTCAGCAGTAAAGTGCATATAGCAGGAAAGGATCTCCTTTTTTCCATTATTCATGATGTGACAGCGAAAAAACAGGCAGAGGTCCAGACTCGTCTGTTAGGAAAATCCGTGGAACAAAGCCCCGTTTCTATTATTATTACCGATGCCTCAGGCACCATGATTTATGTAAATCCCATGTTTACAAAAATAACCGGGTATGAATTCCATGAGGCCATAGGAAACACACCCCGAATATTGAAGTCTGGTGTTCAGTCGCAGGAATTTTATGAAAATCTCTGGAAAACTATAAGTTCCGGCCAAACCTGGGCTGGGGAATTATGTAACCGACGGAAGGACGGAACCTTATACTGGGAAGATGCCATAATTTCACCTATTCTGAACGAGTACGGCCTGATAACTAACTATGTAGGGGTTAAAGAAGATATAACCGAACGAAGACAAATGCTTCAGGATTTAATTCGTGCCAAGGAAAGAGCTGAAGAAAGCGACCGTTTAAAAACAGCATTTTTAACTAACCTTTCCCATGAGGTGCGTACACCCATGAATGCCATTATGGGATTTACAGAGCTTCTCCGAAGAGAAGAACTGCCTCAGGATAAAAAAAACGAGTATATCGAAATTGTGCACAGGAGTGGGCAGGATTTACTCTCAAAGATCAGCGATATTGTTGAAATTTCCAAGATTGAAACCAGGCAGGTAACTTTCTCTCCCGAAACATTTGACCTGAATCAGCTTCTCAGGGAGTTGCAGCAGGAATCCTTAGCTTTTCTTCCCCGCGATAAAGAAATCAAACTTGCTTTTTCCATTTTGCGACCTGATACAGAGTATTTCCTGCGTACTGACCGGGCCAAACTACGCTATATTTTATCGGCTTTTCTTTCCAATGGAATTAAATTCACTGAAAAGGGCTTTGTTGATTTAGGATATGAAGAGCAGGACGGAAATATTGTTCTGTTTGTGCGGGACAGTGGAATTGGAATTGACTCTAAATACCATGAAGCTGTTTTTCAAAGATTTTTCCGTATTGAAAACGATATGGCAATTAAGGCTGGCGGGCTCGGACTTGGTCTGGCTATTTCAAAGGCATATGCTGAACTCATGGGAGGAAAAATATGGGTTGAATCAGAACCAGGAAAAGGGAGTACATTCAGGTTGTCCATTCCAATACAAGAGGTGAGTATTTCTGGCATCACCCACACGATGACAATTGCATCAGAGAAAAAGCAGCTCAAAACCGGAGAATGTATTCTGATTGCTGAAGATGATGATATTAACTACTTCTATCTTGAAGAGCTGTTGTCGAAGAGCAATTATAACCTGGTACGTGCCCGGAATGGTCAGGAAGCGATCGATATCTGCCGGGAAAATGACAAGGTCAAGCTTGTACTTCTTGATCTAAAAATGCCGGTAATAAACGGGTACGAAGCATTTAAGAAAATTCGGGAAATCAGACCCGACTTGCCTGTTATTGCTCAGACTGCCTATGCATTGTCTGATGAAAAGATTCAGATTCTCGAGGCCGGTTTTGACGGATACCTTCCCAAACCCATTCACAGGGAAGATTTTTGGAAAGTACTCCGTGCATTTTTGCCTGCATGAGAAACAGGCCACATCTCCATATATCATATATAGAATTACGCTTTACCCGAGATTAGTCAATAGAAACACAATAAATATATAAACAACTTGTTTCTATTGACTTATCGAGGTAACCCCGACTTATCAAAATCTTTCATTCCGAATTTCCGGGATGATTAGATTTTGTTAGTCGATTAGTCAATTGATCTTTTCAATTGACGAATTTGGGTCTATTGAACATGCTGTCAAACTTTTGATTATCTTTACCCCTTCATTAGCAAAAAATAGGGCTTTATTTATAATGAGGTTCTTCAAAGTATTCAATATTTCGTTTAACTTTTAATAGATGTTGTATGGAAATTAAAAAAGTAAAGGCTCTTGAAATTCTTGATTCCCGTGGAAATCCGACTGTTGAAGCAACAGTTGTTCTGGAAGACGGGAGTTGCGGACATGCTATGGTGCCCAGCGGCGCATCCACAGGAGAACGTGAAGCTACTGAACTGAGAGACGGTGATAAAAAACGTTATCTTGGCAAAGGTACATTAAAAGCAGTCGAAAATGTTAACAAAACGATTGCTTCGCAGGTAACCGGAAAATGTTTTGCCAACCAGCAGGAATTGGATTACTTCCTTATTAACCTGGATGGTACAAAAAACAAGTCCAAGCTTGGAGCCAATGCCATTCTTTCTGTTTCCATGGCGTTTGCAAGAGCAATGGCAAAAAGCGCAGGAATTCCTCTTTATAAATACCTGGGCGGAATCAATGCCCATCTGCTTCCTGTGCCCTGTATGAATATTATCAACGGAGGGAAGCATGCTGATAATAATGTAGATTTTCAGGAATTTATGATTGCTCCCCATGGTGCCCCCACCTTTGCTGAGGCTATCCGCATGGGGGTTGAAGTTTTCCATACCCTGAAATCAGTTCTGAAAAGCAAGGGATACAATACCGCAGTTGGTGACGAAGGCGGTTTTGCTCCTAACCTCAAATCGAACGAAGAAGCAGTTGAGGTGATTCTGGAAGCTATACAGAAAGCCGGTTACAAGCCTGGTGAACACGTAAGCATTTGCCTTGACCCGGCTGCTAGCGAACTCTGGGAAGACGGTAAATACAAAATGTTCAAGAGCACGGGTAATCTCGTTTCAAGCGATGATATGGTGAAACTCTGGGAAAAATGGGTTAACCAGTATCCTATTGTTTCTCTGGAAGACGGTATGGCCGAAAATGACTGGACCGGCTGGAAAAACCTTACCGATGTAATTGGAAAGAAAACTGAACTGGTGGGTGACGATCTCTTCTGCACCAACAAAGACATCCTGGCTGAAGGTATTGCAAAGGGAGTAGCCAATTCAGTTCTTATTAAACTCAATCAGATCGGTAGTGTAACCGAAACTCTGGAAACCATTGAGCTTGCCTATAAGAATGGTTACCATGCCTTTGTTTCCCATCGAAGTGGCGAGACAGCCGATACCTTTATTGCCGATCTGGCCGTTGGGCTGAATACGGGTCTTATTAAGACCGGCAGCGGCTGCCGCAGTGAACGAATTGAAAAATTCAATCAGCTGATGCGCATTGAACAGGAACTGGGAACTGCCGCCAGATTTGCCGGGAAAAAGGCCTTTCAGAATGCCTGATTTCGGGGAATATGTTATTGCGGTGAGATATCACTGATCTAAATAATTAAGCTATGGAGTGTTGTGCCCGGGCGGTACAATGCTCCTTTTTTTTTAATTGTGCCATGGCAAAACTTGATGGGATTCTTTCAGAACTGACGCAGGTGAATAAAAACCTTGGGTTGAAAAATGATTTGCTTCTGTTGGCTGATCAGCTTCTGCAAAGCGGGGATAAAAGGATTTATGTGGCTGTTCTGGGACAGTTCAAAGCCGGCAAAAGTTCACTGGTGAATCATATTCTTGGAGCAGACATACTCCCCACCGACGTAGTGCCGGTAACAGCCATTGTAACACAGATTCGGTACAGTTCTGTGCCATCAGCTATAATACAATACCTTAATGGAACAGAGCGTACTGTTGCTCAAGAAGAAATAGGCCGCTATGTGACCGAACGGGAGAACCCTGAAAACATTAAAAAGGTGGCCCAGGTTATTGTGGAACATCCGGCCATGGAGGAACTCAGGAATGTTATCCTGGTTGATACACCCGGCCTGGGAAGTTTCTATCGTCATAACAGCACGGTTACACTTGACTGGCTTCCTTATACCGGCGTGGCGCTGATTGCCGTAAGTGCAGAACGTCCTCTTTCGGAAGAAGATATCGAGTTGGCCAGGAATGTGACCCATTATTGCCCTGAAATTGCCCTGGTGATTACCAAAACCGATCTATTTGATGAAGAGGAGCAGGAAAGAATCAGAGAATACATAACTGATTCGATTGAGAAGGCCTTTCAGCGAAACATTACAGTATTTGAGTATTCAGTGAAGGAACATGCCGAAGAATACCGGAACCGGCTGAAGGAAAAGTTATTACTTCCATTGAATGGGAATGCTTCAGAGAAAGTCGATGCTATCATCCGTCATAAAACATCGCAGGCCATCGGACAAAGCATTCAGCTTGCCGGACTGTTGCTGGAAGCATCGAAAAAGAAAAGGAGCGAAAAGGAAGCTATTGGTCAGTTGATTAAGGAAATCAAGGAAAATCGTCACTTTCAGGAAAGGGAAATGATGCTCACTACAACTTCGTATAAAGGAGAAGTGCGGGCAAAGCTTGAAGAATTACTGTTGCCATATCTTCCCGGTATCACAGAAAGGGTGGAAAGGCAGTTTACCCATGATTTCCATGAATGGAAAGGATCGCTATACCGGATTTCCCGGCAGTATGAAGCATGGCTGAGAGATAAGCTGGGGAAAGAAATCCGGGAACTGGATGCAGTCTGTTCAGAGGATATTTTCCGATTTGTGCGGAAAATGGCCGATTATTACCAGTATGCTGCCCGGCAGTTCCGCCAAAAAATGGACGATAAGGTTTTTCAGGCCTTCGGAACCCGTCTGCCAGAAGCCCACTGGCAGGTTGATTTTACCACCCTTGATCATCCTGATGTTTCCATTTACAGGGCTTTTGATTCACACCTGGATATGCTGCTCTTCTTTTTGCCTGTTCAGTGGTTCAGAAAGATCTTTTTCCGGCATTTCAGCAGACAGATTGCTCCGGAGGCAGAAAAGAACCTGCATCGCTACATTTCCGATATGACGGGCAAGATTATCATTTCGCTCGACCAGATGCAAAAACAGGCAGCATTCTTTATTCAGAATGAAGTACGTACCGTGGAGGGCATTCTGCAAAATGCTCCGGACGACTTTGATGAGATCAGGAAGAATATGGAGCGTCTTCAGGCTCTCGCTCCGATGGTCTGATCAGAATTTGTACTGGTTATCTGCAATCAGTTTATCAGCGATTCTTCTTCTGGCGTCTCTGACATTCACTCCGGCAACCCCGGTAAGTTGACGCACTGCCCTGGTAAGTTTTTCCGTCTGTTCTCCTGAAGCAAAGGACCATACGGCATCCAGCGCTTCTTTCTGTATGCGGGCAGAGGCATCATTCACAAAGACATCGAGAATATCGCGATAGATGGAAACAGCTTCACTGCCTTTTATGGATTCCAGTTTTTCCACCCGCAGGCAGGTAGATTCAGCTACGTATATATCCATCAGCATGTTAGCGAGGTTGTTCATGATTTCCTGCTCCTGGGCGAATTTCTTTTCGAAGTGTCTGGTAGCTGCATGAATGATCAAAAGCGCAGCTTTTTTAAAGTTTTTTATACATCTTTTCTTTTCTTCATAATACGATTCGCCCGTTCTGACAGGTTCTGCAGCTGTTTCGATATGTGTGTAGATTTTTTCAGCCTCACCAAAAAGGTCAAAATCGCCCTTCATAGCTCGCTTAAGCGTAGTGTCGATCACCAGAAGCCGGTTAATTTCATTGGTGCCTTCGAAAATCCGGTTAATACGGGAGTCGCGGTAGCCGCGTTCCACGTCCATTTCAGCCGAATAGCCCATGCCTCCATGTATCTGAACAGCTTCATCGATCACATAATCGAGCATCTCAGAGCCATAAACCTTCAGAATGGCTGCTTCCACAGCATAATGACTGATGGCGTCAATGCTTGCCTTTCCTTTATCGCATCCTTCAGCTTTGTATTTTTCCATCAGATCATCAATGTCCTTGCTGACGCGGTATACAGCCGATTCAGTGGCAAAGGCACGAATAACCTGTTCAGCCAGTTTATATTTAATGGCACCAAAGGTTGAAATGAGCACGCCAAACTGTTTACGTTCGTTGGCATATTTAACCGAATCGTTGATGGCTTTTTTAGCCGCTCCTAGGACGTTGGCTCCCAGTTTAATACGACCCATGTGAAGAATACTCAGGGCAATCCGGAATCCTTCCCCCCTCTGGCCGAGAAGATTTTCCACGGGTACCTTCACATCGTTGTAAAAAATCTGTGCGGTGGAAGATCCTTTGATTCCCATCTTATGTTCATCGGGGTTCACTACAACACCCGGCCAGTTGCGTTCCACAATAAAGGCGCTGAGTACCCGGTCGTTGTCAATCTTGGCAAAGACTGTCTGCACATCCGCAAAACCGGCATTGGTTATCCACATCTTCTGACCGTTGAGGATGTAGTATTTTCCGTCTTCTGAAAGGTGTGCATTCGTTTTTCCGCTGTTAGCGTCGCTTCCGGCGCCTGGTTCGGTGAGGCAGTATGCGCCGATGAGTTCTCCGGTAGCCAGTCTGGTCACATATTTTTCCCGTTGTTCAGGAGTTCCGTAATACAGAATAGGAAGCGTCCCTATACCACAATGGGCCATAAAGGCAACCGAAAAGGAATATCCTGCACCGATGGTTTCACTGGCCAGCATCTGGGTAACGAAAGACTGTCCAAACCCTCCGTATTCTTCAGGTACAGCTATACCCATCAGTCCGAGCTCACCTGATTTTTTAAGAGCCTGAAGAGTTACACTCGTGTCGGGTGCATCCATCCTGGCTATATTGGGATAGACCTCCGTTTCGAGAAAATCACGGCAGGTCTGCGCTATCATGCGCTGTTCCTCATTAAATTCTTCCGGAATAAAAATGTCGGAGGAAGAAACTTCCGCTACAAGAAATTCTCCGCTTTTGAGCACTTTTCGGTTTTCCATGGTTATTCAGCTTTAGTAATTTTATAAATCCAGAGCCTGTGCAATCAGCTCGGCAATATCATAATTCTTCACTTCCAGTTCTTTGTTTTTATACTTGATCCCATCAGTTATCATGGTCATGCAGAAAGGGCATGCTGTGGCAATAACTTCGGCGCCTGTGTTCAGGGCTTCTTCTGTACGTTCAATAAATACTTCTTTGTTGCCTTTTTCAGCTTCCTTGAACATTTGTGCACCGCCGGCCCCACAGCAAAGAGCAAAACTGCGGTTCCGTTCCATTTCTACCAGGTGATCGCTTACCTGTTCCAGAACAAAGCGCGGTTCTTTGTAAATATCGTTGGCACGACCCAGGTAACAGGGATCATGGTAAGTAATCTTTGTGTTGTTCAGGATATTCTTCGGAACCTTCAGCCTCCCTTCCCGAATGGCCTGATCGAGGAACTGTACATAATGGATTACTTCATAATTCCCTCCCAGGTCGGGGTACTCGTTTTTAAAGGTATTGAAGCAGTGAGGGCATATAGTGAGGATTTTTTTTATGCCGTATTTTTCAAATGTGGCTATGTTCTGCAAAGCCTGCATCTGAAAGAGCATTTCGTTACCGGCACGGCGGGCTGGGTCGCCGGTGCAAGTTTCTTCGGTTCCCAGAATGGCACAGCTCACTCCCATATGGGTCAATATTTTGGCAAAAGCCCGGGTAACTTTTTTGTACCGGTCATCATATGCTCCGGCACAGCCAACCCAGAAAAGATATTCGGGTTTTTCGCCGCGGGCATGAACTTCTGCCATAATGGGTATGGTGATGGTAATTTTTGGCATAGGTAAAAGGATTACTGAACAGTTTCTGTAACATTCATTTCAAGATCTTGTGTCCACAGAAGGCGGTCTTCGGGAGAATATTGCCAGGGCGCTCCGTTATTTTCTATATAGCTGAACATGGCCTTCAGCTCGCCCGGTGCCGATCCTTCTTCCATAACCAGGTACCGGCGCATATCAACAATCAGGGTAGGATGATTGATCAGGATAGGGCATTCACGGGCGCAGGCGTTACAGGTTGTACACGCCCAGAGTTCTTCTTCGGTAATATAGCTTCTCACAAGCGATTTACCATCGTTATAATTTTTCCCGTGCTTCAGCATACCAGGACCTTTTTCTTTCATGCGGGCACGGAGATCCATCATAATCTTGCGCGGAGAAAGCCTTTTGCCGGTAAGATTGGCCGGACAAACGGAAGTACAGCGGCCACACTCGGTGCATGAAAGGGCATCGAGGTAGTTTTTCCAGGTAACATCTTCACAATCTTTCACTCCGAAACGTTCCGGAGGCGCCTGTTCAACTGACGGGACGAAAGCAGTATCGGGGTTCAGCATGAGTTTAACTTCACGGGTTACCTGATCCATGTTGGGGAGTTTTCCGAGCGGGTCGAGCCGGGCCAGAAGCACGTTGGGCACTGACATGAATACATGGAAGTGCTTGGAATAAGGCAGTATGTTCGCAAACAAGAAGATCAGCAGAATATGACTCCACCAGAAAACCTCGTGCCAGATGTGCAGGGTCTGGGTATCCATCCCGGTAAATAATGACGCAAGATACCGGCTTACGGGTAACACTCCGGCTGCCGGCTCTCCGGCAAGGCTTTTAAACTGGACATACGCAGCATTCATACCCATCAGTGAAATCATCAGCAGGAGAATAAGGGTAAGGGCGATTTTGGCATCAATGTGGGAGATTTTTTTCATTTCGATGCCTTCGAAACGCCGGATGTGCAGGAAGAGCCTCCGGAAAAGAAAGATAAGGATGGAAATTGCTACAAGCAGGGCAAATACATCGCCCGAGGCAATTATAATTTTGTAGAGCAGGCCAAGGGATTGCAGAGAACGTTCCGAACCCGATATCCCGTCAATGACCATTTCAATGCTTCCGAACAGAATGACGCAAAAGCCCCAGAAGACCAGAGCATGAAAAAGTCCCAGCACCGGCATTCTGAATATGCGCGACTGCCCGAATGCAACCTTCAGCATAAGACCAATTCGTTTACCCCAGTCCTTTACCGGGAAAGCAGGTTTGGTAAGTCGGAAAAAACCAATAATACGCCAGGCCGTATAGCTGAATACCCCGAGGGTAATCAGCAGGGTAATAATGAACGCAATCTGTTTCGTCATGAAGTAGCTATTTGTGTTTTATCTCCTTTACTGCTTCAACCAGTTTGGGAAGTACTTTCATGGCATCGCCAACTATCCCATATTGGGCTGCTTCGAAAATAGGTGCGTCTTTATCGGTATTGATAGCAACAATAACTTTGGACGAACTGACCCCTGCCAGATGCTGTGTTGCTCCGGAAATTCCGACAGCAATATAGAGGTTGGGGGCAATAATTTTTCCAGTTTGTCCGGTGTGTTCCTCATGCGGCCTCCATCCTTCATCAGATACAGGCCGTGAACAGGCTGTTGCACCGCCCAGAAGCTCAGCCAGTTCCACCAGCGGACCCCAGTTATCGGGCGACTTCATACCACGGCCTCCCGATACAACAATTTCGGCGTCAGTGAGCAGGAGCTTGCCTGTTTGTTTTTGCGTTTCAGTAACAGTGGTTTTTACAAGGGAAGGATCAATTGACACGGAGAGGGTTTCAATAGACGGAGTACCCGGATTTTCAACAAGTCCAAAGGAGTTTTGCGCAAGGGTAATAATTTTTACAGGGGTTTTAATTTCTACATGAGCGAAGGCATTGCCTGAAAACGAACGCTTGTATACCACGAAAGGATTTGTACTTAGTGGAAGTTTGCTGACGTTGGCACCCAGTCCTGCTTTCAGCTTCACCGAAAGACGGGGTGCAATTGCTTTACCGGTATTGTTGTTCGAAAGAACAATCACTTCAGCCTGTTCCCTGTTGGCTGCCTGTGCAATGGCTTCAGCATAGGACTGGCTGTCAAATACCTGAAACGCAGGGTCAGAAAGGGTTATAATCCTCCGGGCTCCATAGCTTCCCAGTTTCTCCAGTTCCGAAGTGGGTACGTTTCCGATGCTGAGAACCACCAGCGGTTTGCCCAGCATATTGGCAAGGCCGGCTCCGTATGATACCAGTTCAAAAGAGAGTTTTTTAAAGGAACCATCCCAGTTTTCGGTATATACTAATACTGCCATAGGAATTATCGTTAGAGGTTAATTGAATGAAGAGGTTATAAAACTTTCGCTTCGTTTTGAAGCAGTTCAATAAGTTGCCTGGGATTTTCAGGATCAACAAAGGTGCATTTTTTTCTTGCAGGTGGGAGTTCAAATTCCTGCACGGTTGTCAAAGGTTCTGTGGCAACAGGTTCAAGAACTTTAATAGGTTTAGTACGGGCTGTCATAATGCCTCGCATGGATGCAATGCGAGGCTCTTTGGCAATACCTTTCTGCACGATGGCAAGAAAAGGCACAGGTACTGAAACTGTTTCTTTTCCTCCGTCCACTTCGCGCGTCAGCACCGGTTTCCCGTCCTTTATGCCAACGGATGAAACGGACGAAACGGAAGGAATCCCGAGAAATTCCGCCAGCATGCCACCAACGGCGGAGTTGTTATAGTCGCTCGATTCAATTCCGCAGAAAATGATGTCAAAAGGATTGGCTTTGACAATTTCAGCCAGCTGAGCGGCCACAAAGTAAGCATCCTCCGGTTCTGCATTTACCCTGAAGGCTTCATCAGCGCCAATTGCCAATGCTTTTCTTATGGTGGGTTCGGAAGAAGCCGGCCCGACATGGGCTACAGCAACTGTCTGGATACCATTTGCCGGATCATCTTTCAACTCAAGTGCTCTGGTGAGGGAAAGTTCATCCCAGGGATTGATGACCCATTGAATGCCGTTTGTATCAAGCTTCTTGTTGTTCTCAACAAACCGGACCCGCGTGGTGGTGTCAGGAACATTACTGATGCATACCAGTATCTTCATAACAGAATTTGGATTTATTGAATTAACTGAATGATATCTAAATAATTAGTTGCATGTTATACGGCATGCCTGCCTGCAAATATAACGGAAAATTGAAAAAAGCAAAGAAAGTGCCTTTGAAGTGGATGGAAACCCGGACGGTCGTTTTATCTTTGGAGCAGATAGCTGGTTTCCGAAGTTAAATATAGATGTTGCGTCCAATGCATGTTTTCAAAAGCCATGTGCATCGAGGGAGATTGTCAGGGTTGCGAAGCACCGGCTGGTTTTTGCCGGTTGCTGTTATGGTATGCTTTGCATGTTCACAGAAGGAAAGCAATGAAAAGGCTTCGGTTTTCCGTTATAATGAATCCAAAGGCATTACCACACTGGATCCGGCTTATGCGCGTTACCAGGCTCTTGTGTGGCCGGTTACGCAATTATATAACGGATTGCTCGAATTATCCGATTCCCTGGCTATAAATCCTTCTCTTGCCCGGGAATTGAGTGTGAGCAAGGACGGAACAAAATATACCTTTCATTTGCGTACAGATGTATATTTTCATGACGATCCGGCTTTTGCTGAAGGAAAAGGAAGAAAAATGACGGCTTACGACGTGGAATACAGTCTTTGTCGCCTTACTGATCCGCTGGTTGCTTCTCCCGGAAGCTGGACATGGAATGAGGTAGATTTGAATAAACCAGGCACCAGCAAGGGAATAAAAGTGCTGAACGATTCAACGCTTGATATTTATCTGAAGCGTCCTTTCCCGCCTTTTGCCGGGATCCTTGCCACTCCGTATTGTTTTATAGTACCCCGTGAAGCGGTTGAGAAATACGGGCGAGATTTCAGGTCGCACCCCGTGGGAACAGGTCCTTTCCGCCTGAAAGCATGGTATGAAGGCGAAAAGCTGATTCTGGTGCGCAATGAAAAATACTTTGAAAAGGATGCACAGGGAAGGTCTTTGCCATATCTTGATGCGGTTGCCATCACTTTTATACCCGACAAGCAGTCGGAGTTTCTCGAATTTCTGAAAGGGAATCTCGATTTTATTTCCGGGGTGAATGCCGCTTTCAAAGATGAGTTGCTTTCCCGTTCCGGCCGCCTGAAACAGAAGTATGTCGGGAGAATTGTGCTGGAAACAGGTCCCTACCTCAATACCGAATACATTGGTTTCCTTACTGACACACTTCTTCCTCAGGTTAAAAGCAGTCCCGTGCGATACAAACTGGTGCGTCAGGCATTAAACTATGGGTTTGACAGGGTGAAAATGATCCGGTATCTGCGCAATGGCATGGGAACTCCCGCTCTGAACGGGTTTGTTCCGGCGGGGTTGCCCTCATTCACCGATACCCTGAAAGGGTATAACTACGATCCTGAAAAGGCTCGTGAATTACTGAGAAAGGCCGGATTCCCGGAAGGGAAAGGATTGCCTCCCATTACCGTTCTCACCACAGGTGATTATGTAGACCTGATTGAATTCATTCAGCATGAAGTAGCTTCCCTGGGAATTCAGCTCAAAATTGAAGTTGCCAACGGCCCCGTGTTCCGTGAATCTGTATCGAACGCCCGGGCAGTATGTTTCAGAGGTTCCTGGGTGGCTGATTACCCTGATGCTGAAAATTACTTTTCTCTTTTTTATAGCCGAAATTTCAGTCCGTCGGGACCCAATTATTTTCACTTCCGCAATGCGGAATTTGACCGTCTGTATGAACAGGCCGCCATAGCAGGTAGTCAGGAAGAACGGTTTGCATTATACCGGAAAATGGACAGGATCATCATGGATGAAGCACCTGTAATTCCGCTTTTTTACGATAAGGTGGTCCGTTTTGTGCAGGCAGGAATCCGCGGAATGGAGAGCAATCCTATGAATGCCCTGATGTTGAAAAAAGTTGTAAAATATCAATAAACTCTTATATCTTTGCCCGTAATAAGGCTGAAATGAATCCGGGGTGTGCGGCAGGGCGACGGACAACAATCTGGTGGGAACCCGAGCGTATTAAATAACAAACGACACCTGACAGATGATGCAATTTGCTTCCTTGTGGAAAAAATGTCATGCTTCCGTTTGCTCTGTGCATTACATGAACAAGGACGGGATTCGCGGCGTCATATCCACCGGATTCAGAATCAATCACTTTATCATCACCGATGATTATAGCTATAAACTTGAGGATTTTGGCGAGGTTGGAATACATTTTGTTGCCGAAGACGGCATTACTGTAACTGCCAGTAAAATCCTTCCCTATGCAGATTTTACCCGTCGCATTCTCAACGCGGCCATCGAGGATCATCAGGGTTTTATAGTAATTGACGCCGGTTTTGAGGAGTTTGAAAACATACCTTCTCTTGAAATTGAAAAAGAACCAGCCTGGCACAATGGCGATCCGGTTGGTGTTTTGGGATATCGTTACGATCAGTGCAATTTGTCCATAATGAGCGGTATTGTATCATCACAGTATTACATGAACAATCACCATCTGATTGAGATCGATACTACCGTGCGTCAGGGATGTGCCGGGGCACCCCTTCTTCATGCCGGAACCGGAAAGGTAATTGGGATTGTCGGTTACAGGCTTGCATCCATGCAGCGATCCTATAACCAGTTAATTAAAATTATCAACGATAACATCAAAATGCTTAAGGATGCGGAAGGGAAAATTACCATTCAGGAAATTGATCCCATCCAGGTGCTTACAGCTAATCAGAATCAGATAAAACACATGGTGCGGCTCTTTTTTAAAGCTACTGATGTGCGTACGGCTGTTGCCTACGATGTGCAGCACCTGGTGGATTATCTTCACGATATGCACCTCGACCAGGAAAAGAAAGAAAGCTGAAAGCTCCTGCCGCTTTAATCATTTTGTTTTTTTTCTATTTCCTTCAGAATATTGCTTACTTCTTCTTCTGTATTCCGTAACTTTTCGCGGCAGTAATTAATGAGAAAGGATACTCTTTTTACCTGATCGGACAATTCATCCACGTCAAGTTCTTCCTGTTCAATTTTTCTTATGATTTCTTCAATTTCGGCGATCGCCTCGCCATAGCTGATTTTTTTTGCCATAATTCTGTCTTCTTCAATCTGAGTATAAAGGTAGTGTAAAAGTGATAACGGTACCTTTTCCGGGCTCACTTTCTGCCCTGATGGTACCGCCGTGTTTTTCGGTGAATTCCCTGCAGAGGATCAGGCCGAGTCCGGAACCTTTTTCCTGGTTAGTGCCCTCAGAAGCCGGTATCAGGTTTTTATCAGAAAACAAACGCTTCACCTGTTCAGGACTCATTCCAATGCCTGTGTCCCTGATCATTACTTTTAGATTGCCGTCTGATCTGGTAGAAGCTATCTCAATGTAGCCACCTTTGCCGGTGAATTTAAGTGCATTGGAAAGGAGATTCCGAATAATCACTGTAACCATGTTGGCATCGGCCATGACGATGGTTCCCGGAGTTATTAGGTTCTTAAGCGAAATGTCCTTGCTGGCGGCATGCGCATTGACAAGTTTTATTGTTCTTTCAGCAATTTCATACACATCGACAGGCTGGGGATGAAACGGTACGGTGCCGCTCTGTGAACGTGCCCAGTAAAGAAGGTTATCGAGCAGGTCGTATAACTGCCGGGCTGACTGACGGATAAGGGTATTAATCTGTTGCAGTTCTTCCTTGCTTACGTCTTCAGGTCTCCGCTCTATAATATCGGTAAATCCTATGATTCCAACCAATGGATTTCGGATATCGTGGGCGATGATGCTAATGAACTTATCTTTGGTTTGATTGATTTTTCTCAAGTTCTCTTCCGACTCTGCCAGCTGTGCGTTGATTTTCCTGATGGTTTCGTTTTGTTCTGCCAGCATTGCTGCTGTTTTCTTTTTTATGATATATTGGCGATAACCCAGAATAAGAATGATCAGGAAAAGCACCATCACAAGAACCAGTAATCTGTTGATGTTTTTCTGACGTGTCAGAGCAATCCTTGCCATCACCTGCTCTTTTTCCAGTGATTCAATTTGCTGTTTTACCTTATTCAGTTTCTCGTCACGTAACCTGATTTCGAAATTGATCTGGCTGAACAAGATCTGTTGTTTTTCCTTTTCTGCATATATACTGTCGTGCAGATCCATATACCGGCGGAAAAGGGTAAGTGCCTGTCGATAGTTGTTATTCTGCTCATAAAAATTAGCCAAAGCAAGTACGATAGGCTGTAGAACCTCCTTATTGCCGGTTTTTTTTGCTGCTTCCAGCGAGGCAAGATAAAGATCTTCGGCTCCTGACTTTCCGAATTGTCTCAGCAGATCGGCTTTTTTTCGTAATCCCATAGCCAGTGATGGAAAATCGGAATACCTGCGGGCAAGAAAAATAAGGGAATCAAAGCACACCTCTGCTTCTTTCAGTCGGTTGGTCCGGGAGAGAAGGCTGCCTTTTTCATTCCATACTGAAATACTGCCTTTTTCGTCACGGACAATTTTATACATCTGAAGAGCCTCGTTGAAATATCGAAGAGCTTCATCAGTTTTTCCGGCCATGGAGCTGGCTCTGCCTGCATTTTTCAGGTACAGGGCTTCACCGGCATGGTCTCTCAGTGACGTAATCGTTTCGAAAGCTTGTCTGTATCGGCCAAGAGCAGCTAATGCATTTCCTCCGGCAAGCAATGCATTCCCCCATTGGTTCAGGAGATAGGCTTTTCGTTCAGGTCCTGCATATTCAGGTAGTATGTCGGCTGCTTTTTCATAGTAAGTGCTACTCTGATCAAAATTGCCAATTCTGTAGAACAAGCCACCCAGGGCTGAGTATGCCTGGGAAGAGGAGAGGGAGTCAGAAACGTTTAAAGCCGACAGCAAAGCCTTAAGAAGGTATTCATGGGCTTGTACGTATTCTCCCGATGCGAGCAGGGCATTTCCCGTCTGGATGCCGGCATTTGCAACAAGCGAAGAATCTCCAAGAGTTCGGGCCAGCTTAAAAACCTTGTCAGAAGTTTCAATCGCTTTTTCCGGTTGCCGAAGGTCACGGTAAACCTGAATCAGGTTGATAAGGGATCCGGTTGCTCCCAGGGTATCGCCGGCCGAAAGCCTTTTTTCCCATGCCCTGATGTAGTAACTTTCGGCCTCTTTCAGCCTGGCACGCCTGAAATAATAAACCCCGAGATAATGTAACGCATTGGCTTCCCCAAGCGGATCTTTTAAGGCCTTATAATGCTCCAGACTTTTATTGAAAAATTCTTCTGCCCGGTCAAACTGGTTCATGTCAGTATATATAGTACCCAGATTAAGCAATGTTTGACCGGTACCTTTATCGTCATTTACTGAATGGTACAAATCAAGGGCTCTGGTAAACCGGTTCAGAGCTTCATGGTAATCATGTTTCTTCCAGGCAATGCTTCCCATCTGGCTGTAACTGCCTGCCACTCCTGCGGTGTCGTGTAAGAGCAGGCAAATTTCCAGAGCACGATGTGCTTCCTGTAACGCCAGTTCCAGATTGTTCTTTTCTTTATCGGTCTTTGTCTTCAACAGGTAAAATTTTCCTGTCAGGGCATTAGCTTCCTTTTCATTGATCAGACCGGAAGCCTGGATGAGAAGCGCATCTGCCTGATGTACCTTATTCAGTTCAATCAGGGCTTCGGCTTCGTTCAGAAGAGCAGTGAGCATTGCTCTGCGGTCATTTCTCTTCCGGGCTTCCATGTAAGCTGAGGACGCTTGTTCTGCTATCTTTCTCAACTGAAAAGGCGGGGAAACAACTATTGTAGAATCTTTTTGTGCAGGAAGGGTTTCGCCAGACAGACCCGCTGAAGACACCAGCGATAGCAATATAACCGGAAGTAAGCAGCAGAATTTTTTCATGGAAGTTCTATAGAGATACAGTTCATATATACAATGCATCATGGTACAATTAATGAGGAATATTATCCAATGTGATAGGTTAGCCGGGAAGAGGATTCTGTTCAGTAACTGTACTCATTACCTTGCCGTCGGCCAGACGGGTAACCAGCGCATCCCCCGGGGCGACAGAGCTACATGTTTTCAGAACCCTGCCGTTATGGTAGGTTATGGAATATCCTTTTTCGAGAAGCTTCTGCGGGTCGGCCAGAGCAATTGTGTTGTGTGACAATTCGAGACGGTGTTTGTTTTTTTCAAGGTAGTTTTTGGCTGCTGATGCAATCAGAATGGAGAAAATATCGGTTGCGGCCGATTTTCTTGCCAGGAAACGGAGGGTACTGTGTTCTGTTTCTGCGATTTGGCCGGAAAGGTAGTTTTTTTCGGATGACAGCATACGGTTGGATGCTACAAATAGCCCGGTGACTGTTTTTTCGAGCTGAGAGCTGTGTTCGTGTAAAAGAGACTGTACAAGTAGTGGGATCCGCACTGAAAAATCATCGAGCAGGTTGTGTTCTGCGTCGAGAATTGAACGTGCAAGATCAGTTATTTTATCAGCAGCTTCGTCCAGCCGGTTGTCGAAGAGAAGGGTCTGATCAATGATGTATCCGGCAACGGCGGTAGGAGTTTTAAGCCGTTTGTGTGCTACTATATCCAGCACGGGCTCATCTTTTTCATGGCCAATACCCGTGAGAACTGGCAGGGGAAACTGCGCCACATGACTGGCGAGGCGATAATCGTCGAAAATGCTCAGTTCCGACTGGGCTCCTCCGCCGCGAACAATAACAACTATATCGTATTTCTCTGCCTTTTTTGCTATCTTTTCCAGCGCACTGATAAGCGAAGCGGGAGAATCCTCACCTTGCATCACAGCAGGGAAGAGAGTGATATCATACCGGAAACCATAGTCATTGTTGACCAGTTGGTCAATAAAATCCTGGTATCCGGCAGCGGTCCGGGAGGATACAACGGCAATACGCTGGGGAACAAGGGGGAAGGGGAGTTCCCGGTTCATGTAAAGTACTCCTTCTTTTTCAAGGCGGGCAATGGTTTCTGCTCTCCGGCGCGCCAGGTCTCCTATGGTATAGGTGGGATCGATGTCGTTTACCAGGAGTGAAAACCCATACAACTCATGAAACTGAACAGTGACCGATAAAAGTACCTTCAGTCCGGCTGAGAGCGAACGCCCTGTGGTAAACTCAAAGTATGGCCCGAGTATTCTGAAAGTATAGGACCAGATAATAGCCCGGGCACGGGCAATAATTTTTTCGGTAACACTGTCTTTTTCTATCAGTTCCATGTAGCAGTGTCCGCTGGCATTGATTTTCAGTTCCGAAATTTCTCCGGTAACCCAGTAGGTGTCGGGAAAAGCTTCCCGTATGGATTCCTGAATAGTTTTATTGAGTTCGAAAAGCGAAAGAATATTGGGGCGCATAGGGAAATCATTGTTTTATAAACCGCAAGGTTGCCCGATGGTTGGCGTCAGTGTAACGGAGAAGATAGATGCCTGGATTCAGATGACGGATATTCAACGGCAGAATGACCGGAGCCGTTTGATGTTCTCCGGAAATTGTTTTCCAAACCAGAGCACCTGTAATGCTGAAAACTTCGATTGTCATTTCTGCAGAGGGTATAAAATAAAGTGCGAGGTTCAGGTTATCGTGTGCGGGATTGGGGAAGAGGGTGATCCGTCCTGAATCGGTTTTCATCCGGCTCATTTGCCTTGCTATTACGAGAGCTCTACTGAAGTCGGGGATGCCATAGCCTTTTAGTGTGTCGGGTGCATCATACTGGCTTGCACTCATAAGAATGGCTCTACGAAGTTCGTTAGGTGTAAGGGAAGGTACAGCCTGCCAGAGGCATGCGGTGAGACCTGTTATTACCGGCGAGGCGAAGGAGGTTCCGCTTCCGGGCGAAAAACTACCTCCGGTATTCTGAACAAACGTTCCTACCCCCATGGCAACCACATCGGGTTTAATACGTCCGTCAGAAGAAGGCCCTCTGCCGCTAAAAGAAGCCAGAGTACCCGTAGCGGTGACAGCCCCTACTGCCAGTATGCTGTCGGCATCAGATGGTGCCGAAATATATTTCCAGGTTTTGTTTCCTTCATTGCCTGCACTGATAATCACCATCATGCCTTTTCGCACGGCCATGGTAGCAGCACGGCTTACCAGGGCGGTTTTCCCGTTCATATCAGCATATGAATGATTCTGAGATGGATCGTCAAAAACCGTATAGCCAAGGGATGCATGGATAATGTCAGCTCCGGCGCTGTCAGCAAATTCGGCCCCTGCGGCCCAAAAATATTCTTCCACAATGTATTCACTTGCAGTATTTTCGGTACGCAGTAAGTAATAGGATGCGTCGGGCGCAGTTCCAATATACTGCCCTGGAACGTTTCCTGCCATAATGGATAAAACCTGCATTCCATGCGGATGATCTTCATATACACCGGTTCCGGGAGCAACAAAATCACGTGTTCCCAGAATCCCATGGTTGTGATATAAATTCGTGAACGCAGGCAGTGTGTCGGCCTTGTAAAATCCGGCATCGAGAACGGCAATGTGAATTCCCCTGCCGCGGTATCCGAGCGAATGAAGGGTATCTCCTTTGTGAAGGTGTATTTGTGTGTAGGCCAATCCGTAGTCGGACTGGTTCTGAAGTGATACAGCTTCAGAGATTGATTCACCGCTCCATTTGTCATAATATGCTTTCAGCTGCCTGACAATGTGTTCTGCCTTGCGGACTGATGCAACAAACGGAAGTTGCAGGGCTTTATTGATCAGTGATGTATCGTTGGTTGTTACTACGGCAAAGTTGAACCAGCGCGAAGTGCAGATGACTGTCAGTCCGATATTCCGGAGGCTATCGAGATAATGCCGGCTTACAGGCAAATCGGAAGAATCAACAGCAATATGAAGACGGGTTCTTCGTTCAATGGCACGGGCCGAGAGAAATTCCTGCGGTCTGCTTAGCGAATACTGATTGCCGGCCTTGTTGGTGAAGCGAATGGCATAGTGGCCCGGAGCGATTTGTGCGGTAAGAAGACACACTCCCTGAACCGCCAGGAACCACAGGAAATATATCAGCCGTAATGATGTATAGCACCTGGTCACTGTTTTTCCATATTGAGAAAATTGGTCTCGTCGGGCTCAGGATACCGCCCCTGTGCTTCCTGGATGCGTTTGTAATATTCGTCGGCAATCTTGTCAAGCGGTTCGGGATTGAGCGGAACCCCTTCTCGGTAAGAAATAACCATTTTTACACCGCCCTGTTCATCATAATAGGTCCAGTCGCCTTCCATCAGGTTTTCTTTAAAGGCTCCGTTAATTTCAATTTGGCCGTTTTCGTAATAGATGATGAAAGGCCCGTTTCGTTTGTCATTCACGTAAACAGCCCGCAACCGGGGTTTGCCCGAACCAAAGTATTGTATCCAGATTCCATGTCTAATGTCGTTATGGTATTCCACTTCTTCGAGCAATTCACCGGTATCGTAATATTTCCGGGTAATGCCTTCCCTTTTGCCGTTTCGGTATGATTCTTCGGTTGATAGTTTTCCGGTATAGTAAGAATAGTATTTCCAGAGGCTGTCTTTGGCCGTTTCGTAATACCATCCCTCCGCGGCCCGTTCTCCGTTGTTGTAATACAAAACAGCATGCACCCTGGGACTCTTTTCGTCGTAATACATACGGGCTTTGATGAGGCCATCGTCGTAATAGCGTATCATTTCCCCCACCGGTTTTCCGGCCGAAAAGTACCCTTTGTACCTTACTGTGCCATTCGGATAATACTGTTTCCACCATCCGGTTTTACGGCCGGCATTATCAGTCTGATTAAACAAGGTATCAGCCGGCACGGACATGGCCGGGAGGCGTAAACTTAACGGAACAAGGACGAAAAACAAGAAATACCAGTGCTTCATAGTTTCCGGCATCATATAGTATTGCAAAGATGCTATGAAAATTTCTTATCCCCAAGTTTTGCTTTGCGGCTAATACGGAATTTACAGTTGTCCGGTCAATGTTTTGCCATTGGTTTCGTCCGGTTGGCCTAATAATTTTGCAATTTAACCGTATTCAGTCTTGCTCAGAGTACTGACGGTGTGGAGAAATGCAGGGGAAAATCAGTATTTGAGTATCGTTTTATTAAGGTATTTTTTGGGGCTAATAGCGCCTAGAAGGGAAATTCGATTCTCACTTAGCATAATGAACTCTTAATTTTAATTATACCAACTAAAACCTCATAAATTGAATCAGGATGGTTTAACCTTCTATTAAGCGAAGATAGATTTCCTCGGTTTTCCCCTAAAGATAATAAGTTACTCTTATTGAGTCTTTTCACTGCGTGCCGTAAATATTCTTTGTAACTTATCCTTGTGGTAAGCTATAACCACCAATTTCATTTTACCTGTATGATAAGTTTGAAGCATCAACCCGGAATCAAATTCACGGTTTCCTTTTTAATGATTCACTATTTATATTTACTGAGTCAAATTAATTCATATATTACTGTCAGGTAAGATAAGGTGCCAGGATATTCTGAATCTGGCACATCAGAAATACAGTAAAGTTAAGCAAAAGGCAGATTGATGAAACAAAGAGAGAGTATGGCAAGAATGAAAGAAAACAACAGTAATGAATCATTAGAGAAACAGCTCTGGAAGGCTGCGGACAAACTACGTAAAAACATCGACGCCGCCGAATACAAGCATGTGGTGCTGGGGCTTATCTTTTTAAAGTACATCTCAGATGCCTTTGAGGAGTTGTATGCAAAACTGAAAAGCGGCGAAGGCGAATATGCCGGAGCTGACCCTGAAGACAGAGACGAATACCGTGCCGAAAATGTATTCTTTGTTCCTGAGATTGCCCGATGGTCATACATCCAATCGCGGGCAAAATTACCCACCATCGGGAAAGATATCGACGATGCCATGGAGGCGATCGAAAAGGAGAATCTCTCGCTCAAGGATGTGCTCCCCAAGGTCTATGCCCGGGGTAACCTTGATCCAACAAACCTTGGTGGACTTATCGATCTTATTTCCAACATCGCCCTGGGTGAAGCAAAGGCCCGCAGTGCTGATATTCTGGGCCATGTGTTTGAATATTTTTTAGGCGAATTTGCTCTTGCTGAAGGCAAAAAGGGTGGCCAGTTCTACACACCCCGAAGTGTTGTGGAACTCCTTGTCGAAATGCTCGAACCCTACAAAGGTCGGGTTTTTGACCCCTGCTGTGGTTCGGGTGGAATGTTCGTACAATCCGAAAAGTTCGTACAGAGCCACCAGGGGAAAATCAACGACATTTCCATCTATGGGCAGGAAAGTAACCTCACCACCTGGAGGCTGTGCAAAATGAACCTTGCTATCCGGGGAATCGACAGTTCTCAGGTAAAATGGAATAGCGAAGGCTCTTTTTTAAACGATGCCCACAAAGACTTAAAAGCTGATTTTGTTATAGCCAATCCACCTTTTAATGATAGCGACTGGTCGGGAGAACTTCTCAGAAACGATGCACGCTGGAAATATGGCACACCTCCGCCGGGTAATGCCAACTATGCATGGATTCAGCACTTTTTATACCATTTAAGCCCTACAGGCATAGCTGGATTTGTTCTGGCAAAAGGTTCGCTTACTTCAAAAACCTCTGGGGAAGGCGAAATTCGAAAAAACATCATCGAAGCCCGGCTTGTAGACTGCATTGTGAACCTTCCTGCCAAGCTCTTCCTGAATACCCAGATTCCGGCATGTCTCTGGTTTTTATCGCGAAATAAGGCAAACGGTGGTTACCGTACCCGTACCGACGAAATCCTTTTTATTGATGCTCGCAATATGGGAGAGCTTATCAACCGACGCACACGGGTTCTGCGGCCCGAAGACATTCAGAAGATCGCAAACACCTACCACGAATGGCGCAAAGTGGACGGCAAGTACGAAGATATCAAGGGGTTTTGTTGCTCTGCCAGCATCGAACGGGTGCGAGAACTCGACTATGTGCTCACTCCGGGGAGGTATGTGGGACTCCCTGATGAGGAAGATGATTTTGACTTCAACGAACGCTTCACGGCACTCAAAGCCGAGTTTGAGGCACAGCTTAAAGAAGAGGCGGAGCTTAATAGGCGGATATTGGAAAACCTCGCAAGAATAATGAAGAATGAAGAAGAGTGAACCATGAACAGCAGTATTATAGAGCAAATACAAAAAGGAGAAAGCAAAACTCTCGAGCTTAAAGATTCTCTACCAGGGGGTGACGCTATCGCAAAAACTGTTGTTGCTTTTTCAAACACAAGCGGTGGAAAGCTTATTCTATGGGGAAGTGGACTATTGCGTATGCGGGAGTGTTGCCGCGAGGCAGGAATACCAGAGCCATCGATCAGAGAAACAGGCGATTTCGTTGAGGTAGAGTTTATTCGTCCGCAAACGACACAAACGGACGATTATGGACAAATACCGCCGGATACCGTCGGAAAACCGTCGGAAAACCGTCGGATACCGTCGGATTGTTCAGAACAAGAAAGAGTCGTTATCGAATACCTTTTCGAACATCAAACCATCAGGTCAAAACAGGTTGAAGAACTTCTCAATATAAAAGAAAGTAGAGCAAGGGAACTCCTGGACAATATGGTTAAAAAGCAATATATAATAAAATATGGGTAGGGGAAAAATACATACTATAAAGTGAATAGTGAACAATTAACAATGAAGAATAAATATGGGAGATAGATGGATGAAAGGGTGGAAGGAATGTAAGTTGGGGGAAATTGCTGAAATTATAGGCGGAGGAACTCCAAGTACTGAAAAAAAGGAGTATTGGGATGGAAATATTCCTTGGTTAACACCTCGTGATTTAACAGGTTATAAAAAAATTTATATATCTAAGGGTGCAAGAAATATTTCTGAGTTGGGGTTACAAAATTCATCTACAAAAATTCTTCCCAAAGGTAGTGTTTTAATAACATCACGGGCACCAATAGGCTATGTTGCAATAGCAGCAAATTCTTTATGCACTAATCAAGGTTTTAAAAGCTTGATACCAAACAATAATATTGTATCTAATCTGTTTTTATATTATTGGGTTAAGAATAATATTGAGTATTTAAAGTCTGTTGGAACTGGAACTACATTTGAAGAAATATCAGGTAGTGTTTTAAAAGAAATCCCCATCCTCCTTCCCCCCCTTGAAGAACAGCGCGCAATCGCTGAGGTGCTCTCGAGTCTCGACGACAAAATAGACCTGCTCCACCGCCAGAACAAAACCCTCGAAGCCATGGCAGAAACACTGTTTAGACAGTGGTATGTGGAAAGATCTGTATATTCTCGTAGTGCGAAAATAACAAAACTTGTAGATTTTTATCCCCAACGACAGTTATCTAAAGGAACCGTTGCTCCTTATCTTGATATGGCGAATGTGAACACATCTGTTTTTCATCCTGAAAACTGGTATAATCGCGAATTTACTTCAGGAACAAAATTTATAAATGGCGATACGCTTCTTGCTAGAATAACGCCATGTCTAGAAAATGGGAAATCAACATATGTTACTTTTCTTGATGATAATCAAGTAGGTTGGGGATCAACTGAATTTATTGTAATGCGCTCTAAACCGTGGTTACACACATTTTTTACATACACACTTGTAAAAAATAGGGATTTTATAGATTACGCTATTGGATGTTTTGAGGGTAGTAGTGGTCGACAACGAGTTAATGTGGATCATCTATGCAAATATGAATTATATATTCCTCAAGAAAGTATTATAAAGTTATTCAATCAAATCGCTTCATCTTTTGTTCCTAAATTGATTCATAACTTCAGACAAATCAGAGTTTTAACTATGCTTCGTGATACATTGTTGCCAAAATTGATGAGCGGGGAGGTGAGGGTGAAGATATGATTCGTGAACGTAAATTATTGCGATTGAAGGGTTATGATTATTCCCAACCGGGGGCATATTTTATAACCATTTGCACACAAAATCGGGAATGTTTTTTTGGTAACATTGACAATGGTAAAATGGTATTGAATGAATGTGGCAAAATTGTTGAACAACAATGGTGTTGGTTATTTGACCAATACGATTATTTAAAAATGGGCGAATATTGCATTATGCCGAACCATTTTCATGGTATTATATGGATATGCCCGGATGATGTCGGTTGCGACCATGGTATTGTTGTAGGGAACGGTCACGGTGGGGCGGTAGGGAACGGTTGTGGTGGGGTGGTAGGGAACGGTCGCGACCGTTCCCTACAAAAAATAAAACCCATTCCGGAATTAATTGGTGCATTTAAAACCACATCATCGAAATTGATACATTTAAACGTGCCCCAATCATTTAAATGGCAAAAATCGTTTTACGATGTAATTATTCGAGACGATGAATCGTATCATAGAATTGTAGAATATATAAAAAACAATCCCGGAAATTGGGAAAAGGACAATTATTATAGAAAATAAAATATCCGAATCCTCCATCGAAAAATTCGCCATCGGACTCTTACAGAGCCTGGGGTACGAATATGTATTTGGTCCCGATAGTGCCCCCGATGGGGAAAGGCCGGAGCGTGTGTCTTTTGAAGAGGTTCTTCTGCACGAGCGGCTGAGGTCGGCTGTTGGCCGAATCAATCCTGCTATTCCTGCCGATGCCCGGGAAGATGCAATAAAACAAATCGAGCGCCTTGCATCGCCTGATATCATCACCAACAACGAGGCTTTTCACCGTATGCTTACAGAGGGCATCACTGTACACTATCAAAAGGATGGACACACCCGGGGCGACCTGGTCTGGCTCATTGATTTTAACGAACCCGAAAACAACGAATTTTTAGTGCTCAATCAATATACGGTTATCGAAAATCATATCAACAAACGGCCCGATATTGTTCTGTTTGTAAATGGAATTCCTCTCGTGGTAATGGAACTTAAAAATCCGGCCGACGAAAATGCTACGGTACACTCAGCTTTTCAGCAATTACAAACCTATAAAGAAGCGATTCCGTCGCTCTTTACTTACAACGGGTTTCTCGTTATTTCCGACGGCCTCGAGGCAAGAGCTGGAACCATTTCTTCTGACTTTAACCGCTTTATGGCATGGAAAACCGCTGATGGAAAAGTCGAGGCTTCGCGTCTCGTGAGTCAACTGGAAGTCCTGATTCAGGGCATGCTGAATAAGAAAACCCTGCTCGATCTGATTCGCCATTTTATTGTTTTTGAAAAATCAAAAAAAGAAGACAAAGCAACGGGCATGATCACGGTTCAAACTGTGAAAAAAATGGCTGCCTATCACCAGTACTATGCGGTAAACCGTGCGGTAGAATCGACCCTGCGGGCTTCAGGTTTTGTAAATGTAAACCCTGTCGTAGTGGCAGGTCGAGACCTGCCACTACAAAATCACAACCTGCCACTGCTGGTTCGTGAATCACCAGAAAATTATGGTCTGGCAGGGGTCAAATCCCAGCCAGTGGGTGATAGAAAAGGCGGTGTTGTATGGCATACCCAGGGTGCTGGTAAATCGCTTACCATGGTTTTCTATACCGGAAAGATTGTGCTTGTGATGGATAACCCGACGGTTGTGGTTATTACTGATCGCAACGATCTTGACGATCAGCTTTTTGATACCTTTGCAGCATGTAAACAGCTTATACGGCAGGATCCGGTGCAGGCCGAGAGTCGTGAACATCTGAAATCGCTTTTAAAAGTTGCTTCAGGTGGAGTTATCTTTACCACCATTCAGAAGTTCCAGCCTGATGATGGCAATGTGTACGAAACGCTTTCAGACCGCAGGAATATTATCGTGATTGCCGACGAGGCTCACCGTACCCATTATGGTTTTAAGGCAAAAATCATTGATGAGAAAGATGCCAGCGGAAGGGTTATTGGCAAAAAAACAGTATACGGCTTTGCCAAATATTTGCGAGATGCACTTCCAAACGCCACCTATATTGGTTTTACGGGTACACCTATCGAAACCACCGATAAAAACACACCCGCGGTTTTCGGAAACTATGTTGATATCTACGATATTGCTCAGGCTGTTGAAGATGGTGCTACAGTACGTATTTATTACGAAAGCAGGTTGGCCAAAGTCGCTTTAAGCGAAGAAGGGAAAAAACTCATTCAGGAATTAGATGAAGAACTTCAACAGGATGAGCTTTCAGAAACTGAGAAAGCTAAAGCTAAGTGGACACAATTAGAAGCTATTATTGGGAGCGCCAACCGAATTAAGCAAATTGCCCGGGACATTGTCAGCCATTTCGAAAGTCGTCTCGCAGTAATTGACGGTAAAGGTATGATTGTAACCATTAGTCGCCGTATTGCTGTGGAACTCTATAAAGAGATTATTGCCTTAAGACCCGGCTGGCATAGCGACGATTTACGAAAGGGAGTCATTAAAGTGGTAATGACTGCCGCTTCTTCAGATGGTCCCGAACTTGCCAGACATCACACTACCAAGGAAGAGCGCCGGATCCTTGCTGACCGGATGAAAGATCCTGCTGATGAACTCAAGCTCGTTATTGTCCGCGACATGTGGCTTACAGGGTTTGATTCCCCTCCCCTCCATACCCTTTACATTGATAAACCCATGCAGGGGCATACACTGATGCAGGCTATTGCACGGGTAAACCGGGTATATAAAGATAAAACAGGTGGGCTGGTTGTCGATTACCTCGGAATTGCTGCGGATTTAAAGAAAGCCCTATCATTTTATTCTGATGCTGGAGGCAGAGGTGATCCTGCAACCACTCAGGAACAGGCAGTAGCGTTGATGCTCGAAAAACTGGAAGTGGTGCAGCAGATGTTCCATGGTTTTTCTTATAAAGACTATTTCACTGTAGATACAAGCAAGAAATTATCCATTATTCTTGCTGCGGAAGAGCATATTCTATCACAGGAAAATGGAAAGAAACGTTTTATCGATGAGGTTACCGCCCTTTCAAGGGCTTTCTCCATTGCCGTACCACACGAGAAAGCTATGAATATTAAAGATGAAATAGCCTTTTTTCAGGCGGTGAAATCAAGGCTTATAAAATTTGAAAACACCGGTACTGGAAAAACGAGTGAAGAAATGGAGACAGCCATCCGTC
>CAZJQN010000017.1:0-39936 GCA_964548125.1 uncultured Bacteroidales bacterium | reverse complement strand
TTGATAAGTCGGGGTTACCTCGATAAGTCAATAGAAACAAGTTGTTTATATATTTTATTGTGTTTCTATTGACTAATCTCTGTTAAATTTTATGCTTTATAAAGTCGGGCTACTTCATCCCAGTTCACAATATTCCAGAAAGCGGAAATATACTCCGGTCTCCGGTTCTGGTATTTAAGGTAATAAGCATGTTCCCACACATCGAGTCCGAGAATCGGGGTTCCCTTCAGCTCGGAAACATCCATCAGCGGATTATCCTGGTTGGGCGTTGAACCGATTGTAAGCTTTCCGGAAGAATCTTTTACCAGCCAGGCCCATCCTGAACCGAAACGACCGGCAGCTGCCTTTGAAAACTCTTCCTTGAATTTTTCAAAAGATCCAAAATACCTGTCAATGGCTTCGGCCAGCTCACCGGATGGTTGTCCGCCACCGTTGGGTGAGAGCCAGCGCCAGAACAGGTTATGGTTATAAAATCCGCCTCCGTTGTTGCGTACGGCAACAGGGTATTTAGAAACATTCCGCAGAATTTCCTCAATGGATAAACCTTCTCCGGGAGTTCCTGCCAGGGCAGCATTAAGATTATTGGTATAGGCGCCATGGTGCTTAGTGTGATGGATTTCCATCGTCATGGCATCAATATACGGTTCAAGCGCCTTGTAATCATAATGTAATTTAGGAAGTTCGAAAGCCATATTTATGTATTTAAAGTTGTTTAGAATGATTTTAAATAAAAACAACCGGACCATAAAAAAGTTCAATACCTGATGAAATGCGGTTACCAGAATATAATAACCATAGAATTCACAGCTTACTGCAAACACAGCACAGAAGCAAAACTGAAAATTTCTGAGTAAAATCTGTGTGCATCTGTGAATTTTATCTGTGATTGTTCTTCATGCCATTTACCCGGAATCTTTACTCAGAGGAAGGCGAAAATCAAAAAAGTATTCGTTAAGTATTCTTATACCTAAAAAATTTTTTTGCAACCTTTGATTACTGAAGATTTCCGAAAGAAATATAATGACAGGCGATTGATATGCGAAAAAATTCCATCCGGACATTCAATAATGTATTTTAATTTTAGTCAAAAATCTTTATCGTTATGAGAACCTTTCTTACCACTGTCATGGTTATTATTACAACCACTATGGGAATGGCACAAACCGCAACCATCCGTCTGAATTCCCCTTCGGCCGACAGGGGTTTGCCGGTAATGAAGGCCTTTGCTCTCAGGGCCTCAACCACATCCTGGGATACAACCTCCCTTACGCTTCAGGATCTGTCAGATCTCCTCTGGGCAGCTGCCGGTGTAAACAGGCCGGAAACAGGAAAAAGGACCTATCCTTCTGCTATGAACTCACAGGATATTGATGTATATGTTCTTCTCCGTCAGGGTGCTTATCTGTACGATGCTCCACGTCATGAACTCAAACTGATAAAGGAAGGTGATTTCAGAACCTATGCCGCTGATCGCCAGGCTGAAGTAGCAAAGGCGCCCGTTATCTGCCTGCTGGTTTCCGATATCTCCCGGTTCAAATATGGAACAGACTCTACAAAACTTCTCACCGCTTCGATTGATGCAGGAATTGTTTCCCAGAATATAGCCCTGTTCTGTGCCGGTACCGGACTTGCTACCAGACCCCGTGCATCAATGAACAAGCAAAAACTCCACGAGATTCTTCAGCTTAAAGACAGCCAGCATATTATCCTTAATAACCCGGTTTGCAGAGGACAGAAATAGAAACTCGTTGCTCATGAACCGTTCATCTGCAAATCGTCTCAGGAGCATAATCTTATTAATTTAGCGCTTAATTAAGCATCGTAATAACCGATAAATATCTCTGACTTCTAAAAAAAACAGAGGATACTTTTGGTATCCCCTGTTTTTATTGACTCCTTTTCTTCTTTCCAAACCTCCGTGCCAGAATTCAAATATTACTGAAATAACTTTGTAATGGTTCTGGAAACGAAGAAATAACAGAGCAAGGTGTTAAATTCCCCCTTCAGAACCTTCCAGTCCGTTTTCCTCTGTGGCCTGACCATCAATTGTTACCGTAAACTTCCGGTCGCAGGTTCCATCGCCAAAATCAATGGTTACCGTTTTCTTCCCTTCAATCACTATTTCAATTACACCAGCCTTGGCCCAGGGACAACCCACATGGAACTGAAGAGCTTCCTTTATAGAATAAGCATAAGCAAAACCATTTCTGTCAACCCCGCTTCCCGAACCAGTAACAAACCACGCATCATCCCAAATCCATAACGGTGATTGCCATCCATACTCCCAGGTGCGAGTTATCTGACGCTGATGCTGAATGGTTTTTCCACCGGGAGTAATAATTTTGCCGTTTTCAAGCTTTACGGTAATGGTAGGCTTTCCATCTACAAAGCCTAAATAGCTGATAGTCTTTGTTCCTTCGATTTTATAACCGTTGATACTGAAATTCTCAAACGTTACCGTACGCACATATCCTTCACGCATCCACCGTTTGTTAACTGTGATATAAATGGTTCCATTTTTCTCCCTGCCGTTTGGTCCTACCCAGTTCTGGTATGTAACAGTTATTCTTTTGGGGAAATTTACCGTATCTGGTTTATCAATCACAATAGTTTTGGAACCAGTAAGGTAAGATGACTTAAGTGCATCATTGCTGAATCCATTGGCATCGGCTTCCACATTCACTTGATCGGTTTCAGCCAGAGCATCATCATAAAGGTTAGCCGCCAGAGCATCATCCTGTGCAACCGCCAGAGCATCTGTATTTGTTACATCTTTGGTATCCTTTGAACAGGAAGTCATTCC
Organism: uncultured Bacteroidales bacterium; assembly: GCA_964548125.1. Taxonomy (GTDB): domain Bacteria; phylum Bacteroidota; class Bacteroidia; order Bacteroidales; family JAAYUG01; genus JAAYUG01. The sequence goes on along the minus strand of CAZJQN010000017.1, from coordinate 37,133 downwards.
TGCAAGGAAGGCACCTGCAAGAAATAGAACTGCAAACAGATTTTTAGTTTTCATAACTGAGAAATTTTTGTTCAACATACTTTTTGAAATTTGTTTGTTCCTTTGATGTATTTTAAAAGTAAAAGTTTAATCGTTAGCTTAAGATAATTTAGGATTCGCTTTAAATATTTGTTTTACAATCTATTAGACTGGTCATTTCCTTATTGCTTATTCTTTCAATTTTCTTTTTACGGCATTATGGGTAGTTTGTTTCAATCATTCCTATTCTTTCCTCGATTACTATGAAAAGCAATTTAACTGCCATTTGTATATCGTTACAATGACATGGCAATTTATTTCTATGAAAATCAAAAGCCAGTTTTTGAGAAGTCATCTGAATACGAGTACATCAATAAAATGAAGATTTACAATTATTCTATCTTTGAGATTGACAAAATATCGCTTCAGGGAAATAATCTACTGAAAAACAATTAATACTTATATGAGTAATCCAGAGAAAACCATTGACAAAACCATTTCCATTGAGGAACTTATTCATCGGGTGCCTTCATCAGTTAAGTTTTTAAGTGAAAAAGGAATCCAATGCATTGTATGCGGCGAACCTATATGGGGCACACTAGAAGAAGCAGCCCTTGAAAAGGGGCTGACACAGGAAGAGATAGCTGCCGTTGTGGATGAACTGAACAAAATGGCAAAGAGCTGACCAGAGAGAGATTACTCCCCGTAACATTTATCCGGCATCAGATAACGGGTTACATAATCGAAAATCCCTTCTTCAAGGGAATAGAATGCATCATTGTATCCGGCTTTCCGGAGTTTTGAGATGTCGGCTTCGGTAAAATACTGATATTTATCGCGGATATCAGCAGGTGTATCAATAAATTCGATAAATTCTTCCTTTCCCAAGGCCCTGAAAACATTCCTTGCAAGATCGAGGAAACTGCGGGCATTACCCGTTCCAAGATTATATATACCAGAATCCTTGCGATGGAGCATAAAATAGAACAGAACTCTGACGACATCCTTGACGTATATAAAGTCCCTTTTCTGTTCTCCGTCTTTAACATCCTCCCTGTGCGAACGGAAGAGTTTCATTTTTCCGGTGTCTCGTATCTGTCTGAATGCATGGAACACCACCGAAGCCATCCTCCCTTTGTGGTATTCATTGGGACCGTACACATTAAAAAACTTAAAACCCGCCCAGAAATAGGGAGTTTCTTTCTGTAAAAGAACCCATTTATCGAATTCGTTTTTTGACTCGCCATATGGGTTCAAAGGCTTAAGAAGCGGGACAATAGCATGATCATCGCGGTAGCCATTTTCTCCCATGCCATAGGTCGCTGCTGACGAGGCATATACCAGAGGAAGACCGTATTGCACGCACTTTAACCATACCATTTTCGAATAATTCAGGTTCAGCCGGTTGAAAATATCCTTGTTGAATTCGGCTGTATCGGTGCGTGCCCCGAGATGAAAAACAAACTGAACAAGCCTGTGGTTCGTATCAATCCATTGGCCGAATTCATTCCTTGGCACCAGGGCAGTATATTTCAATGCAGCAAGGTTTCTGCCTTTATCAGACCGACTGAAATCATCTACCAGCACAAGATCGTTATAAAATTGTTCGTTCAGGTAATGTGCGAGGGCACTTCCAATAAATCCTGCGGCTCCTGTAATGACAATCATTGGTTTTGGTTGTTAAGCGTCCAAAAATAAGGGTTTTTTGATTCCCGGAAGCAATCCCATCTTGAATCCTTCTTCCAGCAATGTTTCTATTGCCCTTTTCCCTTCCTCCCCGAGTGCCTCAGAAAAAGAATTTACGTACAGATGAACATGCTGGTAAATAACATCTTCCTGCAGTTCCTGCGCATGCTTTTTCATGTAATCAAGAGGTTCACGCGGGTATTTTCTTGCTATCCTTATGCTCTCCTCCAGCAACTGGTTGAATTTTCTCCGAATATTTTTGTCCAGGCTGCGTCTGATGGCAATACCGCCCAAAGGGACGGGCACTCCTTTCCGTGCCACCCATTCTTTTCCCAGATCGCAGACCAGTCTGAGCCCCTTCTCCTGGTATGTAAAACGGGTTTCATGAATCATCAGTCCGGCATCTGCTTCACCATCGAGAACAGCTTCTTCAATTTCAGAGAAAAGAAAGACCTTCTTTCTTCTCGCTGCAGGAAACAACATAGTCAGAAGCAAATTGGCTGTGGTATTCTCTCCCGGAATGGTTATCACAGCATCATGTAATTCGTCAGGGTACAGTTTTTTCCTGCTGACAACCAGCGGACCATTTTCATAACCAATTGCAGCTCCCGCTGTTAAAAGTTCATAGTTTTCAGATATAGCCGGGAAAGCTGCAATGCTGATTTTTGTTACGTCAGGAATGCCCTGAAATGCCAGTTGGTTCAATTCTTCAATGTCAGCCAAATGAATTACAAAGTTAAAACTGCCAGTGTCAACAATCCCGTGAACCAGGGCAAAAAACATGAATGTGTCGTTCGGGCAAGGAGTAAAATGTATCTGAAGTTTATTCATATTTCATCTATTGCGTCAATAATTCTTTCCATCGTCTCTTTCAGGGTAGTGAAAGCAGTTAAAAAATCCCACTTCAGGCTGTCGGTTTCACCAACAAAGTTTGAAACAGCACGGACATGAATCAGCGGTATGTTCCGGCTCCGGCAAAAAAGTGCAACTGAGGCTCCTTCCATTGTTTCAATGGCCGCTTCCGGATAATTCCCTTCGTTCCTAAGCAGGGGAGAACAGGCCGTGGCAACAGTAAGGGCTTTTACAAAGGGCAATCCCAGCTTTCTGGCCCATTCGGCAGCTCCGGGAATTTCAATCCATCCGTTAGAATAAGGAAAAGTATCCCGGCCTGCCAGGTTTCGTTCCGGGAGACTATAAATCCGATTGATATGAAAAACTCCAATATCAGCAAAACGGTCTTTCTGGACAAGAACTATACTTCCAGGCGGATATGACCTGGTGTAACTGCCGGCAATTCCGGCATGAACCACCAGGTGAGGAAGAAATGCTTTATCTACAGTCAGTGCCAGATTATTGATAGCATCGGGAATACCTACCCCCGTGATCAATATATTTACCTGCTTATTCCCTACTCTGCCAGGAGCAACAGTTCCCAATGAAAATGGAAGGAGCTCGGCTGCCGCAAAAGATTCCGCTTCCTGTACTGTAGGTACAGCAATTAAAGTCCCTCCGAGGTCATTTTCCGAACCAGGCATTTTGCTCCGTTGTTTATTCACAAAATTAACCATACCTTTGATTTTAGATTCATTCAAAAGAGAATTATTAACGCAGATGATAGTTTATCTTACACGTCGTGAGCGGTTCAATGCCGCTCACCGTTTGTACAGGCCTGAATGGTCGGATGAAAAAAACTTTGAAGTCTTTGGCAAATGTTCCAACCCCAACTGGCACGGACATAATTACGAACTGTTCGTTACTGTAAAGGGGGAAGTAAACCCTGAAACCGGCTATACTGTCAATCTGAAAGACCTCAGCCGCATTATCAGGGAGCGGATCATCGAACCGGCAGATCATAAAAACCTGAACATGGAAGTGCCCTTTATGAAAAACCGTCAGGCATCAACCGAACAAATAGCCGTTGCCATCTGGGAAGAGTTGGAGGAACCGATAAGACAGCTTGGCGCTCAGCTTCATTCCGTGCGTCTGCATGAAACTGAGAACAATTATGTTGAGTATTTTGGAAAATTAACGTTATAATTTACAACCTATGGAAGATAAAAAGTATTTTGTTGACGAAGACGAGGAACCCGGGTATTATAAAATGGAGGTTTATAACGATGAGGTAACAAAACGTTTGTCAGAAATGTACACTGAAGTGCTTACCCTTTTAGGAGAAGATGCCTGTCGTGAAGGTCTCCGGAGAACACCCCTGCGCGTGGCCAAATCCATGCAATTCCTTACACACGGCTATCATCTCGATCCGCATAAGATGCTCGCTTCGGCTCGTTTCAGGGAAGATTACAAGGAAATGGTAATTGTAAAAGACATTGAGCTTTTTTCCATGTGTGAGCACCATATGATTCCTTTTTTTGGAAGAGCTCATGTTGCTTATATTCCTAACGAATATATCACCGGCCTGAGTAAAATTGCCCGGGTTGTGGATGCCTTTGCCCGAAGACTTCAGGTTCAGGAACGGCTCACCCTGCAAATCCGTGATTGCATTCAGGAAACCCTGCAGCCACTTGGAGTAGCCGTAGTCATTGAAGCCAAGCACTTGTGTATGGTGATGCGTGGCGTTCAGAAACAGAATTCTGTTACCACCACATCAGCTTTTTCGGGAGAATTTCTTGATAACTTGGCTACCCGCGCTGAATTCATGCACATGATCGGTGTGAATCTTCATTAAGAGAGAACATTTTCTGTCGGTATCTGCTGATGTCAATTTCTGACAAAAAACAGAAGGTTCCCAATTACCAAATAGAATCAGGTTTAATACAACCTTTGTATCAGAAAAATCCCAATACAATTCGACAAAATACAACCTTTTGCCTTTGCTTTCACGACCTGCATAATACATGAGAACGGTGCAGGGTCTCTGCATAAATTCACCGGTTAGTGCTTTTGATAAGCCGCAGGGATAAAACATATTCATGTAAGATAACATACCATTGACGGAATAATTTTTTACATTTGGCACAAAATTTACCACTATGACGGCATATGTATTTCCGGGACAGGGGTCACAGTTTCCCGGAATGGGGAAAGACCTGTATGAATCCTCTCCTCTGGCAAAGGAGCTGTTTGAAAAGGCAAATTTATTGCTGGGTTTTTCCATTACCGATATTATGTTTGGAGGTACTGAAGAAGACCTTCGTCAAACCCGTGTTACACAGCCTGCCATCTTTTTGCACTCCGTTATACTGGTCAAATGCATGGGCAACCGTTTTAAACCTGACATGGTAGCCGGGCACAGCCTGGGTGAATTTTCTGCTCTGGTTGCCAGCGGCGCTCTCTCTTTCGAAGACGGCCTTACCTTAGTTTCTAAGCGGGCTCAGGCCATGCAGAAAGCCTGTGAACTTCAGCCTTCCACTATGGCTGCCGTTCTTGGTCTGGATGACAAAACCGTAGAAGATATATGTAAATCCATTGACGATATTGTTGTCCCGGCTAATTATAACAGTCCGGGACAACTTGTTATTTCAGGTACCATTAGCGGAATAGAAAAAGCCATAGAAAAACTTTCAGCCGCCGGAGCAAAACGCGCCATTAAACTCCCTGTAGGTGGTGCCTTCCATTCACCCCTGATGGAACCTGCCCGCGAAGAACTTGCCAAGGCTATAAATGAAACACGTTTCTCGGTACCGTTATGTCCAATTTACCAGAACGTCAATGCCATGCCCTCCTCCGATCCCGTTACAATCAGGGCAAATCTCATGGCACAGCTTACTTCTCCTGTAAAATGGACCCAAAGCATTAAAAACATGGTGGCCGACGGAGCAACTCTCTTTGTTGAAGCCGGTCCGGGAAAAGTACTGCAGGGCCTTATCAAAAAAATCGAACCGTCTGTTTCAGTTGAAAGTGCTTTGCTTTGCTGATTTTCTTCTTCTTCCCCGAAAATCATAGCATAATCTTTTGAAAAATGTGTTATAAAGCATATTTTTGTATGCTTTGAACCGGTCATCGGGTAACTGCCGGTTTTTTAAAAATATTTTCTTTCTGTAAATCAAGTAATTACAGTTAAAGAAAAATAGAAATACGGCAATGCACACCCGATGAGATGCCCATACCTGATGCCCGGCTCAAGATAGAATTTTAGTGTAGCAAAAATGAAAGTTCTCAAGTTTGGCGGATCTTCGGTAGGTTCTCCCGAACGAATCCGTGGAGTAAAAAAGATCATTGAGCTCCGAAAAGAGCCCTGTGTAATTGTTGTTTCTGCCTTCCGCGGAGTCACAGATGATCTTATGCAACTTGGGGAAATGGCCGCCAGAAGAAAGGAAGATTTCCGGAGCGAATTTAAGCTTTTAAAAAAACGCCATCTGGATGTAATCCATTATCTAATACCTGACGAAAAAACAGAAGCGACGGTTCAGACAGTAGAACAGATGTTCGGCGAACTGGCTTCCCTGCTCGAAGGAGTGTTCCTGCTTCAGGAACTGAGTAAAAGGACTCTAGATCATATCCTGAGTTTCGGGGAACTGCTCTCTGCATACATTATTTCCCAGATTGTGCAGGGAGCTGTTTTTACCGACATTCGCTATGCCATTAAAACCGACGAACAATTCGGGAATGCGGCTGTCGATTTTGACCTTACCAACTCTCTGCTGAAAACGGAGTTTCACGGGCTTAAAAAATTCGCCATTGTTCCCGGTTTCATCGGCAGTACAAGACTTAATGAAACTACCACTCTCGGAAGAGGCGGATCGGACTATACCGCTGCCATCATTGCTGCCGCCCTGGATGCAGAAGCTCTGGAAATATGGACTGATGTGGATGGTTTCATGACAGCTGATCCACGCAAGGTTGAAAAAGCTTATGCCATTGAACATCTAACATATGCAGAAGCCATCGAGCTTTCGCATTTCGGAGCCAAAGTGATCTATACTCCTACCCTACGCCCTGTTTACAATAAGAATATACCTGTTTACGTCAAAAATACTTTCAACCCCGAAGCCAAAGGCACACTGATTAGCAGTGAACCCAACGGCCCAACACGTTCTCCTATCAAAGGCATTTCATCCATTGACCACGTAGACCTGATCACCCTCCAGGGAACAGCCATGGTGGGTGTGAGCGGAACATCTATGCGCCTTTTTAAAGCATTGGCCGAAGCCCGGGTGAACGTAATCCTTATTACCCAGGCTTCATCAGAATATTCTATTTCCTTTGCTGTGGTACCGGCCGATTCGAAGAAGGCAGAAAAAGCCATCAAGGCTGAATTTCAAAGAGAAATGACCCAGAATGGCGAACTGAAGGTTACCATTGAAAACGACATGTCCATCATTGCCATTGTGGGGGAAAAGATGAAAAATACCCCGGGCATTTCAGCTACCCTGTTTCGCGCCCTGGGACGCAATGGTATTAATGTTGTTGCCACCGCTCAGGGTTCCAGCGAACTGAACATTTCCGTGGTGATTAAAAACAGCAGCCTGAAAAAGGCTCTTAACGTCATACATGAAGGATTTTTCCTTTCAACATATAAGGAACTTAACCTTTTCCTTGCCGGCACAGGAGTGGTTGGAAAAAGTCTCCTCCAGCAACTTTCTGCACAGCAAGAAAAACTGATGGCTTCACACAAACTAAAACTGAACCTGATCGGTGTTGCCAACTCGCGCAAGATGGTAATTGACAAAAAAGGATTGCATCCGGGCCAGGTTGACTACATCCTCGAAAATTTGGGAGAACGATCTGACATTCATGAGTTTTGTAAAACCATAGCAAGGCTGAATCTGCGTAACTCAGTTTTCATTGATTGCACAGGAAGCAGTGAAGTAGCCTCTGTTTACCCGCAACTATTTGATGCCTTCATTTCAGTGGTGGCCGCGAACAAGATTGCCTGTTCGGGACCCTATGAACATTACAGGGAACTTAAAACTAAAGCTCAGGCCCGCAATGTGCGGTTTTTCTTTGAAACCAATGTGGGTGCCGGGCTTCCTGTTATCAACACCATGAACGACCTCATTCTGAGCGGCGACAGAATCCTTAAACTGCAGGCAGTATTGTCGGGGACACTGAATTTCATCTTCAACGAAATTGGCCCTGACGTGCCCATGAGCGAAGCCATCAGGCGGGCAAAGGAAAAGGGTTATTCAGAACCTGATCCGCGCATCGACCTGAGCGGAAAAGATGTTGTCAGGAAAATCCTGATCCTTTCGCGCGAAGCCGGTTACCCTCTTGAGGAAAAGGACGTCGAAATCAAACCCTTCCTACCGGCCGACTGCTTTGAAGGTTCGCTGGACGATTTCTGGAATACCGTAAAAAAATATGACGCCGGTTTTGAACAACAAAGAAAGGAACTGGCCGAAAAGGGTAAACGCTGGCGCTTCTTCGCCACAATGAATGAAGGAAAAGCTTCTGTCGGCCTGCTGGAAGTCGACTCCTCCCATCCTGCTTACGAACTGGCCGGAAGCAACAATATCATCATGATCACCACAGAACGGTACAGAGAATTTCCTATGGTAATTAAGGGATACGGAGCAGGTGCCGATGTAACGGCTGCCGGGGTCTTTGCCGACATTATCCGGGTGGCCAGCATTTAAAACTTCTGAATATGCATGAAGAAATGAAAACGGAAATGACGGCAGAGAAAGGGATCAATGCAATAAAATACTTTTCCACCAACCTGAAAACCCCGAAGGTGACGTTTGAAGAAGCACTGCTGCGCGGACTTGCTCCCGATAAAGGGCTATATATGCCCGACCGCATTCCGGCTATCGGGGAAAAGCTGAGAAGCCGCTTCCCAGGCATGGCCTATTATGAAATATCAGCCCACGTGCTGTCAGCCTTTCTTGGAGACACCATTCCCTTTGCAGACCTAATGGCCATGTGCCGCGACGCCTATACCTTTGATGTCCCGGTGGAACCAGCTGGCGACAATCTATATATCCTGAGGCTCGATCAAGGTCCTACTGCTTCGTTTAAAGACTTTGCCGCCCGGCTAATGGCCCGTATGATGAATTATTTCATGGCAAAGGAAAAAAGGCGCATGGTGATTCTTACCGCCACCTCAGGCGATACCGGCAGTGCCGTGGCCAATGCTTTTTACGGACTGGAACATATTGACGTGGTGGTTCTTTTTCCCCTCGGTGAAGTATCCGAAGTGCAGCGGCGGCAAATGACCACTCTGCACGGCAATGTGCACATTGCAGGAATCAACGGAAAGTTCGATCATTGCCAGGCTCTGGTAAAACAAGCCTTCACCGATCCTGAACTTGCCCGCATACCTCTTTCCTCGGCAAATTCCATCAACATCGGACGACTGCTGCCGCAAACAGTGTATTACTACTACGCCGGATCACGCGTGCATTCCCAACCCGACAGTCCTGTTATCTTTTCTGTACCATCCGGAAACTTCGGCAATCTGATGGGAGGAGTCCTGGCACGTGAAACCGGCCTTCCTGTTTTCCGCTTCATTGTTGCAACCAATGCCAATAAAGAAGTTCCCGAATACCTTCATACCGGAGTTTACAAGATCATTTCTCCTTCCCTGATGTGTATATCCAGCGCCATGAACGTTGGTCATCCCAGCAATATGGCCCGCCTTGTGGCTTTATACGGAGGCGTCATGGATGAAAAAGGAAATATTCTCCGGCAGCCCGACCTGGTGAAAATGAGCAATGATTTCACAGGTGTAAGCATTTCCGATGAAGAAACTCTGGAAACAATGGCCGGTGTGTGGAAAGAGAAAAAAATTATGCTGGAACCCCATGGAGCTGTCGCATGGAAAGGAGCAGAAGAGTATTTGCATAAAAACAATATGCATGCTAAAGAAGTTCCTATTATTGTTGTCGAAACTGCTCATCCAGGGAAGTTCCCTGAGTATGTAAAAAAAGCAACGGGTGTCCTGCCCACTCTGCCCGAATCGTTGAAAACCATATTCGAAAAGGAAGAACAATTCGACCAGCTTGAGAATAATTACCCCGCTTTTAAAGAGTATCTGCTCAAAATGTTTTCCTGATAAAATCACTGGCAATGTATATTGTATGTTCCGATCTTGAAGGTGTATTCGTTCCCGAAGTATGGGTGAATGTTTCAAAAAAAACCGGTATTGAAGAACTGAAGCTTACTACCCGGGATATTAACGATTATGATGCATTGATGAAAAAACGGCTGAGCATTCTGGAAAAGTACCATCTCAACCTGCACGATATTCAGCACGTAATTTCTTCCATTGATCCCCTGCCGGGGGCTAAAGAATTCATTAACTGGCTTCGTTCAACCACCCAGCTGATAATCGTTTCCGATACATTTGTTGAATTTGCTGATCCGTTGATGGAAAAACTGGGCCGGCCTACTCTGTTCTGTCACCACCTTACCGTCAATAAGGAAGGTATGATTACCGACTATAACCTGCGTCAGAAAGACGGGAAAAGAAAGGTAGTGGAGGCACTGCAATCTCTTAATTACAAGGTTATTGCCATAGGGGATTCATATAACGATATTTCCATGCTAAAACAGGCTGAAACAGGCATTCTGTACCGACCACCGGCCAATGTAACGGCCGATTACCCTGATCTTCCGGTGGTTAATTCCTATTCTGAACTGAAGCGCATCATCAGCGGAATTCTGAGCGGTGCGAAGGTTTTGTAATAACCTTTTATCTTCTGAAAAATATATCGTAAGCTCCAACCAGAGGAATTAAATTTTATTAAAGATCTTGCAATAATGCCACTCCTTCAGGGCTTTAATTACTTTAGAAAGACAAAACAAAAACCCTACCGCTCTGCCTATCCTTACTCCTTTTTTTGCTTTGGTCAGCGCGCATAGGGTTATCGTTCAGAAGAGAAATTTCTTTTAGGAAACAAAATTAATTTCTTGCCATTGCTTTTCATGTTTAGAACAAACGTTACGAAACCGGAGGTTTCGAACTGCAATGTCCATGGTTGCATCCATGGTATAAGAAACACAAACCTTTGCAACACCGGAGGTGTTGAAAAATCCGATTTCAGGTTGACTTCGCAGGCTTTTAAGCACAGGCATAAATCGAAAGGATAGTTGCGAAAACTAAAAATTCTACCAGACGAATGAGCCAGATAAAATTAGACCCGTTTTAAGAGCCATTGAATGAGATTTTTCTATGATTTGGATTATATTTATCTGTTATTTCACCTCCCATGAAACCATCCATCCTTCTGCTTGCTGTTCTGTTTGCAACTAACCTGCAGGCGCAGACAGAGAAAAAAGAAAATACCGGAACTGCCCTTCTGCTCATTGACATACAGGAATTTTATTTCCCTGGCGGCCGGTTGCCTCTCGAAGGATCCGATGAGGCTGTGAACGTAGCCTCCGGCCTCCTGCGTTTTTTCCGTCAGCATAACTTGCCGGTAGTTCATGTCATGCACCAGGGAGGAGGGAAAATTCATCCGATGGTTGCACCAGAAAAGGATGAAAAGGTTTTTGTCAAGAATGAAGTCAATTCCTTCCTGGGTACCGAATTGTATGACTACCTGAAACAGATGGGAATTCATCATCTGATTCTGGCTGGTATGCAAACCCACATGTGCCTGGAAGCCGCTGTCAGAGCTGCTTCCGACTATGGTTTTCGGTGTACAGTGATTCAGGATGCCTGTGCAACACGCACCCTTGTGTGGGGAAAAGATACTGTTCCCGCGCGAAAAGTTCAGGCAACCGTTTTCGCCACCCTGAAAGCCTATGGCACAATTCTTTCTGCGGGAGAATTTATGAATCAATTTGCTGAAATAAACAAATAATCAATACACCATGAAAATCCCTCCCTTTCATCTAATATTCCTGTTGTTTCTGGGTTCCTGCATTTATTCGCACACACCCGAAGACAACGCAACAAAAAGCGATACGACCTTTGATTTTTCCTATTCTGCCCCTGATGAAGAACAGAACGCATTTCCTGAAGATTCTTTCCGAACAGAACGCAGAAAAATAGGCCTGGGGAAAGCCCGGACCACTTCACTTGACATCAGCATCCCTGCAGGTATTCTTGCGGTAAAAGGCGGCACATCGGATCTTGCCGAGGTTGCCATTAAATACCGGAAAGAAAGGCGGTTTCTGATTAAACAGGATCTTACAGGCGATCACCTGTATGCAAAACTCTACATGCCTAAAATCGAAGGTTTAAAGGAAATCAACGACGACCGCACCGTTTGTTCCATCCGCCTGAACGAGAAAGTGCCTATGGATCTTTCCCTCAGCCTGGGTGCCGGTAAAGGAAAATTTGAACTTGGCAATCTGAACCTCAAATCGATTTCTATGTCGCTGGGAGCAGGTGAATTTAACGTAAATCTGAAAAGCACTAATGCCAGTACCCTGAAGGTTAATGCCGGCGTGGGGGAAGCAACAATTGATCTTTCCGGCAAAAGGAAAGATGAACTGGATGCAGAATTTAACTGTGGCATTGGAACTCTGAAACTTATTCTTCCCCAATCGGCAGGAATAAGGGTATCCCTGTCGGGACTCATTGGCAACATTGACATGAACGGATTGGTTAAAAAAGGAGGTTATTATTACAATGATGCTTGGGAAACCAGAGCGCCACGCATGCGGATTGACATCAACGGGGGTATTGGAGACGTGAAAATTTTGATGACAGAGTAGAAGGAATTTTTATGTTTAGTAAAAATTTAATCTAATACCAGGAAGAGTATTAATTGCTTTCTTGGCATATAAAGAATTTATCCGGATAATTTAAAAACCCTTTACCTTGCTTAATTGAGGCATTCGCTACAACATTAAAATAGGCAATAGCGATATTTGATATTTAATAAAGAAATATTGTCAAAATAACCATTAAATTAAATTCCGATTATATGGAGACTTCCTCTGTGTCCTCTGTTGTAAAAACAACAACTCACCACGGAGAACATAGAGATCCACAGAGAAAACCTCAGTGTTTCTCTGTGTTCTCTGTGGTAAAAAGTCTTAAAAACTGATTGATAGGATAAAAATAATGAAATAATTAAGTACTGTTAAATCGAGGAAGCCTCAAAAAACCAAATCGGAGACTTGATCTGTAGATGGAGTTACAGGTACTCAGTGTGCGATCATTCCTTAGTAAAATGAATCCATACCAAAATTGTTTTTCCTTTGACAAAATCCGAACGAATGCTATTTTTGCTTAACACGAAAATTAATTTATAAATTTTCATATCACTGAATTTTTATCTGTTGAAATATGAATTTAAATTGGATTTCTCTTGCAGTAATGACTGCTGTTTTTTATGGAGTATATAATTTTTTTATAAAGGTTTCGTCAGGCCACATTAATCAGATAGTTGGAGCTGTTATTCTGCAGATCGTTGCGGCATTACTGGGAGGAGTAATTCTTTTCATCATGAAGATGACGAATAGCCCTCTGGAAATTTCCCCCAAAGGGATTTGGTTTGCCATCCAGGCAGGTATTTTTGTTGGGTTGGCTGAAATAACATCATTTTTTGTTTTTTCAAAAGGTGTTTATGCTTCGATAGGTATTCCAATAGTCATTGGCGGTTCTGTCCTGGTCGGTGCTGTTCTTGGCTTGATTTTTCTAAAAGAAACAATAAATCCTGCTAATATTTTGGGTATTTTATTCATTGTTGGTGGCATCATACTTTTGACGATAAATAAATAGAATAAAAATAGGCTGCCTGCAAATTTTTCGAAAAAAGAATTAGAAAATATGAAAGTATCTGCTGAAAGTGATTTAAGGTAAAGAGTTTATAATATAACAGACGGAACGATAATAATTAGAAGCATTTCAACTTTGAAAGATTTAAAACAATGAATTGTTTTGTTTAAATGATGACACAGGAAAGATTCTATTTCATTTTGAAAGAATGCCCACAGTACAAGGGTAAGATGGTCAGATTATAATGATAAATTAACCTGTCCTGCATACTTTCATTCTGTTCCCAGAATAAAATCGAAATCAAGGGATAATAACCGTCTGCAAAAAAAACGCCGGATTATTCATCCGGCGTACAATTCAGAATGGAAAAATGCTTTTAATATCTGCTTTTCCTGTAGTTGTTTTTGAATTCTTCACGGGGGCGGGCCTGTTTTACAACAACAGCTTTCCCTTCCAGGTCTCTTCCGTCAAGTGCCCGAATGGCTGCCAGAGCATCCTCATCAGAGGGCATTTCAACAAAACCATAGCCTTTTGAACGGCCGGTTTCACGATCGGTAATCACTTTGGCTGAAGAAACTTCACCATACTGTTCAAAAATCTTCTGGAGACCTTGATCCTGAATTTTAAAACTCAGATTTGCAACAAAAATGTTCATAAAAAAATTAATAAATTAATAAAACAATTAATCAGGAGGCAGAATTGGAGGAAAATAAACCCGGGAAGAAATTCCGGCGGAGAATACTGACCTTTTCAATCAGCGCTGATCAGGGGCAAATGTACGACAAATAAATGAGAAAAAAGTTAAAAATGTAAAATATTTACATATTCCACTATATAGAAAGGATAAACTTCCCGGGACGATGAAACATACGGACATTTTAATGCCCCGAATATCTTATGACCTGGCCTTTCAATAGTTGGGGAAGGAATTTTTTGTCAGCCGGCTGGTGGTGATGACCAACCGGCTGATAAATATTTTTTCAGACTATACCCTGATCGAGCATGGCATTGGCCACCTTCAGAAAGCCGGCAATGTTGGCTCCCTTTACATAGTCAATATATCCGTCATCCTGCTTCCCGTATTTGACGCAGGCTGAGTGGATATTGCGCATAATTTCGTGCAGACGACGGTCAACTTCCTCCCTGCCCCAATTCAACTTCATGGCATTCTGCGCCATTTCAAGTCCCGAGGTTGCTACCCCGCCTGCATTCACTGCCTTTCCGGGTGCAAACAGCAACTTGTTCTTCTGAAAGATTTCAATGGCTTCGGGCGTACACGGCATGTTGGCTCCTTCGGCCACACATAAGCATTTGTTGGCTACCAGCTTTGCAGCGTCCTCCTTGTCGAGCTCGTTTTGTGTTGCACAGGGCATGGCGATATCGCACTTCACCTCCCAGGGTCTTTTGCCCTGGTAGAACTGACTGCCCGGAAACTCCAGGGCATAAGGTGCAACTATATCCTGATTGCTCGCCCGCAGTTCGAGCAGATAGTCAATCTTTTCGCCAGAAATACCGTCAGGATCATACACATATCCATCAGGGCCACTAATGGTAACCACTTTTGCACCCAGTTCGGTTGCCTTGGTAATTGCACCCCATGCTACATTACCAAAACCTGATACAGCTACTGTTTTGCCTTTGAACGACTCCCCTATGGTTGCCAGCATCTCGTTGGCAAAATAAACAGCTCCAAAGCCAGTGGCTTCAGGCCGTATCAGACTTCCGCCCCAGTTCAGCCCCTTTCCTGTTAGAACCCCGTTATGTTCATGAGTAAGTTTTTTGTACATACCATACAAATACCCAATTTCACGTCCTCCAACCCCAATGTCTCCGGCAGGTACATCCATTTCAGGACCTATCAGTTTCCAGAGTTCCAGCATAAATGACTGGCAAAAACGCATTATTTCGGCCTGCGATTTCCCTTTGGGATCAAAGTCTGAACCTCCTTTGGCCCCACCCATGGGCAGAGTAGTAAGGCTGTTTTTGAAAATCTGTTCAAATCCGAGAAATTTAAGTATACTCAGGTTCACGCTTGGGTGAAAGCGAAGCCCGCCTTTGTAGGGCCCCAGGGCATTGTTGAACTGTACTCTGTAACCCAGGTTCACACGTACCTTGCCTTCATCATCCACCCAGGGAACTTTGAACATCAGCACGCGATCAGGTTCGATGAGGCGCTCAATTATACCAGCTGATTCAAACTGGGGATTTTCATTGTACACTTCTTCAATAGATTCGAGAACTTCACGAACAGCCTGATGGTACTCCTTTTCTCCGGGATGTTTCTGCATCAGGTCATGCATAATTTTGTCAACATTCATAATATTTAGTTTTTTAAAGCGTGTTAAATACTTATTCTACCTGCCCTTGTTGTACCTTTTTATATATCCTCTGATCTACCAACAGAGGCAACCTAAGATTACTAAAAGTCAGACAATTATGATGCTAAAATAGGTGGTTTCGGCAAAGGTTGTACAAATCAGGACATGACTTTGCTCAATTTTATGCAACATAAAATAAGTTAACAAATTGATAAACAACGATATACACCTAATATAACATCAATATGTTTAGCAACACAATGAAGTCGGAAGTTTGTAATTGGCTCAAAACCAAGCTTACCATCAGCAGTCTATAGCGTCAGAAAAGCAAAAGATGGAAAATAATGGCATCAATTATAATAGATAATTCCAATGTTTCTCCGGCCGTCAATTTTTGCCACAAGTGGCTTATTGAACCTTACGTGCCGGATGAATTCATCTTCATAAACTGCCGGCCACTGGTTCAGGAAGTCTAGGTCCGTCTTCCCCTCGTTACGGTGCATATTTACCGTCATGTAGCCCACATGGAAAGATGTAAGATTCTGAAAGAAGTGGGTCCCCTGGCTGGGATCGATTCGATACTGGTCAAGGCCTGATTCAATAATGATGCGCGCTTCTGATATCTGTGGCCATTTGACGGGTATTCCAAGCCAGGGGTCAGAAGATCCCCAGCGACCCGGCCCGATCAAAACATAATTCCTCTTTTCCGCTTTCATCTGCTGATTGAGTTTTTCAATCCGTTCCGCGATCAGACTGGTTTTTGATGCATTGAACGCCTCAGGTTTCAGATAGATTACATCGTAAAGGTTCTCAAAGATACCATGACCGAGCGCCATTTCAGAAAAAGCAATGATATTCTTTGCTTCACCGGGTTTTACTTCGATGGTTCTGGTTTGTTCGCTCAAAACAATGGGACGTATCTGAAGCAGGTTAAACACAGCTGGTTCGTTTCGCGGAACGTCCAGATTTACGGCAAACTCAATTTCAATAGGATTGTTCATTTCCCGCTGGCCAATCTGCAGGATTTCCATAAGTATTTCAGCCAATGGGAAGGTGTTATGCTGAAGTATACCGGCAAAGGTTACAATGCGTTTCCCGTGCGATTGAATTCCGTCGCGCAGGGTGCCGGATTCCAGGTCGTAGGTTGAAGCCACATGCCGGAAGATTGGATTACGTTCTGCATCTTTTACAGACAGCTTCAGCAAATTGGCTGAATCGTCAGTTGTGGGAATAAACTCCGATTGTGTCAGGTCAATGGCATAGAACAATTTCTGCGTTTCGCGCAGGGCTGTTTCAGGTGAACTCAGCTGAAGTATTTTTTTTGGGTATCTGGGCGAAAACCTCAGGGATGTTCCTCCGTCGACGATATACTTTCCAAGTCCGAATGCCACGCTTACAATGCCATCTTCCGGTTTCTCAGGTGACAGAGGATAAAAATTGATGGATCGGGCAACACCTGAAAAGGTGGGATAAAAATGGTTTCCATACCTTGAACCGCATACCTCCTGAATGATGATGGCCATTTTTTCTTCGTCGATAATATTTGAGGTGGCGGCCATATAAGCTTTGCTAGCCCTATAATAAACCGAAGCGTACACAGCCTTTATGGCATTTGCCATCATGTGAATCATGCGCGCGTTATCAGGAATCCGCGGTACCATGTAGGTGCTGTATATTCCGGCAAATGGCTGATAGTGCGAATCTTCCAGCTTGCTCGAAGAACGGATGGCTACCGGATTCCTTATAAAATCAACCAGTACGTACAGATCCTGAAAAATACGGCCCGGAAGACTTGCCTCCAGGAAATGACGAAGGATTTCGTCATCAGGCAGATCGGTCAGAGCAATTTTATACAGGTCATTGTTTTCCATGAATTCCTCGAAAATGTCGGTACCGATAACCACCGACCTGGGTATGGTTACCTGGGCGTTGTTGTATTTATAGAGAAGCTGGTATTTTTTTACAATGGAATCGAGGAAAGCCAGTCCGCGGGCTTTCCCTCCTATGGAGCCCTCACCTATCCTGCAGAAAATCAAATACTCGTCGTACGTTTCCTTGTCGAATTCGGCAATTACGCCTCGCCCTTTGCTGATACGGAAGCTGGCAATGGCATCGTAAATAAATTTTCGCATTTCGTCAAGGCTCTGAAAATCTTCAGGCTTCAGAAACTTAAAGATCTGGGCAATAGGGAACAAAGCCCTGGCGTTAAGCCATTTTGAAATTTCATTGCGGCTGGCATGGTATAGAAGAACCTGGTCAGGGATTTTCAGGATGAGGTTCTGCAAGGACTGAAGGTCAGTTGCCCGCGCCACTTCTTCCAGGGTATCGGGATTTCGGAAAATGAAATCACCGAAGCCGAAATTCCTTATAACATAATTGCGTAATTCGATGGAAAGTGTTTTGGAACCTTTATAAATAAAGCCGGCGCCAAGTTCAGCCGCCACTTTTTCGTTAGCAACATCCGATGACTGGAAAAGGAA
The DNA here is from genome assembly GCA_964548125.1 of uncultured Bacteroidales bacterium. Classification (GTDB taxonomy): domain Bacteria; phylum Bacteroidota; class Bacteroidia; order Bacteroidales; family JAAYUG01; genus JAAYUG01. Next base: position 19,056 of record CAZJQN010000017.1, on the reverse strand, counting down.
AGGAATATTGGGATCTTCAGCGTGCACGGTTTTGCATAACAGAAATCCTTCCTTGGTTTCGGGATCAGGATTGCGTGATTTGCGGAAACTCACATCCGAAATAATTCCCAGAAGGTTGAATTTGAATTTGTTATATAGAGCCAATGCGTCATCATAATTATTGGCCAGAAGAATTTTAGGCCGGCCGCGCATACGCAACATTTTCTGGTGTTCGTTCAGGGCCTCTTTCATAAATTCCCGGCTCTGCTTGAGGATTATCTTGTAAAGGTTGGGGAGGTATGACGAAATGAACCTTACTGAGTCCTCCACCATAATAATCACCTGAACACCGACTTTCTCCACGTCGTGTTCGGCGTTCATACGGTCTTCAATCAGTTTGATAATGGCTACCAGCAAATCTGCATTTCCAAGCCAGCAGAAAACGTAGTCGATAGCGCTGAGATCTTCGTTTTGGAGTCGAAGGGACACTTCCCGGCTGAAATGGGTTAGTACAACGATAGGAATACCGGGGTACTTGTTTTTAATAAGGCGGGCCAGCTCAAAGGTGTCAACATCTCCAATACTCAGCATTTCAATTACCAGGTCAATTTTGTCACTTGCCAGGATTTCGAAAGCCTGTTTTGCTGAGTCGGCATGAACAAAAACCGGAGGGTAACGCAGGTTCAGGGAAACATACTCATTAAAAATCTGCTCATCAATCCGGCCGTCTTCTTCGAGCATATAGAAATCATAATTGGAACAGATAATCAACACCCTTCGTATTCGTTCCTGCATCAGCTCATTGAAAGCAGACTGGGAAAAGTCCATTCTCTGGCCCAGTTGCAATAGTTTCTTACTCATAGGTGTAATCCGTTAAGCACAATAACCGAAATCCGTTTTTTACCATCCATTAGAACGGTAACTGGCGAAGGCAGGGAGACATGCCGTACAAAATTTCCCCCGTTGCTATAAGGAAACTTTTTCAAGGTATCCCATTGTATTTTATCGAACCCTGAAGCATGCTGTACCGAGAAATACCCGATATTCATTGAAGTAATATTATGAAAGAAATGGGAACCGAGTGATGCATCGAGCGGAAAATCTTCGAGGCTGGTTTCAACAATCACTCTGGCATTGGAAATCTGCGGCCAGACGACAGGAATTCCGACGAATCTGTCTCGTGAGCCCCATCGCCCCGGCCCAATGAGTATGTATTTTTTTCGTTCAGCTAATAATCGGGCATTGATCAGTTCAATTTCCTTTGCTATTTCGGGTGTTCTGGTTTTATCAAACCTATCGGGATCAACATAAACTATTTCGGTAACATCATCGATCTTTCCATTTCCCATACTTTTACCGGATCGCAGCAGTACGAGATTTTCCGGCAGGTCACCGGGGTTAAAACTAAAGTCTTCAGCACTTCCATACATTGGTTTAAGCTGAAGAAGGTAAAACACAGGTCGTTTCCCGTTTTTCATCGATGCATCGACTGCAAATTCGATTTCGACAGGGCCGCCCACAGCCTCACGCATAATGTCGAGCATCAGATCGATAGCTCTGGCCAGAGGCATATAATTATACTTAAGAATATCAGCAAAGTTGATCACCCTGGGACCTTGTGAAGTAAGTCCCGGGTCGAGACGATCATTAACCGGGTCATACACACTGGCCAGATGCAGGAGTGTTCCATGTTTCTCGGCTTCAGAAATGGGCAAACGCGCCAGGCAGGTTTGCTCACCTTCTTCCATCAGATCGAACTCCATGCGGGAGAGATCAAGGGCAATAAACTCTCTTTGCGAATGCTGAACCAGGTCTTTTACCGGCATAATTTCTACGTCAGGATAACGGGGAACAAACCGATAGGCCACTTCACCCCCGACCACATAATGTCCGAGCCCAAGGGCCGCTACTGCAAAACCATCTTCCGCTTCCATGCTGGCAACTGGATAATAGTTATGTGATTGTGCTGTACCACTGATATGAGGATAAAAGTATTGTCCGTAACGGTTTCCAACTACTTCCTGAATAACAACCGCCATTTTTTCTTCCTCGATTTTATAGTCAACTGCTTTAAAATAGGCCCGCGCATGGTCTGAATAAACTGAAGCATATACAAGCTTAATTGCCTGTTCCAGTTGATGAAACCGTACGTCAAAATCAGGATAATTATCAGGTAGAAGATAGGTGGCAAATATCCCGGAGAAAGGCTGAGACGTAGCATCCTCAAAAAGGCTTGAAGAACGCACTGCAATTGGATTCTGGATGATACGTAAAAGAGATTTCAGTTTTTTCTCAAGTTCGTAGGACAGATCCGATTTCAGGAAAATTTCCTGAAGCTGACGATAAGGAATATCGCTGTATATAATCTGATGAAGGTTATTTTTTTCGAGGAAGAGATCAAATTCGTCTGTACCAATAATAAATGTTCTGGGAGTGCTGATATTCATTCCCGGCAAAATTTCATTGAAATTGAGATTATAAATAATGGTATTGATAAAGGCAAGCCCTCTTCCCTTCCCTCCAAGGGCTCCCGTACCAAGGCTTATGATATTGCTTTCGTCAATAATGATATCCTTTTCAAACGGAATGACTTTGCCGGTTTGTGATTCGTTACGGTATTTCTTGATAACATATTTCAGGTAATTCCGGAATTCATTTGATGAGCCAAAATCCGTCACCTTTACCGGGTGAATCATTTTGGCAATTTTAATTTCGCCTCGCGCCATCAGCCAGAGGGAAAAATGATTTCGCTTACCATGGTATACAAGCGATTCGGCAGGGATAGTGTCTATTAGTTTTTCAAATTCCTGTAATGAAGCCGCTTCGGCAATTTTCTTTCCGCTGGCATCGCGATATACGAAGTTGCCGAATCCCAGATAATGCGATATGAAGTTTCGGATATCCTGCAAGAGGCTTTCGGAATTTTTATTAATAAAATGTACCTTCAAGGCATGCGCCTGGTGTATATTTTGGTTATCAGCACTTTGAATGACTACTGGCAGATCACCAAGATATTCCCTTACGTAAGAAGCCAGCATAAAACCGGCTCTGGGATCTGCTTTTCCATTATGTTCAAAAATAACGTCCGTAATCAGGCAAAGCAGATTTTCCTTATATTTAGAAATGATGCTGATAGCTTCTTCATAGGTTGATGCCAGAAGGATTTTAGGACGTGCACGAAGCCTTAACACTTTAAACATTTCATCGGTACTCACATCATCGATAATTCTTCGTGTTTGTTCCAGTACACTCTGATAAAGTAAAGGAAGATACCGTGAGTAGTAAATTTCAGAGTCTTCAACCAGCAGAATTACTTTCACCATCCCAACCTGGGTATCATTTTCTACATTCACTCGATCTTCCAGAAGCTTGACCATGGCAAAAAACACCTTGGAATCGCCATTCCATACAAATATCCGGTCAATGGAACTAAGATCGCGATGCAGGCTTTTGAATACCGACACTTCCCGGTCATTATTAAGTAATACAAAGACAGGAATAAACGGAAATTCTCGTTTTACTTTACAGCTGATTTCAACCGGAGTTTTCTTGTCATTACCCACCATGATGATGACAAGATCAAAATGCCTTTCCCTCAAAACCCTTGAAGCATCCTCATAAGAGCTCACACCGGTTACCCGGGGCATGCTTGTAAGGTTCAACTGATGATATTCTCCGAGGATATGTTCGGAAAACCTCCCTTCCTTTTCAATACTGAATGCATCGTACAGGGTTGCCACAAGAAGAATTTCCTTCACTTTAAATGGCATCAGGTCAAAAAGAATATCCCGGTTGGTATTTTGTTTGTCAAGGAATTTTTGTAGCAACTGTCGGCTGGTGGTGGCAGGTTCCTGGAAAGCAATCACCTCGGGAGGTACTTTTCCTGCTTCGCGCGCCTGCTGGAGTACAACTTTTGCCTCTGTCGTGTTGAGCCAGTTGACGATGATGGTCGCCAGGTTATCAATCAGCTGGCGCTCTTCCCGCAGGAATGGACCTTCATCGTAATCTCTCAGTTTGCGGGTATAATAAACAGCAATTTCACCTTTTTTCCCCTGGATGGTCTCAAAGGTCTGGCTTTGCTTCCACTCGGTTTCCCGAAAATCACTTGTTTCATAGGATTTCCCTTCGAATTGGATGCGGGCTACGGCAAATTCAGGGAACTGCCACGCTGCCGGCAGAATATAACATATCTGCTGAAGGGTTTCCGGAACCGGCTTGTGCTGCTTGATAATTTCATTGGTAGCATTTATACAGGCCAGTTCCTTAAGCCGCTCCCTGCGTTCATGCACTAAACGGTTAATTTCCTCAGGTGATGAAATGAATTCTTCTTCCATAGCAGATGTTTCACAATGTAAAGTTAGTGAATTTGAGAGGATTATTGAAAACTTAAGGAGTTCCTGGTTCTAAAGCGGACATTATTGAACCTGGAACAGAAAATTATCAGAAATTTCCAATTTCACGTTAATGGGATTTTGCTCTCCACAATATTTTCATTCGGGAACCAGGAAATTGGGAACAGAATATTTTCAGGTTTTTATATGTCTCTTCCCTATGGGAATTATCAGATAGTCTTCCTTCTTCTGTTCATCAACAGCCTTGTCACGGCCGCCAGAGCAGTGAGAAGAGAAAACCAACCGGCGAACCGTCCCAGGTAATCCCCGTGCTGTGCATAATAAGTCAATTCCGTATTAGCATATATTTCGCGTCGCAGAGCAGCCGGTTCCCACCATCCGACTTTTTCGAGTACATCACCCCTTTGGTTAATAAAACCTGAAATACCAGTATTTGCCGACCGGGCAATATCTCTTCGTGTTTCAATTGCTCTAAGGCGGGAAAAGGAAAAATGCTGCCGGTAGCCAGGAGTATCGCCCCACCAGCCATCATTGGTCATAACAAAGATGAAACCTGTGTTTCCGCATTTGAGATAGTCGGTAACAAACTCACCAAACACCGATTCATAGCAAATTACTGTGGCAACCCCCATTGAATCCTGCGGGGAACGAAGCACACTCCGGTAGGGTTGGGTGGCATGGCTGCGAAATGTTCCTCCCAGACGCAAAGTAATTTTCCGTAAAAAACCAAGATATTGCGGATACGGCATCTTTTCTACTCCCACCACCAATTTGGATTTATGATAGATGGGAATATGTGATGTGGAATCAATCTGTATGGCCGAATTGAAACTGTCGTAATATAATCCGGTTGTACCTAAAGGACGGGCTGTTGGTGTAAGTTTTTCACCGGGGAGGTAACTTTTGTATCCGGTAATACCCACTACAAATTTGGCTTGGGGGTAGGGTTTCAAAAAACTTCTGACAGCTTGAATGGCTGTATTTTCTTCCATCTGGTCAATCCAGATATCATTGTTCAACGCTGTTTCAGGAGCAACAAAATAATCAACCGAAGTATCTGCCTTAAGGGAAGCAAGATCAAGGATTCGTTGTGTCTGGAAATCGCTCGATAGAGCCACGAACTTTTCATAAGGGTCTATATTCGGCTGAATTACAACAACGGTATAGGGCTTTCCCTTTTCTTTGTATGTATGGAAAATATACTGGCTAATGATCATTGGAACAATAATCCAGATAGCAGCCAGTACACTATCAAATATTTTACCTTGCCATTTTCGTTTTGTGATAAGGTGATTCAGGATGCCATACAGAACAATATTGGCAACCAACACCCATACAGTTCCACCAAGTGTTCCGGTATACTCATACCACTGGATAATTCTGGTATCATTGGCAAATGCATTCCCAAGGTTCAGCCAGGGCCAGGATATTTCGGCATTGAGGTAAAAATATTCCCAGTATGTCCAGAAGACAATTAAAGCAAAATAACCTGATTTTCCTGGCACAGCTCTTCGTACCAGATGAAACAACCAGAAAATCAGAGCCATGAGAAAAGAATTAATTACTATGGCAGCAACCATTCCCACGGCTGTTGCATTCCAAATCCACCACGTATCGGCAAGATTCCAGATACCGAAAGCAAGCCATGCGTATAGAAATACATTTACAGAGGCATACCGGTGTTTATGAGAAACAAAAAAGTCTTCGATAAACAACAGAGGTATAAAACCTACCAGGATAAATAATCCGCTTGCCCATTGAAACCATCCAAGACTGAGAATCAAACCACTTATAATAGCCAGAAATATGCGGATTCTTCTACTCATTATTCCTTCAATTTTTAAAAATGCAAATCTAATGTCTTTCAGAATTTTTACCATAAAGGGTTAAACATTATCAAAGTATTTTTCACCGAATTCACGACCTCTGTTCAAGAACATAGTGAAAAAGTTTATTAAACTGCCAGACTGAATGTACCGTATTGTATTGAACCATGCAATAGGGTAATTCGTTAACAGTAACTATTGGTATAGTTTTTGGTATAAAATGTTATTAGTTTGTAATTTTGGGGTTTTGAACCGGAAGGTTTGCATGATTTATTCATTAAAACAGGCTGTTTGGCATAAGACAAGGCCTTTTTGACCCGGAAGCCAGTGTAGATACGGATTGAAGAAGGCGTTTTTAAGGAGTATGGATTTTTTAGTTCTTATTAAAGGGATAGTTATCGGATTAATGGTTTCGATACCATTGGGCCCCATGGGAATGGTGGTCGTTCAGCGTACTCTCAGCAAGGGACGGCTTTCCGGATTTCTTTCAGGACTTGGAGCAGCCTCAGCTGACACCCTCTTTTCCCTTATAGCGGTAATGGGATTTGGCTTTATTATTCAGTTCGTTGAAGAAAAGAGGTTTTATTTTGAAATTGTTGGAAGTTTATTTGTCATCTACATAGGTTTGAGAATCTTTTACTCCAATCCTGTTACACAGATCAGGCGACGACAGAAAAAAAATACCCTTTTCGCTGATTTTATTACAGTATTTTTAATGACCTTTTCTAACCCTCTGGCCATATTTGTTTTTCTTGCCCTTTTTGCAGCGGTACACTTTGTAACCGAAAGCCGTCACTATCTGACTTCCTTTCTGATAGTAATTGGTGTTTTTGCAGGAGCCAGCCTCTGGTGGTTCACCATTACAACACTGGTAAGTCTTTACCGGCAGAAATTTCGTTTGAAAAGGCTCTGGTGGCTGAATAAAATTACAGGAGCCATTATCTCCCTCCTCGGACTTATTGCACTGATTAAGGTTTTCTTCATACCCGGCCTTCCCTTATAGAAGTTTAAACTTAATTTACGGTCTGCTTAATAAGGGATTTATATATTTGCAGAAAAAATCGGATTATTTTGAATCAACAGAAACCCCTGATCGATACGGCAGATATTTTAAAAGCAACACGACTGCCATCCAAAGGAGCACAAGGAGCGGCGAAATTTCTTATGATGTTGCTGGGCATCAACAAGATAAACAAAGCTTATGCGGAAGTCAGTCATTTAAAAGGACTTGATTTTGTAGAAAAAATACTTCAGAAGTTATCCATAAGGTTTGAAGTAAGCCCTGAAGAACTGAAACGTATTCCGCTCAATGGTCCATTTATTACGGTTTCCAATCATCCCTACGGAGGGCTGGATGGTCTTATTCTCATCAGTTTACTGGGTCGTCAGCGCCCTGATTTCAAGATTCTTGGAAACTATTTACTCCACCGCATTGATTCATTGCGGGAGTTTATTTTACCAGTTGACCCGTTCGAGAGTAAAAAGGCGAGGGCAGCCAGCGTGCCGGGCATAAAAATGGCCCTCCGCCATATCACCGAAGGGCATCCGCTAGGTATCTTTCCTGCAGGGGAAGTTTCAAGCTATTACCCTCATTCCTCGGGGATAACCGACAAAAAGTGGCAATATTCTGTTCTCAAATTTATCCGAAATGCAGAAGTTCCAGTTGTACCCATTTATTTTGAGGGCTCCAACAGCACGATTTTTCATTTGCTTGGGCTACTGCATCCCATGCTTCGTACGGCAAAGCTTCCGTCGGAACTTCTCAATAAAAAAAACAAAACCATACGCATACGAATAGGAAATCCTATTTCACTTAATGAACAAAAAGAATTTACTGATATCTGGAGATATGGAAGGTATCTCAGGGCAAAAACGTATGCCCTTGGAGAAGGGTTTGACGTGAAGGATTTCTTTCCTTTACAGAAAAAAAGAAAGATTCAAGCTGAAGATATTGCTGAACCAGCTGATCGGGATATCCTGTCCAGGGAATATCAGTGGCTCAGAAAAAATTACCTGTTGTTCGATTTGCAGAATTACAGTGTATTGTGCGCACCGTCTGATCAGATGCCCCATATAATGCATGAAATCGGACGCCTGCGAGAAATCACATTCCGGGCTATTGGTGAAGGGACTAATAAGAGTCTCGACCTTGATGATTTTGATCTTTATTATTACCAACTATTTGTATGGGATAATGAAGCAGGAAGAATTGTTGGCGCTTACCGGGTGGGAAAAGGAAAAGATATCATCAATGAATACGGCATAAAGGGATTTTATATCAGCACCTTGTTTCGGATGCATAGGCGTATGTATCAATTACTCGAGCAATCACTTGAACTCGGCAGATCGTTTATAGTGCAAGAATACCAGCGAAAGCCCATGCCATTGTTTCTTCTCTGGAAAGGAATTCTATATTTCCTGTTAAGAAACAGCGATTATCGTTACCTCATTGGTCCGGTCAGCATTAGCAACCGGTTCTCTGAGTTTTCGAAGCACACAATTATTGAATACATAAGGAAAAACCACTATAATGACCGTTTTTCCAAGTATATCAAACCAAAAAAACGATTTAGAGTTCCGGGATATTCATTTGACACGGAAATTCTTTTCGAAAATCTGAACAACCTGCAGCAGCTCGATAAACTAATTGAAGACGTTGAATCGAACAGCAGGATGCCAGTGCTGCTGAAAAAATACCTGCAATTGGGAGGTAAAATCGTGGAATTCAATATTGACCCGTTGTTTAACGATTGCCTTGATGGCCTATTAATTCTTGACCTGTACGATGTTCCTCCAGATGTGATTGCGTCTCTTTCTCGAGAAATGAACGATCAGTCAATCCTTGAAAAGTTTTCGCAACAGAGGACAATTAAGAATATGGTTCAGCTTTGACTCCAGAGGTCTATTTTCTGCAGCTTTATTTCACCTTCAAAAAACATGCGGGCAATGATCTCAAAATACTCAGTATAATCTGACACCAGAAACTGATGTGCCGGATTTTCTGTATCCCTGTTCAGCAGGCTATTTTCACGAAGCATTTTTCTGAGCCTTTTTGCCACAATGACAGCTGAATCCACAATCTGAACCTTGAAATCAAAGAATCGGGCAATCTGCTGTTTAATAATTGGATAATGGGTACACCCCAGAATCAGCGTATCGATGCCTTGTAATTCCTCTCTCGATAAGTAATTCCGGATAATGGCATTGCTGATGTCGTCAAAAATAAACCCTTCTTCAATCATTGGCACAAAAAGGGGGGTTGCAAGTGAACGAACATCGAGCCGGTTGTTTTTTTGAATAAGTTTTAATTTGTAGGTTCCGCTATTAATAGTACCCTTGGTTCCGATAACCCCAATACGTTTTATCCTGGGGTTGGCAGTCACTTCATCAATTACCGGATCAATCACATTCATAACAAGCGCTTTCCCTCTAACAGCTTCTGAAACAGCTTCCCATGCCAGGGCTGATGCAGTGTTGCAGGCTATCAGAATCAGTTTGCAGTTCAATGATAACAGGTACTCGGAAATGCGTGTTGAATAAAACCTCACCGATTCAGCTGACTTGTCACCATAGGGAAGATGAAAAGTATCGCCAAAATAAATCATTTGCTCATCCGGGAGAATCTGACGGATGGCATTTGCAACCGTGAGCCCTCCTACACCTGAATCAAAAATACCGATTGGCTGGGATGCCTGCATAGAATAACATTAGTTTTCAATGTTACCGTGTGTTGTGTTGCCATAAATGCGAAAGGCTGCCGGTAAAGACAGCCTTTCACCGACAGCACACTGTTACTTTGTAATACCAAGCTTTTTCTTCACCAGTGGGGTTATATCCTGGCTGTCGGCGCTCTGAAATACCACAAAAGACCCCTGGCTTACGTCGAAAATATAGGTAAATTTCCCTTCCTTGGCGACATCATTAATAGCTGTATTGAGTTTGTCGATGATGGGTTTGAAGAGCTTTGCCTGCTGCTGTTGAATATCCTGTTGAGCAACATTCTGAAAGTTCTGGATACGCTGATTCATTTCCTGGAGTTCCGTTTCCTTGGTATTCCTAATCAATTCACTCCAGTTTGACGCATTGGCCATATAATCCTCATATTTCTTATTGAATTCAACCTGCATTTTTTCCATCTGGTCCTGCAAATCTTTGGCAACTTTATCCAGTTTTTTCTGGGCGCTGTCAGTTTCGGGCATCAGTGTAAGAATTTCCTGTTTATTAACATGCCCGAGCTTCAGAACAGCCTGAGCGTCCACAGTAAAACCAGCCAGAAAGAATAGAACAACTAAGCCAGAGACAAATCTTTTCATAAACAATATTTTAAAATTTCGACAAAAGTAGTATTTATTTCTTATAACCCAATTTCTGGAGTACCTGATCGCTCTTATCATACTTCGGATCAGAATAGATGATGGTGGCATCGGCTGATGTGTCAAAAATGGCAGCAAAACCACCTTCTGCAGCTATTTCTTTGATAGCATTATAGATTTCATCCTGAATAGGTTTGATCAGTTCTTCGCGCTTTTTGAAGAGAGCACCATCCTGCCCGAAGTATTTCTTCTGCAGTTCTTTTACTTCTTTTTCCTTGGTAACAATTTCTTCCTCCCTTTTATTCTTCATCTCATCGGTGAGCAAAACCTTTTCGGCCTGGTATTTCTTATATAAATTATCAATTTCGGTGTATTTTGCCTCTATTTCTTTCTGCAGGTCGGCCGAATATTTATCGAGCTGGTCCTGCGCCACCTTGTAAGCCGGGATATTGTTAAGGATGTATTCAGTATCCACAAAAGCATACTTTTGTGCATACGTGAGGCCAAAACCGGCCATCATCAGTATGATTGCAAAAATCCGTTTCATAGTTTTAAAGATTAAACATTTAGAACTGCTGACCTATAGTAAAGTGGAACTGTCCGTGATTTTCTCCCGGATTCCAGGGAATATCGTCAAATCCATAACCGTAATCAATACCCAGCATGCCAAACATTGGTAAGAAGGCTCTCAGGCCAACTCCGGCTGACCGGCGCACAGAAAACGGATTAACATCACGTGCATAAGTCCATCCGTTTCCTGCTTCAAGGAAGGTAAGGGCGAATACTGTTGCCTGTTGGTTCAGGCTTATTGGGTAACGAAGTTCCATGGTGTATTTTGTATAATAATTTGCCCCTCCCGTTGGGGTAAGTGCTCCGATAGTATTCCCTGCACCGCTGTTTGAATAACCACGGACCGGTATTACCTCGTATCCGTAAAAATTGTACCCAACCATACCATCACCGCCGACATAAAACCCTTCGAAAGGAGACTGTCCGATTGAACTGTTATAATAACCCTTGAATCCAAACTGACCACGCGTAAAGAGAACCAGCTTGTCAACAAGGTTCATGTACCATTCAGCCTTAAAGCTCCATTTATAATATTCAATCCATTTGTATTTCTCACTCTGGGAAGCACCAGTATAATCCTTTCCGCTAATCAGCGAATAAGGAGGAGTGATGGCCAGTGTAAGGGCAAAATTGGATCCTTTGCGCGGATAAATAGGTTGATCTACAGAATTTCGCCCAAAGGTAGAAGTAACGGAAAAATTATTTGAAACACCATTATTCTGCAAAAGGCTGAAATATCCTTTATAATTGTCCAGAGTATAATTCTGGAAGCTGATTTCATTGTAGAGGGTAAAGAAGTCATCGGGCCATGAAAGCCGGCGGCCTAATCCAACAGAAACACCGGAAATGCTCATGAATCCCTTATCCTCCTGGGTGTACCTGTTGCTAAAGTAATCGTAACGGGCATTCCGGTATTTTGAATTGTAAAGAGAAACCGACAATGAATTCGGTTTTTTCCCTCCAAGCCAGGGCTCAACAAATGAAATGCTGTAGGAACGATAAATCGTGCCGTTTGACTGTGCCCTGATGGCGAGGGTTTGTCCATCGCCGCTGGGTATCGGTCTCCATGCCTTGGGATCAAACATACTACGGGCAGAAAAATTAGAAAATCTGATCCCAATAGTTCCTACCAGCATTCCTGCTCCCCAGCCTCCGGATATTTCAAGTTGGTCGTTCGACCTCTCCTGCAGGTTATATTGAATATCTACAGTCCCGTCGGCAGGATTGGGAACCGGATTCGGTTCGATCTTTTCAGGATCGAAGTGCCCGAGCTGGGCAAGCTCACGAACGGTACGGATAATTTCAGATTTACTGAACAATTCGCCGGGTAATGTTCTGATTTCCCGTCGAATAACATGCTCATTAGTTTTATTGTTCCCGTTAATTATAATATTGTTCACCGTTGCCTGCTTCCCTTCCGAAATACGCATTTCCAGGTCAATAGAATCATTCTCTATGAGCACTTCTTCGGGGCTCACATTAAAGAAAAGATATCCGTTATCAAGATACAAAGAGCTTACAGCATCTTCATCGGTCGAGAGCCTTTTGGTAAGCAATGTCTGATTATAGACATCACCCTTTTTCACACCCAGAACTTTACTGAGTACTTCCGAAGGATAGACCGTATTGCCAATCCAGGTAATGTTTCGGAAATAATATTTCGGCCCTTCATATACATCCAGATAAAGGATGATTCGTTTAGGATTAAGCACAGCCAGGCTATCCTTCAGAATTTTAGCATCTCGATAACCCTTCTCATTGTAGTATTCTATCAGCTTGACTTTGTCTTCCTCGTAATTGGCTCGTATATATTTTGATCCTTTGAAAATGTTCCAGTCGCGCCGGTGGGTTTTCTTCATAGCTTTTCTTAGCTTCTTGGCAGGAACTTCCTTGTTTCCGGTGAAGACAATATCGGAAATCTTGACCCGTTCATTTTTGTCAATGATGAGCCTTAGTTTCACCCGGTTGGGTAAAGTAGTATCAGGGATCTGTACAATATCAATTTTAACGTTAAAAAAACCCTTTTCGGTAAAGTGCTTTGTCACAATGGTCCGGATATTGTTCAGAACATCTTCCGTAACCTGGCTTCCGTTACGAATTTTAAGCTTATCTGTAATGTCTTTTGTTTCCGATTTCTTCAGGCCAACAATACTCAGGGTTGAAAGCCGGGGCCTTTCCTTCAGATAGATATCGAGGTAAATCTGATCTCCTTCGATGCGGGAAGCAATACGGACATCGGAAAACAAACCCTGGCTCCAGTATTTTTTCAGCATCTTGGTAATATCTTCTCCGGGTACAGTAATTTTGTCGCCCACCGAAAAACCCGACAAATTTGCCAAGACTTCCTTATCAAGATAACTCACTCCTGATACCGTAATACCTGCAATAACATAGGTTTCCGTTTTGGAATAGTCGATAACCGGAAGGCTGTCATAATCGGAAATAATCTGAGGCAGAATTTTTGTTGAATCCCTGGAAGGGATTGTATCCTGAGCGGGGATCGGAGTACCAATGAATACTATGAATATAATCAACCAGAACAACCTGAATGCATGCATATTAGACATATTCCTCTTCCTCTATTTACACTGTTCACTAATTTTTCCGAATCTTCTTTCTCTGCTTTGAAAATCACAAATTGCCCGGTACAAATCTTCCCTGCGAAAATCGGGCCAAAGTACTTCGGTAAAATACAATTCTGTATATGCCATTTGAAATAAGAGAAAATTGCTGATTCTCTTTTCACCGCTGGTCCGTATAAGAAGTTCAGGATCAGGAATATAGGCAGTAGTCAGATATTGGGCAAAGAGGCAATCATCAATTTTGTCGGGATTCAAACGACCATCCAGCACATCCTGGACAATTGTTCTAGCTGCCTGGGCAATTTCCCATCTGGCCCCATAGCTCAGTGCGAGAATCAGCGTCAATCCCTTGTTGGAAGATGTTAACTGAATTACTTTTTCCAGTTCTGATTGCACTTCTTCAGGTAGGCTGGCGATATTGCCAATAGCCAGAAGCCGTACATTATTGTCAACCAGCGTTTTTAATTCCGATTGCAGGGTAGAAACCAGCAATGACATAAGGGCATCCACTTCATTTTGAGGTCTTCTCCAATTTTCGGTAGAAAAAGCAAATAAGGTAAGGTATTTAATCCCCAATTCAGCTGCTGCTTCAACTGTATCACGCACAGCCTTAATGGCATTATAATGCCCAAAAACACGCTGGTTACCACGCTGTCTTGCCCATCGCCCGTTGCCGTCCATTATAATGGCAATATGCTGAGGTAATTTTTCTACAATAATCTGATCTTTGTATGTCATTGCACTTATTTTACCAATATACCGGACAATCACCCGGTCGGTCAAACAATTTGTATATTACATAAAAGCCTGTAAAGTTATACCAGTCGTTGTTAGTATAAACATTTTGAAAGCCTTCACTGCCATAATTCTTTAAGCCGTCAAAATTATCTGAAAAAAGTTTACGACAAGCATATTCAATTCCAATTCCCAGCCTACGGTTGATTCCTACCTTAATTCCTGCGGCAAAAGGCAGGGAAGGGATGAATAAACCGGAAGCCGGACCTGCCACTGGATATGAAATCCCAATGCCACCGTTTATGTATGGACTAATCGGATGTGCCCGATCGACAAGCTTAAAGGCGCTAAAATTCATTTCAAATACTGCCGATACATCAAAACCCGATGAAGAGAATGAACGATTACGAAGTGTTCTAAACGGATCAGAAGAACCTGCATCTTTCCCGCTTACCTGGAAAAAATTCAGTTGCGTTTTTATAGCATATCTGGGATTAAAATTGTAGGCAAATAGAGCGCCCAATGCAGGTCCTGGATTAAGGAAAGGAATCTTGGGATTCATATCACCCTGATACCAGGCAGGACCCACAAAAAAACCCACATCAGCCTTCCGTTGTGCCGGCAGAGAAGTCCATACGAACCCCAGGAGCAATAAACTGCATCCAATTTTTTTCATGTATATGCGGGAAAAAGTGAGTTTCAATTATCTGTTTCGTGGACGACGGTTAATGTATTGTTTTAGGAAAAGTGGAATATTTTCCCTGTCATTCTTAATACGGTAAACGGCATTAAAAGCGGTAAAATAGTAAATATCCTGTGCTTTGTTTCCAGCCACAGGCGGATTATATCCGTCAACAAAATCGGAAAGGCTCACCCTTCCTCCCAGTTCAAAACCCACCATCCAAACATCGCTAACAACATATTTTACCCCAACACCAATGGGGATGGCCGCAGAAAAATGTGAATAATCATTAGTTACATTCCTGTCGCCGGGCCGAACATTACTCAGTTTTGGGCTAAAGTAAATTCCACCCAATCCGCCGAAGACGTAAGCCCCCAAACGGGAATAGTTATTGATCATCCCTCTTCTGTTATAAACTGCATTAGAGGCCAGTCTTTTGTCTTCGGAGAGAAAATAATACTCTGCAATTACGGAAGGTTCAATAATATGGGTGGTAAAAGAATATCCACGTGCTTCGTTAACCGCACCAATATCAGTTCCTGCACCCATTCCGTATGCCAGAGTAAAACGGCCGGCAAAATTCTGATAAAATTTGTAGCGTAGCCCCACTGTCAGCGAAGGACGGGTGGCATCAAGCCGTATATCTTTAATGCCAAACCAGTTATTCCTGTCGGCTCCACCTCCAATATCACCGAAAAAACTGGTGGTACCCGCACCCAGAATCAGTTCATACCGCACAAGCTTCCAGCGTTGCGCATATCCGGAAGAAGCGGCAACAACGATTAACAGGAACAATGCGATTACTTTTTTGTGCATGGCGAATTCGTTTCAGTTCACAAAAGTAATATTTTTCGCAGAACCATGTTCCGTATCTATAACTTAATAAAACCTGCGTTTATTGTATAACTGCTCCGGTTATCAAATGCCCCCTTTGGTTCTGCTTGGTAATGTAAATATACGTAAAGTGTTAAAATATGCAAAATCAGTTTCTTCGGTCGGCGCCCCACATGAGTTTATTTCTCAGGGTACTGAAAAAGCTGTTTTGGCTGAGCTGCAATGTACGAAGGAAGAAAGGGGCTTTTCGGATAAGAATTTCTGTATTTTCAGGAATATGGTATGACAGGGAATCGAGGGAGGCAATGATGGTCTTATCCCGGCTTTCGGCATAAAGACGGAGGGTACATGCATCCGATACCACAATGGGCCTTACTGTCAGGTGATGAGGAGCTATAGGACTTATAATAAAATCCTTAGCCCCCGGCGTCATTATAGGCCCGCCTACACTCATGGAATAGGCTGTTGAACCAGTAGGGGTTGAAATAATAAGGCCATCAGCCCAGTAGGCATTGAGAAATTCATTGTTTACCCAGGCATGGATGGTAATCATCGATGAGCCCGACTTATGAAGAGTAAATTCATTGAGTGCATAAGGAAAATCACCTAAATAGCCCCCTCCTATAGTCACTTGAAGAAGGCTTCGTTCCTCGATCCAGTATATTCCTTTAAAAATATCTTCAAGTGCCTGTTCAATTTCTTCTCTGGCAATATTGGAAAGGAATCCAAGCCTCCCGGTATTGAGGCCGATAACAGGTATGCCTGTATCGCGCACCACGCTCACTGATTTTAGAAAGGTTCCATCACCTCCGATACTGAAAAAAAAAGAAAAATCGTTAGCCAAATCATTGTGTGTAAGAAACAACCCTTCCGCACGAACAGCAATCTTTTTCTCTTTTTTCAGGTACTCATAAAACGGTTTGTAAACGTAAACTTTGCAACCATGACCGACCAGAATATTGAAAAAGCTTATTATCTGTGCATCACAGCCTGACCCGAAATTGTTTCCAAAAACAGCAATCTTCATTGGGGGATAATCAAAAAATAATCTGTTATGTTAAACGTTCAGATAGCGCATGAATTCATCATACCGGCTTTTATAGAGGGCATCCAGTTCACCCTCCTCATTGAAAGAAGCCTTGATGTTATAGTTATATCGTGTGAAGGTCTGGATAATTGATGATGCATCTGTCCGGTTAATCTTTATCGTCAGTTCCATCCGGGTTGAGTCTGAAGGTTGTGAGATAAACAACCCCAGAATCCTTGCATCATTACCTTCAACAATTCTGGCAATTTCTGACAGGGAATAATCCGTCTGGTTCATTTCAAGTACCAGAATGGCTCCCGGGTTTGCGATGCCCGAAAAATCAGCAAAATAACGAAGCAAATCATTCATAGTGACCAATCCCAGGTAATTATTCTGATGATCAAGCACCGGAACAATAGTTAGCTTCAACCTGGAAACCAGAGAAATCACATCAAAAATGTGCTGGTCTTCCCGGACATATGGACTGAATAAAGACAATTTATGATTTCCTATCGGCTCATCGGCCATATTAAGATCGTAAATATCAGTGTCGGATATCAGTCCGAGGAATTCCCTGTTGTTCACAATAGGAAGATGGGAAATGCGGAAAACTTCCATCAACGATAAGGCATGAAAGCCTGTATCAGAGGTTTTCAGCGGAGGGACCACATCCGAAATCAGATCACGTGCTACCATATTAAAAAATTCACCATACCTTTGCAGGAAACCAAATTGCTATGACACGGCTGAGTGTAAATATAAACAAAATTGCAACATTACGAAATTCCCGGGGAGGGAATATCCCCGATGTACTGAAGGCGGCGCTCGATTGCGAACATTTTGGAGCGGAAGGTATTACTGTTCATCCAAGGCCGGATGAACGGCATATCCGGTATTCCGACGTAAGGGAAATTCGCCCCCGCATTCATGTTGAATTCAATATTGAAGGAAATCCAAATGACCGTTTTTTGAATTTGGTTCTGGAAGTCAAGCCTGACCAGGTTACTCTTGTTCCTGATCCGCATGATGCAATTACCAGCAACGCAGGTTGGGATACAATTACCCACCAGCGCTTCCTGCGGGAAGTTATTGCCCGTTTAAAGGAAGCCGGAATCAGAACCTCCATTTTCGTTGGCACTGATTTGAAAATGATTGAAGCCGCCGCAACTACAGGAACCGACCGCATAGAGCTCTATACCGAACCTTATGCAAAAATGTTTCCAAATGACCCTGCCACTGCTATCAAACCTTTTATTGTAGCGGCAGAGAAAGCTAATGAACTGGGGCTAGGTATAAATGCCGGGCATGACCTGAACCTCGAAAACCTCCGGTATTTTGCATCCAATATTCCCGGATTGCTCGAAGTTTCCATTGGCCACGCGCTCATTAGCGACGCCCTCTATTACGGGCTTGAAAATACAATTGGAATGTACCTCCAGCAACTGAGATGACCCCTCTAAGGCTTTTCTACCGGGAAACAGGAACCGGTATACCTATTGTTATTCTGCACGGACTCTACGGAATGTCTGATAACTGGCTTTCCATAGCCAGAGAACTGGCAAATCACTTCAGAGTAATCCTGCCCGATATGCGCAACCACGGACGCTCACCCCATGACCAGGAACACACCTACCAAGCCATGCGCGAAGATGTTGCACTGCTCTTCGAAGATCTGAAATTAAAAAACCCAATTCTCCTCGGACATTCCATGGGAGGGAAGACGGCCATGTTCTTTGCTGCAAGATATCCTGAAAAAATCTCACGCCTTATTATTGTTGATATTGCCCCTTGCGACCTCCGAAAAACCCAGCGGGGCAAGATACATGAATTACAACATCGGACACTCATTGATGCTCTTCTGAAACTGGACTTAAATCGTTTGCAAAGCCGACAGGAAGCCGACAGGATACTTTCCTCTACTATCACATCCCTGCCTGTTCGCCAGTTCCTTTTAAAAAACCTGCACCGCCGTTCCGATGGTACTTTTGAATGGCTCCTCAATCTTAAAACCCTTTCAGAAAATCTTTCTTCTATCCTTGAAGGTTTGCATCCAGGAAAGGACCCGCATGAAAAATATCCTGTAGAATTACCGGTTTTGTTTATTAAAGGAGAGCTATCTCATTACATTGAACAAGAAGACGAAGAAGATATTAGAA
>CAZJQN010000016.1:35106-39952 GCA_964548125.1 uncultured Bacteroidales bacterium | reverse complement strand
AGTGAAATCGGCCTAACAGGCACAATAGGCATCGTATAATGCGTATTATGGGTTATAACCAATATGATTAAAGCAAAACTATTTTTAGAGGAGATTAGTCAATAGAAACACAATAAATATATAAACAACTTGTTTCTATTGACTTATCGAGGTAACCCCGACTTATCAAAATCTTACATTCCGAATTTTCGGAATGATTAGATTTTGTTAGTCGATTCGTCAATTGATTGTTTCAATTGACGGAAATGGATTTAAAGAAACAACTGTTGTCCGTTTACTTTTTTCAACAATTATAAATAATTTTGATATAGTCTAAAGTATTGCTCACCAAATAAAATCTATGAATATGGCGTTCGAATTACCTTCCTTGCCTTATGCGGTTCATGCACTGGAACCGTTTATTTCGGCCCGCACACTTGAGTTTCATCACGGGAAACATCATCAGACTTATGTAAACAATCTGAATGGACTTATCACAGGCACAGTCTTCGAAACATCTTCCCTTGAAGAGATTATTCAGAAGGCCGATGGTCCGATTTACAACAACGGAGCACAGGTGTGGAATCATACCTTTTATTTTGAAGCACTTTCCCCAACTCCATTGTCGGAACCCAGGGAACCTCTGGTAGGAGCAATAGAACGTGATTTTGGTTCCTTTGAGGCTTTCAGGGAAGAATTTACAAAATCTGCTCTATCCCTTTTCGGAAGCGGATGGACCTGGCTGGTAAAGGACGAACATGGCAGGCTCTTCATTGTTCAGGAATCTAATGCCGGAAATCCACTGCGCAGAGGACTGGTTCCCCTTATGACCTGCGATGTATGGGAACATGCCTATTACCTCGATTACCAGAACCGCAGGCAGGAATATATCAATGCATTCTGGAAAGTTCTTGACTGGGGAAAAGTATCAGCACGATACTGATATACAAACAAGTACAGGTATTGAGGAAGCATGGAACGCATAATTCAGGATAAAAAGTTATTTTTGTCGCAAAATAAATTATATGGTTCCACGCATTGTTTTTTACGATACAAAGCCTTATGATAAGGAAGTTTTCAATAAGGCAAATGAATCCTTTGGGTATGAAATCAAGTACCTGAAATACCATCTTTCGGAAGAGACAGTGAATCTTGCCGAGGGATACAATGTGGTATGCGCCTTTGTAAATGACGAAATTACTGCTCCGGTTATTGACCGTTTGCACGAACTGGGGATAGGACTCATTGCCCTTCGCAGTGCGGGTTATAATAATGTTGATTTTCAGGCGGCATTTGGTAAGGTTCATGTGGTAAGAGTACCTGCGTATTCCCCGCATGCTGTTGCCGAACATACTGTTGCTCTGATGCTGACACTGAACCGTAAAATACACAGGGCTTATTATCGTACGCGTGAGGCCAATTTTTCTTTACAGGGTCTTATGGGATTTGATTTCTATGGAAAGACAGCTGGAGTTATTGGAACAGGCAAGATTGGGAAAGTACTTATTGATATTCTTCTGGGATTCGGTATGAAGGTTATGGCTTTTGATGTTTTTCCTGACAGATCCTTTGCCGAGTCGCGCAAAATTGAATATGTGGATCTTGATACCTTGTACCGTGAATCCCATGTTATTTCTCTCAATTGTCCGCTGACTAAGGAAACAGAATACATGATTAACAAGGACTCCATAGCAAAGATGCGTGATGGAGTAATGATCATCAATACAGGGCGTGGAAAACTTATTCGTACAGCCGATCTTATTGAGGGCCTGAAATCAGGGAAAGTTGGATCAGCCGGACTTGATGTATACGAGGAAGAGGGGGATTACTTTTTTGAAGACAAAAGCGAGACGGTTCTTACTGATGACATTCTGGCAAGACTGCTTGCTTTCAACAATGTCATCATTACTTCCCACCAGGCCTTTTTTACAAGGGAGGCTTTGCATAACATTGCCGATACCACACTCCGTAACATTCAGGAGTATGCTGAAGGCGGTTACCTTGTCAATGAAATTTGTTATCAGTGCGTACTTAAAGGAAAAAGCAATTGTCTGAAAGACGGAAAGAAACGATGCTTCTGATCAACCGAAAATATATGGATTCATGCCTCCATCAATACTGAACGTCTGTCCCGTAATAAATTCCGACATGGGAGAGAGCAGAAATAAAGCCAGCGAGGCCAGATGATCAGGATTTCCAATCTTTTTAACAGGTATGGAATGCTGAAGCTTCAGTCTGACTTCCTCGATACTAATATTTTCTTCGTCTGCTCTATTTTTTAGAATACGATTCAGGGCTGGAGTATCGTGATAACCAGGGGCCAATATGTTGATCGTAATACCTGAATCTGCTGTTTCATTAGCAAGGGTTTTCAGATAACCTGTAACGGCAAGACGAAGCGAAGTGCTTAATGCAAGAGAAGGAAGAGGGTGTTTAATCGAAAGGCTTTCTACACTTACAATTCTTCCATACTGTTGTTGGGCGAACAAAGGAATCAGTTCATTGAGCCATTCCATTTTCCAGCGGAAAAGAAGGGAATAGGCATTGTCAGCATCTTCTGGTTTGCAGTCCATGGCCTTTTTGACGGGAGGGCCGCCTGCATTCAGTACAATTCCACCCAACATTTTTTCATTAATAAATGGAAGCACTTTTTTCGGGAATCGGGGTTGCATTATGTCACCTGCCAGCGTTGTAATTAGTCTGGGATACATTTGCTGTAAGGATGCAAGTTTTTCGGCGGTTCTTGAAATGGCGATCACTTCGGCGTTTTCTCGGGCCAAAGCCCGGGTAATTGCATTTCCAAATCCGCTTCCTGCGCCGGTTACAATAAATACTTTCCCTGAGAGCTGAAGATCCATATAATTTTTGGATTAAAACACCTCAAAGGGTACAAATGTTCACAGGCACAAGGCAGGAGCAATGCAATCAAATTTTCCGTTGAGAAAAATGCCGTGGTTTTGTGTGTTTACCGGCCCTTTTCAGTGCGAATAGCCGGTCCTGGTATTCCGCTTCTGCAGGTGCGAAGCTGCAGCAAAAACCAGAAAGCCATGATCAGCAACAGAAGCATGAGAATTATCCGCCACCAAGGTGCAGGTCTGGATCGTTGCCGGATAACCATTTTTCAGTGATTTTCTGCAAAAGTATAATCTTTTGAACAGTTTGCCGAAAAAATTGTTAAACAATAAACAAAAAGCTAGAAAACTTTAACAATTTTTCCTATGAAAAAGCAAAACTTGATACAAACCTTCTTGTTTTCTGGAACGTTGATGGCGCTCATACTTCTTACAATTAGTGCCACAGATCCCAAAAACGACACAGACAATGCACAGGCTGTGCAGTTCGAACAACCGCCCCTGGGATATGCATACAATGCACTTGAACCTTACATTGATGCAATGACAATGGAAGTTCACTATTCAAAACATCATGCTGCCTATACTACAAACTTCAATGCCGCCCTGGCTGAAGCAAACGTCAGGGAGAAAAATATTGAAGCAATATTTGCCCATATTTCTCAGTATCCATTGGCTATGAGAAATAATGGCGGCGGGTATTACAATCATAATCTTTTCTGGCAAATCATTGCTCCCGGTGGATCCAGATCTCCGCAGGGAGAACTTTTGGAGGCTATCAACAGGAAATTTGGATCGGTGGATGCTTTTAAAGAAGAATTTTCAAAGAAGGCCATGAGCGTGTTTGGTTCAGGCTGGGCCTGGCTTATTGTGTCAGACGGAGAGCTCAAAATTACTTCCACTCCTAATCAGGATAATCCGTTAATGGATGTGGTTGCTGAGCGCGGCAGACCTGTGATTATGATTGACGTATGGGAGCATGCCTATTACCTGAAATACCAGAACCGCAGAAAAGAATATGTTGATGCTTTCTGGAACGTTATTAACTGGGATCAGGCTTTAAAGAATTATCTCGGAAAGTAATAAAGTAAGGAAGCTTTTTTTATAAGTTCAGAATCAGCTCTTCAAGACTTCTTTTTGGTACGTGATGAACATTCTGTTCATCACGCCAATATTTATAATCACCGTTAGCCGGCATGGGTTCTATCACCACTTTTTCGGCCGGTTTTCCCAGAGCAATTACCTGAAGGATTTCATACTGTTCAGGAATTTCTAGATTTTTACGTAAAAGTTCCTTATTGACAGACCCGATAATGCAACCGCCGTATCCTTTTTCAGCAGCTCCCAGGAGAATGCTCTGTGCGGCAATTCCGTGGTCACAAAAGTACTGGTTTGATATTGATGTATCACCCAGCATAACGATATAGGCAGAGGGGCGTTCTCCCTCAGCTGGGCCTTTCCAGTTTTTAAGGTAGGCCGCCCAGGCCAGGCAGGGAAATATCAGCTTATTGTACTCAGGTGTCCATGAAAGAATATATTTAAGAGGTTGTGCATTTCGTGCCGAAGCTGAGTGTCTGGCCAAATCAATTAGAGAAACTAATTCTTCCTTGGCGATAGCATACGATTCATCAAACCGCCTGTAACTGCGGTTCTTCATTATCAGATCCCTGAGATTCATGGTGTTTTTTTGCAAAATTAACGATTTCCTTCTTTTTTGATTTTAATAGAAATTGTTAGCAGTATGCTTAACTACAGATAACATAGATAGCCACAGAAAAAACACAGAAACAATAAAGAGTACTTCTGTGAAAAATTGGTGGCCAACTGTGGCTATCCGTGATAAAAACCAAACGCCCTCCTGCTCTTGCTTTCATACCCACAAACACCAACCTGTAAAAAAGCACCATTCCACTTCCCCGTATGGGATTAGGGCCAATGTTATCTGGTCGTCTTAGTTGTCATGTTGTCGTCTTTGTTAGTGTTTTCGAGGTATAGGAAGTGTGATTTCCCATTTC
>CAZJQN010000016.1:24588-35006 GCA_964548125.1 uncultured Bacteroidales bacterium | reverse complement strand
GTGCAGTAAATAAGCAATTAGAAATAGGAAATTTCCCGGGTCGTCCCGTTGTTGCTAACAATGACAACAATGACAAGGATGACAATAAACTATATTTTTAACGCTTACGTGGCAATCTGTGATTATTATCCACACCCTATGCTCGAACCACTTAACCCGTGGACGACGATTAGCGAGAGGTGAATAGCGAGCGTTATCCTCTGTAAAACAACGCCTTAATAATATGCCACACCATGTTTGGATTTTCCTTCAGCCTGCGCGTTGAATAACCAAACCAGTGTTTCCCGAAAGGAACATATACCCGCATGGTATGTCCTTCTTTCACAATGGATTTGCGCAGGTCGGGTGTAACCCCGTATAGCATCTGAAATTCGTAGCGGTTGCGGGGAACATTGTACTTCGTTATCAACTCATACGCTTTCTGTACCAGGTATTTATCATGCGTTGCAATTCCTACGTATATTCCATTCCTCAGCATGAAATCCATGTCTTCTACAAAGTGGTCGCGTACCTCCTGATAACCTTTATACGCAATGCTAGCCGGTTCAACGTAAATTCCTTTACAAAGTCTGAAGTTCAGCGGGTACTGTTCATCATGGAGATCGAGCAGATTGTGCAGGTCATTAAGGGTACGTTTCAGATAAGCCTGAACTACAATTCCAACGTGGCCGGGAAATTCGGCTTTCAGCTTGCGAAACAGCTCAAACTCCCTGTCAACACAGCTGGAATCTTCCATATCGATGCGAATGAAATTATTTTTTTCGGCCGCTTTTTTTACCACATCGCGAAGATTCTGATAACATACTTCCTTGTCGAGCAGCAGGCCAAACATGGAAGGCTTTACGGAGAAGTTGCCGTCTATGCCTTCTGAGGTAATGCGTTCAATGATGTCGATGTAAGCCTTGCGGTTTTCTTCGGCTTCATCCAGCCGGGTTATATACTCCCCAAGGAGGTCGATGGTGACCTTGATTCCTTCATTATTCAGCTCTTTTGCTACCCTGATGGCATCTTCAATTTTTTCTCCGGCAATATATCGGCGTGAGAAAATCCATACCAGTTTCTTGGGCATATAAGGCAACAGCCATGCGATAAATTTTTTTATCATAGCATCAAAATTGTAACTGATAAATCCGGACAAAGGTATATTGGTGATCCTTTAAATTTACATGACGTTTGTCAGTAATAGGAATGATTTACAACATCGGGGTATCTTTTTCAACTTTCCCAGCAGGGAAGTGAATAATCAGCAGGTTGACAGGGTGAGTCAACCTGCTGATAAGAGAAGAATAAAATTCTGTTAGCGAACAATGAATCTTGTTGCTTGTACAAAATCAGAATTGAAAATTTTCATAATGTAAACACCTGGAGAGACAGTATTCAGGTTTATTATTTCGTGATAAGTTCTGTCACCTGAGAGGTGTCTGTTCATTATTGTTCTGCCCTGCACATCGAGTATCTCCAGCTCCAGATTGGTAGTTTTCCTGAATTCAGCTTTGAAAAACAGATGATCGGATGCCGGATTAGGATAGACAGCAAAATGTACAGGCTGATCCTCAGGGTTGGAGATTCCGGTTGTCAGATGCAGGAAAACAGAGTCGGTATCAGGACAACCATATTCATTGGTAACCTGCACCCAGTACCAGCCCTGGGAGATGGCAGGATAGGTCTGTTCGGTTGAACCATCCTGCCAATAGTAGGATGCAAATCCATTACCTGCATCCAGCACTATAGGACCAACGGGCTGGTGGATCGTATCATTTGTTCCGCCCAGGTTGACTGCAGGACTCGGATAGATTGCGAATTGTCGTTTCAGGGTGTCATTCCCTGGCCTGAGGTCACCCTGCATGCTGGTAAAGACGGAAATGGAAGCAGGTCCGGATGGTACGACCGGCCATTTCTTAATAGTGAAATTCACCGTACCGGAGGGAGCCAGTGTGCTCTGCAGGGTGAGGGTGTCTTTCACTACAGGATTCCCATCAAGTACATAGTAAACAGGAATTTTTTTGTTGGCAGGGTAGGGAGGTGTTCCAAGATTTTTTATGGTTACAGTTATGCCGTTAAACTGGGCCGAACATAATGCCGTATCACCAATCCAGCTGGTAACCCCCACGTCATCAATAACCAGCTGAACCACAACTGTGTCGCGTGAGAAGCATCCTGAAATTGTATCAGTAACCTTTACGAAATAGAATCCTGATTGGGTTACGGTATATGTCTGATTAGTGCTTCCGTCACGCCACAGGAAAGATCGGTTTGGTCCTGCTCCGGCATCAAGGAGGTAGGATAATGCTTTTACGGTAGTATCATTTCCCAGATTGACTGGAGGATTTCCCCAGACGTGAACTATGAATGTAGCCGTATCGTTAGCAGGATTGATATCTCCCGGTATAAGGGTACTTGCCTCTATATTCCATGCGCCGATTGTGTTGAACGATTCATAAGGTGTGAAGGAATGATCTTCGTATTGCGAAGGATACATGGGAGAGGACAAGGTTACGGTGTCGTTTGTCCACAGGCCTCTGTCAATTCGGTAGGCAACAGCGATCTTTTCACCTGCGGAAATGGTATCGGTACCGCTGTTTTGCACACGAATACGGATTTGTTTTGAACCCTGGGGCAGACAGCTGTTTGTTGGCTGAACGAGAGCTGCAGGGGAAACATCATGGATGACGAGATGGATAAAGGCTGTATCATAAGCAGGGCAGTCGTGAACATCGGTCACTCTTACCCAGTGATTTCCCATAAAACGTGCAATGTATGTCTGGGTAGTATCCCCGTTATTCCACAGATAGGTTTTATATCCGGGACCGGCATCAAGCTGGTAAGTAAGTCCGTAAATAACTGTATCAGGTCCAATGTTGACGGTGGGATATCCAAATACGGTTACATTCCGCTGCAAGGTATCATTGGTTGGCAGACTGTCGTATTTAAAGGAGAGAAACGTTTTCAGAGAGTAGGTTCGTTCCTGGCTCATATCGAGGTCATTGCCGGAAAATGTATAAGTGGTGAAATGGCCGGGATACAACCGGGTTGTCAGAACTTTTTTTCCTGTATTTGCCGGTCCTCCTTCAAATGTAAATCCAACATGGATAGTGTCGCCGGGCGAGAGAGTATCGTTACCCGCATTGAAGACTCTTATGGTAACATGCTCCTGAGTTCCCAGTTCACATGAGTTTACAGGATGAAGAATGGAATCAAGCGCCAGATTAATGGTAAGTTTTTCAACAACAGTAGTATCATAATTTGTACAACCGTTTCCTCTTGTATCAGTAACTCGCACAATGTATTTGCCTTTGCCCGGAATAGAAAGGGTACTGGCGGTTGATCCGTTGTAGTACCAGTAATAATCATAGTTGGGATCAAAATGGGGTCTCAGAGTTATAGTATCGGGTCGGGAGGAGCGCATAGTATCCAGAAGCCCGATCAAAGGTAACGGGTAAATGTCAATGGTTTTGGTGGCTGTGTCGTTGGGTATCGGCTGGTAAAAATATAAATCCGCTTCGTTGTTGGTCCAGGCTTTCACCGCATAGTGACCAGGCGTGTTAAGGTTCACAGGTCGCGTGAAGGTAAGTAATACAGAATCTCCAGCTGAAAGATTGCCTGACAGAGTAATGGTGTCTGATACAACGGGATCATTATTCACTTTTGCCTTCAGGTAGATTTTTTCTCCTGACTTAACGCTTCCTTTTCCGTAATTTTTAACATAGACTTTCAGGTAATTGGAATTGTCATTCAGACAGGCTGTACTGAGATCTTTGAAAGAGGAAACACCGATGTCGATTGGGGCTTCATACAGGCGGAACAGATCAATCCCGATTCCTTCGTAAGTGGTCAATTGATCGCTTTCGAAGTGGAAACGGAATTTTACAAGGGGTTGGTTAGCGCAGGCCGCAGGTAGAAACTGCCTTGCAGTAACCCACCCGTTGCTGGCTGAGTCCCACCCGGGCGAATTAAGGGCTGAAACCATCGAACTGTTGTACCAATACCATGGATAGCTATATGGATCTTTAGTAACAATATGCCAGGAACTTCCGTTATCAGTTGAGTATTCCAGGCGGAGTCCGTCATGGTCTTTTTCTGTTTCGTGCCAGAGTTTGAATTCTACTATGGGTTTCTCTATGCCAGTAAAATTGAAACATGGGCTTTCAAGATAGGAAGAGTCGTCGTCGAGGTAATAACTGGTGAGATATGTTTTCCATGCTTTGAGGCCTGAGGCTGTTGTTTTAAGAGCATACCCGTTGGGCATGCCCTGCTGCCATGTTGAATTCTTGCCATAGGATCTCCAGAAACTGATATCCTGTTCAAAATCATCAGCATACGGAGGGCTACTATAAGGCAGGGAATATATAACAGTGTCAATTTGGTCATTGTTGTTGTCTTCATCCCCTGGATAGGCAGTGCGGGCATGCACTGAGGTGTACACCTGCGGCACGGACAGGTCGGCTTTCTGATTAAAAGTATAAATGATACTGTCGTCAGGTGCTATGTTCTGGCCGATGTTTTCGGTTACCCATGATTGTCCTCCGTTAAGGGAGTAGCTAACCGGTATGGGGGCGGTAGCTGTCTGAGCGCCGAAATTTTTAACGACAACCGTTACTGGTTCGGCACTGGAAAGTCCGCATCCCGTTGAAGGAGAAATCCATCTTGCAACACCAACATCTTTTGCCACAAAATCTCCAATAACAAGGAAGTCATCAATATTCCATCCACTGTAACTTCGGCTGTCAGAAGTAGGGCCAAGTGTAAAACGAACTTTCAGATTGTTTTTTCTAGCCACAGCCAGAGGCAGAAGATAGTTTCTGAAGTTCCAGAGGTTTTCAGATACTGTTCCTCCGTCCATTTCATTTCCGTAAAACTTTATCCAGTTTATTCCGTCGATGCCTGCCTGTATCTGCGCATCGTCCTGGTAGTAAATATTAAACCATCGGTAGAAGCTGATATTAACATCCTTGTAATATTTTAGGTTAAGAGTGGGAGAGATGGCCTTGTTCATTGCTTCAAAGCTCACATTCAGCTCATAATTGCCCGGATAGGTACCTATGCCGTTCAGGTCATTTCCCAGGACTTTTGTACCACTGTAAGCGAAGGTGGGATCAGGTGATCCACCGGTAAAGTTCGGGTCAACAACCACTCCTCCTTTGCCCTGGGGAATATCCCGTTCAAAATCACCTGAAAGCTGCCATCCTTTATCGGTTTCGAAGTCATCAATAAAAATTTTCTGGTAAATAGGTCTCGCTCCTGCCGGGTCGGCAATAGCGGTAGGATATGTTTGGCCATTGACTGTTATGGCATTAACATCAATCTGAAGGTCTATAAAGTGTCCTTCCTGTGCGGTTTCACTCAGATCAAAAGTCACCCACACGGTATTCATTCCGAACTGAAGATTTTTATTCAGTCCTGTGAAGGTAGCCACACCTCCGCTCAGACTCTGGGCAGTACCAAGAGGTACCGATGCATTGAAAAAGGTGTCAGTGGTATAGTACAATTTGACTCCGTTCAATGCAATATCATTATCGTCAGTATTCTTGGAACGGATGCTCAGATTTTGCAATACGCAGGTACCATCATTCCCGATAACGTTGAGCACAATTTTTACCACCGGGTTATTCTGAGTTCCGCTGGCAACAAACTGAGTAGTTGCCTGGGAGATGTTTACTGTGGATATCCGGAGCGGAGAAATTTCTGTTTCGAGTATAGTGACGTTATCAATGCAGGTTCCGTTTCCATATTTAGTGATTCCTTCAAAACCGATAAAAACACTGTCGGTCAGTGTGGCTGGTGGCAGCGGTATTTGCCGGAACGTCCAGTTTTCAACTGCAACAAGATATTCGGCCAGTTGATGCCATGAGCCATTCTTCCCAATCCGGTAGTATACTTTTAACTGGTCATTGTAATTTTGTCCACCCCAGCTCCAGGTTGCCTGGGCATGCCAGAACCGTAATTCGGGTTTAGTTCTTCCTGTTAGATTCACTGGTTTGGTAACCAGCATTGTTGCTTCATTATTATAGCTTTGCCACCCAAAAACTGCGTTTTTCTGCCCTGCCGCGGCAGTATCCGGATAAGGATGATCTGACCATCTGCCTCCCTGCATGTATTCCCAGGGAATCAATTGCACCCCGCTCCGCTTGATCTCAGTCCATCCATCGGGTTTAACTCCGCTTTCAAACGTTTCAAATAGTATGGTAGCCTGGCCAAAGAGAGAAACACTCAGAATCCACAGGCTGATTCCTGGCAGTAGAGTTTTTTTAACCATTGCGGCAGGATTTAAGATTCATTACGTTTACGGAAATCGTTTCCACGAAGTTACATAAAACGGTTGAAAAGATTTTTCCTGTGTAATGTAAAATTATTTATTTTAGAATGTTAGTGGTATAAGGAGCATTTACCGGTCAATATATACAGGAAGTATATCAAAACGCAATGAAGAGAGCAACAAAATTGCGCATTTTTGCGTAAAACAAATAGAAACAATGGTGATACTTTAATATGGCTGGTTTGGAATACAGGCAAATATATTTTTGTAAGCAGTTTAACATGTTGGTTCGCAGGACAGTTGTTGCTTTGGTAATTCTGACCGGAATGTGGTTTCGGCCACTCAGCATATTGGCACAGACCGACCGGGAATTCTGGTTCGTTGCGCCCGATATCACAAAATATCATAACGGAGAAACTCCCATCTTCTTTTATTTTACTACCACTGATTTACCGGCTAATATCAGAGTTGACATGCCGGCTAATCCATTGTTCCCTGTATTTACATTTTCCATGGCGGCTCATTCGTCTTATAAGCTGGATGTTTCTGCGTATGTAGCCCAGGTGGAAAACCGTTATGATTATCGCGACGGAATCCCGGGAAAGAGCAATAAAGCCATTCACATTGTTTCCGACAATTTAATTACTGTATACTACGAATGTTCGATGCAGAACAACCCCGATATCTTTGCATTAAAAGGTAAAAATGCACTGGGAACAGAATTTTTTGTTTCTTTTCAGGAGCGGATGTTCAACATGAGCCAGTCAAGCTGGCAGGAACCTGCCTATTCTGCCTTTGAAATTGCCTTTACGGAAGATAATACGTTCATTACACTCGAAATTCCTCCTGGAAAACAAATCTACAATGGTTCCAATCCTCCGCTTACAGGGACAGTTGTTCTGGGTCCATTTCATCGTGGGGAATCATATTCAGGTGCTCCGGCTATACGCAAATATGCTCCTTATATCCCCAAAACAGGTTACTACTCCTGGGATAAATATTTCGGTCGGGTCGGTGCAGATCACCTGAATGGAGTGCGCATTACCACCAACGGAAAGAAAATTGCCATTACCCTGAAAGACGATTCTATGAAGGCCCTGGTTGGCGGGTGTTATGACCTTGCCGGCGATCAGACAGTGCCCGTAAACATTGTCGGTAAAACTTACATTGCCATGAAAGGCCAGCTTTCTGTAGGGAATCTCAATACAACTTATTACAATCCTCCGCCGCCAAATCCCGTTAACCAGGAAGTTGTTTACGCTCTGGCCACCCGGAACAATACCCGTATTTTTGTCAATAGTGAAGCTACTCCCCGGGCAACCCTCAATGCAGGGCAGTCGTATATGTACGAACTGACTTCAGCAGAACAATATGTAAAAATCTGGACACCTGATTCGGGTTTTTATTGTCTTCAAATCTCAGGTTGGGGATGCGAGATGGGGGAAGCAGTTCTTCCTCCGGTTGATCAGTGTACAGGTTCAACTCAGGTAGGCTTTACACGTTCCCATTACCCGGGTGAACAGTTTTACCTTAACATCATGGTACGCAAAAAAGCCAAAGGGGGATTTCTCCTGAATGGTTCGTATAATGCACTGCTCGATTCCACCAAATTTATTGACGTACCTGGCACTGAATGGGCTTATGCCCGTATCGGTCCTATTTCGGAAGCAGTTATTCCTCGAGGTGTTTCTACCATGGTAAGTAATACAAAAGATGTTTTTCACCTTGGATGTATTTCGGGTGGTTCTTCTTCCGGAACCCGTTACGGTTATTTTTCTGATTATAATCCCCTTAAAGTTGAGGCATATATTACAGAATCAGGTTCACAGGATATCCGGTTATGTTTTGGTAATTCAGCTCAGATCGTTGCAAGGGGCGGGGTATTTTATCGTTGGATTCCAACCTCCTATCTTTCCGATTCAACCATAGCATATCCTGTTGCAAAACCGCCCAATACAATTACTTACAAAGCATTTGTTTCGGGAGCCTGTGATCAGATAGATTCTACTGTGATCTCCATCCAGGTTTCCAATCCGGTGGAAGCCAGATTTAACATTGACACCACCTTTGGATGCGCTCCACTCCGGATTAAAATCAGAGATCAATCGTACGGAGTAAAAAAATCTATCTGGAAAATGGGAGATGGGAATTCATTTATTACCATGTCTCCCACGCTTGGTGTGCGTGACAGCATTTTCTATTATACCTACCAGCAGAAGACCCGTCCAGCCGTTACGCGCAACCTGATGCTTGTCGTCGAAAATCCTGATCAATGCCGCGATACCCTCGTCCGCCCGGTGATTGTTTACCCAGAAGTGACAGCCGAAATGAATGCCATGCCCGATACAGGATGTCATCCGCTGGGGGTGCTCTATACCAACACCTCAAAGAATGCAGATGCCTACCAATGGGAATTCGGTGATGGTGCTTCATCGTCAGATACGATACCTTTTCATATCTTTAATAACTATACAAACAGCGAACAAACCTACCGTACCCGCCTTGTTGCTCGTTCGCAGTATTATTGCTACGATACGGTCTATAAGAATATTCATGTTTACCCTTACCTGAAAGCGGATTTTGCTGTTAGTCCCGTTGAGATATGTGCACCTTATACTGTCACAATTACCAATAATTCGCAGGGTGGTGCGGGTATTAAAACAATCTTCTGGGATTTTGGTGATGGAACCACCAGCACTGATACGTCAAGAATCATTACCCATACATATACCAATATCACCGATACCATACAGATAAGAAATCTGAGGCTTATCATCGGTAACGGCAACGGATGCTTCGACACGTTGACCCGTACTATCAAGGTATATCCTGATGTATTCTCCTCCTTTACAGTTGATAAGACTATCGGATGTCATCCGTTAAACGTCAATTTTACATCGCCTGTGAACAATATTCCTGTGAGCTGGCAATGGGATTTTGGCGATGGTGGATCCTCCAGTCTTGCTAACCCCTCACACGTTTTTCTTAACAACAGTCCCAGAGGGTACGATACAGTGTTTAATGTCAGACTGGTAGTCACTTCACAGAACTTCTGTACCGATACAACTGTTGTACCTGTTACAGTCCACCCCAACATTAAGGCAGAATTTACCGTAAGCCAGGGTGAGGGATGTGCTCCCCTTCCTGTGGTTATTACCAACAATTCCTTTGGAAAATACCCCGGAATAAGCAATTATGACTGGAACTTTGGGGATGGATCATCCACTGCCCAGCCCCTGGCGGTTTATCAGCATACTTACCAGAATAATACGACAGCCCCGGTTCAATACAATCTCAGACTGATTGTAAACAATCTTGGGGGGTGCAGGGATACTCTAATAAGGCTGGTGCGAGTGTATCCGAGAATTACAGCTGGTTTTACGGCAGACCGTCAGAGTGGGTGCAACCCTCTTGATGTTCATTTTACCAATACTTCGAATATGCCGGTAGCCAGTAGTTTTTACTGGACATTTGGTGACGGGGTATCCTCCGGAGATGTGAATCCGGTTCACCGCTTCGAACATTTTTTAAGCAAAGACACAACATTCAGTGTACAGATGGTAGCTGTGTCCGATTATCAATGCCGCGATACGCAAAGACTGTCGATTTCCGTTTATTCATATATTAATGCCGATTTTACTCTCAGCCGGTCAAACAATTGTTCCCCTTTCCCTGTTCAGATCACCAATAATTCCAGTGGCGGAATCACCTCCTGGTTCTGGGATTTCAGGGATGGATCAACCAGTTCGCTTCCCAATCCCTCCCATACATATGTTAACAGAACCCTGGCCGATCAGGTGAGAAACCTCAGGCTGGTTGTGCGTAACAGTCATGGATGTACCGATACTATGGAAAGACAGGTTTCTGTCTTTCCTGAAGTGCGGGCTTCATTTTCAGCCGACAGGCTACAGGGATGCGAACCTTTGGCAGTGTCGTTTACCAATACATCCAATGAACCGGTAGCTGAAATTTACAGCTGGACCTTTGGTAATAAAGGTACCTCTTCTCTCAGAAATCCGGTTTTTGTATTTGATAATGCCGGTCCGGCTGACAGTACCTGGCTGGTAAGACTGCAGGCTACTTCCGTTCATGGCTGTACTGATGATACTATTGTTCCTGTTACTGCCTTCGCGCACATTGAATCTGATTTCAAAGTGGCTAATCC
>CAZJQN010000016.1:0-24488 GCA_964548125.1 uncultured Bacteroidales bacterium | reverse complement strand
GTTTACAATGGACTCAGCCGGCTGTCATCCTCTGGAAGTTCATTTTAACAACCAGACCCTGAATGGAAACGCTCTTCTGGGTTCTGCAGGAAATTATGACTGGTATTTCGGCGACGGTAGTACTTCTGGCGACCTGCATCCGGTTAAGACCTATTTTAATTATGGTGCAACTGATATAGTGCGTCAGGTAAAATTGGTGGCAAGCTCGCCCTATCAGTGCAGAGATTCGGTAACAAAAACCGTGCAGGTTTACCATCGCCCCAAAGCGCTTTTTGCCGTTGATAGAACAATTTCTTGTCCGCCTTTCGATATTCAGATTGCTAATAATTCTGTTACAAGCAATGCAACCTATTACTGGGACTTTGGTGACGGACAGCAGCAGAGTACTTCATCAAAAGTGCCATTGGTGCATCGCTACTCCAATGGCGGGATCAATGTGGCTGAGTACCTTTTAACCCTAAGAGCTGTAAGCAATCACGGATGCGAAGATGAGGCCTCTCTTACTGTGAGTGTTTATCCTGAGGTTACGGCTGCCTTTGAATATGATGCAACAGGTTGCTCCCCGCTGACAGCCAGTTTTACTAATCGTTCGCTTAATGCAAATTTCTACAAATGGGAATTTGGTGATGGAAAGGTTTCTGTTGCCGAGCATCCCTCAGTACGGTTTGTTAATACGGGAGCGTCTGATCTGTCAATATTTGCCAGGCTTATTGCTACATCCCTTTACAATTGTTCCGATACACTGGTTAAAAATGTTACCGTTTACGGTCAGCCAGTGGCAGAATTTGATCCTTCTCCGGTTTTTCAGGTCTTCAAACCATTTCCTCAGGTTCAGATTTCCAATTATTCGAATTTGCAGTCAGCATGGAACTATGATTGGAAATTTGGCGATGGAACCACTTCGATCGATAAATCACCGCAATTTACTAAAACATATCAGACATGGGGAAGAAATGACCGAAACAATGAATTTGAGATAATCATGCGGGCTTATAACCCGCTTCATCCTCAGTGCGCTGATACTGTTTCACACATAATCCGTATCATGCCTCCGGTACCCGAAATTGAAATTTCAAACAACAACCCTAACGGATGCGAACCATATGAAGTTAAATTTAAAACGATTTACCAGTATGCCTATTCCGACTCATTCTACTGGGATTTTGGAGACGGAACGTTCTCGAGGGAGATTGAGCCGGTACATGTTTACCAGCATGCCGGAACCTATACGGTTCAGGTCACAGTAACGGGCGATGGAGGGAAAAACAGTGCGTACAAAACGGTCATCGTACATCCTACACCGGTGGCTGACTTTGATGTAGCACCGAAGGTAGCCCTCCTGCCTGATGCGGTAGTTAAAGGATTCAACAAATCCCAACTGGCGGTTTCCTACCTCTGGGATTTCGGCGACGGAGGCCTTTCCACCGAAAAGGATCCGGAACACCTTTATAAAAAATTGGGTAAATTCACCATTAAGCAAACAGTATGGTCGGAATACGGGTGTGTTGATTCAATTACCAAACCTGAAATCATTAGTGTGGAAGGAGAGGGAATGATTGAGTTTCCGAATGCCTTTACTCCCAATATGGCAGGTCCTTCTGACGGCCATTATGCCAATCTTACCGATCAGAACATCAACGACATTTTCCATCCTAAACATGCGGGTGTTAAAGAATACCATCTTGAGATCTATACACGATGGGGAGAAAAAATATTTGAATGCGATGATGTAATGGTGGGATGGGATGGATACTACAAGGGAAAACTTTGCAAGCAGGACGTTTATGTATGGAAGGCAAAGGGTAAGTTCTGGAATGGCAGGGAGTTTATGAAAGCCGGAGACGTGACACTTCTGCATAAAAAAGATTAGATGGGTGGCTATGTGGACGAAGAGGTTTATATTGCTTCTGATTAATTTATCTCTCCTGGGTATGGCAAAAGCCCAGGTAGACAGGGAATTCTGGTTTGTGGTTCCTGTAATTACCCAGGATTACCCTACTGTTGGAGCACCACAGACTTTTTTAAATATCACCACACATGATCTTCCGGCACACATAACGATTGATATGCCAAAGGAACCTTTGTTTACACCAATACAGATTACAATTCCTGCTTTTACAACCCAATTAGTCGACTTAACAGCTCGGCTCGGGATTATTCAGAATACATGGAAGCCCGGAGGCAAGAACAATAAAGGGCTTCATATTGTTTCGGATAATTACATCAACGTTACTTTCGAATCCAATAAGGCCAATAATCCTGAAACCTTTACCCTTTTCGGACGAAATGCTCTGGGAAGTAATTTTTACACTCCTTTTCAAACCGACATGATGAACTGGAATGAAACGACATGGACTACTCAGGGTTATTCGGCTTTCGATATAGTATTTACCGAAGACAATACGACAATTGATCTTTATATACCGGCAGGGAAAGGTTTGTACAACGGCGGAGGTCCTCCTCTTTCGGGACATGTTATTCTCGGGCCTTTTATGAGGGGGGAAACTTTCACCGGCATACCTGCCTGGCTACACAATCTTGAGGTAACTCCCAAACTGGCCAATGATATCTATGGTCGTTCTGCAGATGATCACCTTGCCGGGCTTAGAATTGTGGCTCAGGGAGGCAAGAAAATAGCCGTTACCGTGAAGGACGATGCTGTAAAAAGCCTTGTTGGCAATAGCCTTAACCCGGTACAATGCGACCTGCTGGGCGACCAGATTGTTCCAGTAACATTGCTTGGAAAACAATATATTGCATTCCGTGGACAATTGCAGACCGGCAGCCTCGCTACCAATTATTATAATCCACCCCCTGCAAATCCAATAATTCAGGAACGACTGTATATTCTGGGTGTAGCTAACAATACTTCTGTTTATATCAACGGCGTATTTGTGGCAACCATCAATGCTGGAGAAACGTTCGTTTATCCCATGGGTACGGATATTGCTGTTGTTTCTTCACCGAATCAGCCATTTTACTGTTATCAGGTTACAGGGGTAGGGAACGAACTGGGTGATGCCCTTTTACCTCCTACCGACCAATGTACGGGCTCTTCACAGGTTGGATTCAGCCGGCCTTCCAATAGCGGCGTGCTTCAGCTAAATATCCTTGTGCGAAAAGCCGGCAAAGATTCTTTCCTCTTGAACGGATTGCCTTCAACACTTCTGGAAACATCCCAGTTTACCGATATTCCTGGCACTGACTGGGCCTACCTGCGCAACCTCTCGGTTCCTTTGTCAACTATTCCTTTCGGAACCAGAACCATTATTTCCAACACCCAGGATCTTTTTCACATCGGCATTATGAACGGGGTATGGTCATCTTCGAGCAACCTTGGAGGAGCCAGGTATGCCTGGCTTTCGGAATTCAACTCTGCCCGGTTCGAAGGATTTATTTCCCCTGAAGGAACCAAATACAAAAGAATCTGTTACGGAGACACAGTACAACTTGTGGCCCATGGAGGAACAGCTTATGACTGGTCTCCACGAAAGTATCTTTCTGATGTATATAGTCCTGTGCCTGTGGCACGGCCTGATTCGTCCATAACTTATGTTGCCACCATTTCTGGTGCATGTGGTCTCAGCGATACGGTAAGATATCGTATAGACGTTGCCCTGCCATTAGAAGCCCGTTTTAATATTGATACTTCGCAGGCTTGTGCTCCTTATACCCTCAATATCAGAGATCAGTCATATGGTGTAAGAACCTATTACTGGAACCTGGGCGACGGAACCATATTTTCTTATACGTCATCAGAGAATAAGGTAGCTGATACAATACTCAGGCACACTTACACGAACAACGGACCCACAGCTCTTCAGCGAAATATACGGTTAATTGTAGAAAATACTTACGGTTGCCGCGATACCCTGATCCGCTCTTTCACAATAAATCCCGAAGTAACAGCAGGATTCAATATTTCACCGGGAAACCTCGGATGTACACCCTTTACGGTAGCCTTTACCAATACTTCCGCCCGCGCAAACTTCTATCATTGGAACTTCGGCGACAATACTTCTTCCTCTGAAGTTTCCCCTGTACATACCTATGAGAACTACGGACCTGCCGACAGTATCAGGAATATTCGACTTATCGCAACTTCTTCGTATTACTGTTCCGATACTGCAAATGCCCAGATTACGGTGCGCCCTTTTGTTAAAGCTGATTTTACCGTTAGTACGGACAAAGGGTGCTCTCCCCTGCAGGTGAGTATTCAGAATCTAGCCATTGGAGGAAGTTCCATCGTCAGCTATGAATGGGATTTTGGCGACGGGAATATCAGCAATTCGTCTGCTCCCGTGCTTACACATTCCTACTCGAATACAACCGGCCTTGTGCAGATTCGTCAGCTTCGTCTGGAGGTCACCAATCAGCAGGGCTGTACCGATACCCTGATCAGACCGATTACAATATATCCCGAGGTTTCAGCTCAGTTTACTCAGGATGTTGTTCAGGGATGTAATCCTTTAACAGTCACTTTTACACGACCTGTTAACAATGCTCAGGTTACATGGAATTGGGATTTCGGGCAGGGAAGTACTTCGAGTGCCCCGGATCCGGTTGCAACTTTTCAGAATGCGGGGGGGAATGATACAACCTTTACCGTACGGCTTATTGTAACTTCCTCAAATTTCTGCCGGGATACTTTTTTCAGAAACATTACTGTTTATCCATATATTGATGCACAGTTTACCCTGGACCGGGATGAAGGATGTGTCACCAATCCTGTTCTCATCAACAATCAATCATCTGTTCTGCCTGGAATAAGTAGCTTTGAATGGAATTTTGGGGATGGTTCGCCCCTGAGCAACAGCAATTCTGCCACACTCAATCACACATATTCCAATCCTGGTGCTGTTACACAAATATATAACCTTCGACTGGTTGTTAGCAATCATGCCGGTTGTACCGATACTCTTATGCGGCCGGTCAAAGTGTTTCCAAGGGTAATTTCAGCGTTTAATCCTTCTGTTTCGGCCGGATGTAATCCGTTAACCGTAAGTTTCTCCAATACTTCCAATATGCCGGTGGCTTCTTCCTTCCGCTGGGATTTTGGTAATGGAGCAACTTCTTCATTAGTCAATCCTGTCAATATTTTTGAGAATTTATCCGCTTCTGATACCGTTTACAGGGTAAGGCTGATTGCGACCTCTTCCGATCAATGTACTGACACTTCATGGGCTGATATAACGGTATATTCATTTGTCAAGGCTGCTTTTGCGGTAGACACCAATGCTGCTTGTTCTCCGTTTGCGGTTGCTATCAGCAATTCTTCATCGGGAGGAATATCGCAGTATGAATGGGACTTTGGCGACGGGTCACCGGTATCAGGTGTTTTTGCACCTGCCCATACCTATGTAAACCAGACCTTTGCCAACCAAACACATAATTTGAGACTGAGGGTTCAGAATCCCCACGGATGTACCGATTCACTGGATAGAACTATTACGGTTTATCCGGAAGTGCGGGCGGCTTTTACGGCCGATGTTACAGAAGGGTGTAATCCGCTAACGGTACAACTGACCAATCAGTCGAACACACCGGTAGCTCAGGTGTACTATTGGGAATTCGGGGATGGATCCAGCTCGGAGATTCAAAATCCGCAATATACATATGTTCATTATGATGCGTCGGATCAGATTTACACCATCCAGCTTCGTGCGGTCTCACAGTACGGTTGTTCGGATGATACCATACTTAATATTACGGTATATTCCTATATTGATGCAGATTTCAAGATGATCGATCAGGATGTCTGCTCAGGGTTTCCCCTGCGATTCGAAAATACCTCGCTGGGAGGAATCAGTCAGGTATTCTGGGATTTTGACGGGAATGGTACTATCGACTCAAACGATAGTTCGCCGTTTTTTGATCATCCTTACGCCAATCTGAATGATGATCCTGTTAGTTATAATGCCTTCCTTCGAGTTGAAAATCTGCACGGATGTGCCGATTCCGTGACACGACCCA
This sequence comes from uncultured Bacteroidales bacterium, assembly GCA_964548125.1. Classification (GTDB taxonomy): domain Bacteria; phylum Bacteroidota; class Bacteroidia; order Bacteroidales; family JAAYUG01; genus JAAYUG01. The sequence continues at coordinate 18,515 of CAZJQN010000016.1, read as the reverse complement.
TAACAGTGTATCCCAAAGTAACAGCATCTTTTGCTTATGATTCCGCCGGATGCAGTCCTTTTGAGGTGCAGTTTGTCAACACTTCACTCAGAGGATCAGCACCTCTCGGTAGCAGCGGCTTTTATGCATGGGATTTTGGCGATCAAACCAGTTCAACTCTGGAAAACCCAACGAAGATTTTTTACAATTATAATGATTTTGACATAACCCGTGCGGTGAAGCTCATTGCAACATCACAATATTTTTGTAAGGATTCGGTTGAAAAAACAGTGTATCTGTACCATAAACCCCGTGCCATTTTCAATGTAGACCGAACCATCGACTGTCCTCCGTTCAATCTCACTGTCCAGAACAATTCTTATACAACCAGCGCTACCTTTTTCTGGGATTATGGTGATGGTCAGTATGATACCACATTTGTTCAGTCTGTGTTGGCGCATACTTATTATAATTCATCTGATTCCATTCAGAATTACCACCTTCGCCTGAGGGTTCAGACCGACCGGAACTGCATTGACTCAAGCGCACTGACGGTAAGTGTTTATCCGGAGGTTTATGCTGAATTTACTTACGACAGTTCAGGGTGCAGTCCATTAGTAGCGAAGTTTACCAATCAATCAGTTCATGCGGCATACTACAATTGGGATTTCGGTGATGGTTCAGTTTCTTCTCTAATAAATCCGGTGAAAAGATTTGTGAACACAAGTTCAGTTGATACAACATATGATGTCTGGATGAAGGCTACTTCCATTTATAATTGCCGGGACTCAGTGAGGCATCATGTAACAGTGTTTGCCCAGCCTGAAGCGGAATTTTTTGCCACACCTCAGCATCAGATTTATGAGCCGGAGCCGGTTGTATCCATTTCCAACCTTTCCAACCACCAGGCGGTATGGGATTACCAGTGGGATTTCGGTGACGGGACTTCTTCCGGAACACAGTTGCCTACATTTCAGAAGACCTATACGACATGGGGGCCAAACAGTGACGAGAACCGGTTTTATATTACCCTGATTGCCACAAATACTCAGCATCCTCAATGTGCTGATACCATTATCCATCCTATCAGAATACTGCCTCATGTGCCGGTACCTGAAATCCTGACCCAGGACGCCGCAGGATGCGAACCGCTGGAAGTGACCTTTGCAATGCAATGCCTTTATGCATATCCTGATTCGTTTGTCTGGGACTTCGGTGACGGATCGGTCGGAACTGGCCAACAGCCAGTTCATACCTATCAGAATGAGGGCATTTATCAGGTGCGTCTGAAGGCAGTTGGCGACGGTGGTGTAGCCTATGCGTTTGCTATTGTAAACGTCTATCCACTGCCTGAAGCTGATTTTGACGTGAGCCCCCGAATTGTGATGCTTCCGGATGACAAAATCACAGTCATCGACAAATCCAAATATGCCGTTTCGTGGTGGTGGGATTTTGGTGACGGGACAACTTCAGTGGAGCAACAGCCTCAGCACCAGTATACCCAGCCGGGCAGTTATGATATCCGGCTTATTGTCCTCACCGAACATAATTGTCCTGACACCTTACTCAGAGAACGCTATGTAACAGTGGAAGAATCAGGTATCCTTGAGTTTCCAAATGCTTTTACACCCAATCTGAATGGGCCATCGGGCGGAGATTACAACAACCTTCCCTGGGCCAATATCAACGATGTATTTCATCCTTTGCATAGAAATATTGCTGAATTCAGGATGGAAATTTACACCCGCTGGGGAGAAAAAGTTTTTGAAACCAATGATATAAATGTGGGATGGGATGGATATTATAAAGGAAAGCTTTGCAAACAGGATGTTTATGTTTGGAAAGCATCCGGTAAGTTTATCAATGGGCGGAATTTTTTGCTTTCAGGAGATGTTACTCTACTTCACAAAAAATGATGCCTGTTAATAAATTGATAGATTTATGAACTGATTGATAATAAAATAAATATGATGAGATAAAAGAATTGGGTACATTTGACCTGTTCTTTGATTCTCTGCGGACGGAGATTGACAATCAACATGATGAAAGTGAAAACAGAAATAAAAAAGCTCTTTTTTCTCTGGAGTGCAGGTATATTCCTTATGAGCAGACTGATGGCCCAGGATCCGCAGTTTACGCAGTTTTTTGCCAACAAGCTCTATCTGGCACCATCATTTGCAGGAGCTACAAAGCAGCAGAGGATTGTCAGCATGTACCGAAACCAATGGGCTGGTATTCCCGGTGGATTCAATACCATGTCCTTTTCGTATGAATACTTTTTCCCAAACTTCAACAGTGGCCTGGGCGTTCTTGTATTACGTGATATGGCCGGAAGCGGAAGGTTGGGTATGACGAATTTCGGAGTACTTTATTCATACGATTTTAAGATTTTCGAGGAATGGCACGTACGTCCCGGTTTACATTTCCTCTACTCAATGTATGGTATTGATTTTTATCGTTTGCGATTCTATGACCAGCTAGTTACGGGCAATGGTACAACATTTGAGGACCCTCCTGCTCAGGAAAACATAGGGGCTTTTGATGCTTCAACCTCTGTATTGGTTTACTCGAACTCTGTATGGGCGGGTGCATCTGTTGACCATCTCTTCCGGCCGGACCAGTCATTTTATGCCAATAAAGCGATCATCCCAATGAAGTTCTCTTTTTTTGGGGGATTTCAAATTATCCGACAGGGAAAGTTACTGAAACCTATCGATGAAACCGTTTCACTAGCCTATCTGTTCCGGTTACAACAAAATAAAAAGCAACTTGATATCGGCCTGTATTGGAATAAAGTGCCGCTGGTTCTTGGTTTCTGGTACCGGGGTATACCCCCTTTTAATTCCGAACGGGGAGATGCGCTGGCCATGCTGGTTGGATTTAAGATGAAAGGCTTCAGCATCGGATACAGCTATGATTTCACTATATCAAACCTGGTTTCGTCAACGCACGGTGCACATGAAATTTCCCTGAGTTATGATTTCCAGACCAACCGAAAGAAAAAAATTCATGCGATTCCATGTCCTGAATTTTAATCTTTCGTTTTTGTTTTGCTTTTTAATTTATCCGGTATATTTTTGGCAAAATTTTAATTGTTAACCAACGTCAGGAAATAGTTTTGTTTTATCCTGGCGGAAAAAATAAAACCCTATGAAAAAATGGCCGATTATAATTAATGGAATTCTTGTTGTTGCTGTTATTGTATTGTATGTATTGTTTTTTACCTCTGGCAAAAGGAATGGAAACGGAATCCTTGCACAGGGTCATGATTCGCTCTCAGTTGGTTCTTCTGTCAGAATAGCTTTCATCAATACCGACACTTTACTGAACAATTATGATCGTTTTTTTGAGCTGAGAAAACAGATTACTGATAAGCAGCAGCGTTACGAAAATGAACTGAGCACAAAGCAGGTGCAATTGCAGAAAAAAATCAGTGACTATCAGACAAAAGTGCAAAAAGGACTGTTACTCAGGTCGGAAATGCAGGAAATTGAACAGCAGTTGAATGCCGAAGGACAAAATTTCCAGCAGCTTCAAATGGAATATAACCAGCAACTCAACGAAGAAATGCAGGTGATGAACCGTAAGCTGTATGAGGATATTGTCGAGTTTCTGAAAGAATACAACAAGGATCACCAGTATGCCTATATTCTCTCTGACTCCTATGGGGGCGGACTTCTTTATGCCGACAAGAGTCTGGATATTACATGGGATGTTATCAGGAAAATGAACGAGAAATACAAAGCAGAAAAAGCTAAAAAATAGAATTCGGAATATGGATTTTGTCGATGCTTATTTTGAAAAGCATCGCATATTGGATTCGCTTTCTGAACCTCCGTCAAAAGAGCTTCGCTGTGTTGTGGTTCTTCCCTCCTACAGGGAAGAACATTTGTTTACGGCAGTATGGTCTCTTCTTAACGCCAAATGCAATCCGGGGGAGGTTGAAATTATTGTCGTTCTGAATTCTTCTGAGCGAGATCCTGCCGAAATCAGGGAACAGACTATTCAAACAAAAGTGCGTTTATTACAGTTCCTGCAGAATACCAATATATCAGAAATGCCTGTGCATGTTGTCTGTTATCCTGACATGCCTTCCAGAGAAGCAGGAGTGGGTCTGGCCAGAAAAATTGGAATGGACATAGCAGCAGCGCGACTGAGGTCAGTCAACCGGCCTGATGGAATTATTGTTTCTTTTGATGCCGATGCCTCGTGCGAAACAAACTTTTTTAGTGAACTTCTTTCCTTCTTCGACCAGCATCCTTATGCACCTGGGGCATCTGTCTATTTTGAACATGACCTTACCGGTGAAGGAATAAGTCAGGAAATAACAGAATCTATTATTCGATATGAGTTGCACTTGCGGTATTTTATCAGGGCATTGCGTTACGCAGGTCATCCCCATGCGTTTCAGACTATTGGTTCATCATTTGCGGTAAGAGCTGGTATTTATACGGCGCAGGGAGGAATGAATAAACGAAAAGCAGGAGAGGACTTTTATTTTCTTCATAAAGTCATCCCTCTTGGAAATTACGGGGAAATCAATGGTACATGCATTCATCTTTCCCCCAGACCAAGCGATAGGGTTCCTTTTGGTACAGGAGCAGCAATTCGCAAAATGCTTCTCACCGGAGAATTCCATTGGATGACATATCATTTCAACGCCTTCATTGATTTGAATGCCTTGTTTGGCAAGATTCCACTTTTGTTCCGTTCAACAAAAGAAACAATCAGGAAAATCTATCAAGATTTACCGGTTTCACTGTCGGAATTTATTACTATGAAGGATTTTATAAACATTATAGAAGAATGCAGAACCAATTCAGCTACAGAAGCATCATTTACCAAACGATTTTTCAGGTGGTTTAATGTGTTTCGGGTCATTAAATTCCTGAATATTAGTCATGAAACGTGTTATCAGAAAAAAGAAATAGCTGAAGCTTCACTGGAATTAATGATGCATGATGGAAGTCATCAGACAAGGCGAGTGCTAACGGCTGGCGAATTGCTTTTTCTTTTCAGAACAGCTGACAGGAGTGGTTACGCGAAGGTTATTCCTTAATTATAAAGATATCTTCGTTTTCTTTTTTCATCAGGTACTGTTCCCTGGCAAATTTTTCAAGATGATCGGCATCTGATTTCAGCTCCTCAAGGCGGGCTGAGTCGGTTGCAATTTTCTTCAGGTAGTAAGCTTTATCAGCCTTAAGTCGTTCGAGTTGTCGTCGTGCTTCGTAGCGGTCAATCATATTATTCTGATCAAAAAACATGAGCCAGATGACAAAAAGAAAGATTCCCGCAACATATTTGTTTTTCAGTTGCCTTATTATGCGTTTAATTATCAGACGGACATTTTGCATACGGCAAAATTAGCACGAATTATTTCTTACATAGAATGAGTTTTCAACGGGTTGTTGAATGAATTCCATCAGAGGTGTTTTTAATCAGGCTATAAAGCACTTACTATCAGATTATCAGTTTATTATAATTTAATCACCGACACCACTATCTAGTAAATATTGAAAAAAACTGGTACCAGTATCATTCTGCGCAAATGAACGCATCAGAGGTCAAATTGTATTCCTTGTGCCAGGGGCAGATCGGAACCGAAATTGATGGTATTGGTTTGTCTGCGCATGTATTGCTTCCATGCATCTGATCCGGCTTCCCGTCCGCCTCCAGTCTCCTTTTCCCCGCCAAAAGCACCACCAATTTCGGCCCCCGAAGTACCAATGTTCACATTGGCAATTCCGCAATCGGAACCATTTGCTGAGAGGAATTTTTCAGCTTCGATAAGATTTTCGGTAAAGATTGCCGAAGAAAGTCCCTGCGGAACATCATTCTGTAAAAAGATTGCTTCTTCGAGAGTATTATATTTCATCAGGTACAAAAGAGGGCCAAATGTTTCTTCTTTAACCACGGGAATATTTCCGGGCACCTCAGCAAGAGCAGGTTTAAGATAACAGCCTGATGAAAATGTCGGGCCTTCGGGCTGGTCGCCACCCAGAATCAGTTTTCCTCCTTCCTGCTGAAGCCGGCCAATAGCTGTTCTGACCACATCAACCGCTGCCGTATCAATCAGAGGACCAACAAGTACGGAAGGATCAAGGGCATGTCCGATGCGTTGTTCAACTTGCCGGTAGGTATTCATCAGCCTCTGGCAGAATTGATCATATACCGAATGATGGATAATCAACCTGCGTGTGGTTGTACAGCGCTGACCGGCTGTTCCGAGTGCCCCAAATACTACTGCCCGCAAAGCAAGTTCCAGGTTGGCATGAGGAGTGATAATAATGGCATTGTTTCCTCCCAATTCGAGAATGGTGCGTCCAAGGCGTTCGCCGACAATACGGGCTACCCTTTTGCCCATGGGGGTTGAGCCGGTGGCAGAAATAAGAGGAATACGCCTGTCAGACAACATGACGTCGCCTATATCTTTCGAATTTCCGATAACCAGGTTGCAGATTCCTTCCGGCAGATTGTTACGCAACAACACTTCGCTGATAATATTCTGAACCGCTATGGCGCAGAGAGGTACCTTTGAGGAAGGTTTCCAGATAATAGTGTCTCCGCATACAAGAGCTATAGCCGCATTCCACGACCACACCGCAACAGGAAAGTTGAAAGCAGTTATTACCCCGACTATTCCCAAAGGATGAAACTGTTCGTACATGCGGTGATTCTTCCTTTCAGATTGGGTAGTTATTCCGTACAGCATGCGGGATAATCCGGTGGCATAATCACAAATGTCAATCATTTCCTGTACTTCACCCAGACCTTCCTGAAGTATTTTTCCCATTTCATATGAAACAAGTCTTCCCAGGACCTCTTTTTTTTCTCGAAGGGCAAGTCCAATCTGTCGCACAATTTCTCCCCGTTGCGGAGCAGGGATATTTCGCCAGTGCCTGAATGCTTCATGGGCTTTACTCACCACCATATCATAATCTTCCCTGCTGGCTTGTTTAACAGTAGCTATCATTGCCCCATCATTTGGAGAAACAGAGGAGATGATTTCTCCGTGCGCTTCCATGAACTTTGTTCCCAGGCTAATCCCATGATTGATGGTTTCAATCCCCAATTCCCTAAGAATAGCTGGTATACCATAAGCGGAAGAATTTTTCATAGTAATATTTTTTTGGAATATGTAACTTATCTAACATTATGTAGGATAACTTAATTTGAAGAGTATGTCCCTCTAAGTTGGTACGTAAAACTGTTTTTTACAATATATTTCAGAGCATAATAATTAAAAAATTGAAAAACAGACTATTATAAATAAGCATGTGTTGTAAAATATATTTCAGGAAAAGAAAAATCATTCTTTCTTAGCGGGGGTATATAGAATTTTGTAAGAATAAATCGATAAGCTATGGCATTTGGATTTTTTAAAGTTCCGCAACCGGTCAATGAACCGGTATATGAATACAAACCGGGATCTGCAGAACGTGCTCTACTTAAAAAAACTATTGCTTCCATGCGGTCGGAAGAGATTGAAATTCCCATGATAATAGGAGGGGAGGAGGTAAGAACAGGGAATCTGGTGAGGATTCATCCCCCGCATGATATTGAGCATACGCTCGGGTATTATCACAAAGGAGATGGTAGTCATGTGCAGATGGCGATTGATGCGGCACTTAAAGCCAAGCCGGCCTGGGAAAGGATGCCCTGGGAAAGTCGTGCAGCGATATTCCTCAAAGCGGCTGAGCTTCTGGCGGGTCCGTATCGTGCGAAAATTAATGCAGCTACCATGCTTGGTCAGTCAAAAAATGTTTTTCAGGCCGAAATTGATGGTGCCTGCGAACTGATTGATTTCTGGCGCTTTAATGTGTATTACATGGCGCAGATTTATAGCAACCAGCCGTCTTCTTCAAAAGGAGTCTGGAACCGAATGGAACACCGGCCTCTTGAAGGGTTTGTGTTTGCTCTCACTCCGTTCAATTTTACTGCTATTGCGGGTAATTTGCCTACCGCTCCTGCCATGTTGGGCAATGTTGGAGTATGGAAACCTTCCAATACCCAGATATACTCAGCCAGAATTATTATGGAAGTGCTTAAGGAAGCTGGTTTGCCCGACGGGGTCATCAATCTTGTTTATGTTTCAGGACCAGAGGCAGGTAAAGTTGTTTTCTCTCACCCCGATTTTGCCGGGTTTCATTTTACAGGGTCAACTGCTGTTTTTCAGAATATCTGGAAAACCATCGGAAACAATATCCATTTATATAAATCCTATCCCCGTATAGTTGGAGAAACAGGCGGGAAAGATTTTGTTATGGTGCATGGATCAGCTTCCGTTAAGTCGGTTATTACAGCTCTTTCACGAGGTGCGTTTGAATATCAGGGGCAAAAATGCTCGGCGGCTTCCAGGGCGTATATTCCTCAATCGCTATGGCCTGCCATAAAGGAAGGCTTACTGGCCGATATGGCAACCTTCAGAATGGGTGGTACCGAAGATTTCAGGAATTTTATCAATGCAGTAATAGACGAAGCTGCATTTGATTCCATAGTATCGTATATTGAAAAAGCACGAAAGGATACCGGAGTGGCAAAAATAATTGCCGGAGGAGGGTATGACAAGTCTAAGGGTTATTTCATTGAACCAACAGTGATAGAAGTTAATGATACTTCCTATGTGACCATGAGAGAAGAAATTTTCGGGCCGGTGCTTTCAGTGTATGTTTATCCTGATGAAAAATACGAAGAAACCCTGATGTTGTGCGATAAAACATCGGTTTACGGGCTTACCGGATCTATTTTTGCAACCGATCGTACTGCAATTGACAAAGCAGTTGATATGTTGCGGCACGCTGCCGGGAATTTCTATATCAACGATAAACCCACCGGAGCAGTTGTCGGTCAGCAGCCCTTTGGCGGAGCAAGAGGTTCTGGTACAAATGATAAGTCAGGATCGATTATGAATATGATGCGCTGGGTTTCCCCTCGTTCCATGAAAGAGACATTTCTTTCTCCTACCGATTATCGCTATCCTTTTATGGAGGAAGAATAAGCGATATTACCAGACGGCAGGTATTTCTTACCTTTGAAGGGTATTGTAAACTTTCAGCCCAAGCAGGCGATCGCAATTCTGTGTTTCGTCAGTGTAGTATAGCAAAAAGAGGTATTCATTTCCTGTCTCAGAATGGCTTCCGTTCATTGTATAGGAAGGGAATCCCCTATTGGGTTTAAATATATATTCATAATTATAGTATCCTTGCTTTAGCAGAAGGCGGATTTCGTAACTGCGTGTACCAAAATTATACTGCATCCTGTACCTGTCAGCCAGGTTTCTGTTAGTGAGCGCTCCGTAAAGGTAAACATCTTCATCAATGAAAGGTTGATCGGCGTTAAGCGAAAAGTGCACGTACATGTAATCCGCTTCATTTCTGTCTTCATTAGTTTCATTGCTTTCAACCAGAAAGTTCCCGTTAATATCTTCAGTAAAGAAATACGGGCTGTAAGGATCAACCTTGTCGTCGTAAAGGTATATGTGATAATACGGGGCTTTGAATACAATTTCTTTAATACGGGGTGACTGATAACGACGATTCTTAATATCAAAGTTCAGGTATTCGTTGCCTCCATCCAAAACGCACTCATCCGGAAGGCAACAGGTAAAAGATTTTTTCCCGGAAGGACGTGCTTTGGGTAGTTCTTTCTCAAACTGCCAGCGAAGGTTTTGTAAGGCAAACAAATGAAAATTAGCAGGATTAGCAATTTTTTGAGTTGGAGTATCCCAGGTAATCTCGAAACTCTGACCTCCGGCGAATTGTTCGTCAGACGGTTTGTAAAATATCTCGGGAACTGATAAATTCTCTGATACAAAGAACCTTTTGGTAAGAACTGTGTGTTCGGGATGATCAGCCAGATATATCCTTAAGATATAATTCCCCGATAAAAGAATCTGCATGTCTTCTACTGGAAAAATAAGCCGGAAATTTCTGTATGGAACGGTTGTGTTGGATGAGGTTTTTATATCGTAAATCCTTGTATCTGGGAATCCTTGCATGTATTCCACCTGCGGTGTTTTTACTTCTTCCCAGAACCGGTTGCAGTAAATCAACTGCCATGAAAAATCGCGCTGAAGAGGAGAAAGATCATCAAATATCAGTTCAAGGTGTTCTTCAGAATGAAGATAGATGAATGGAATACTGAGCGGGAAACCCTCCCTGTGGAAAGAAACCGAAAATATTTGATCATCAGATATGGTATCTTTAATACAACATTCCTGGCAATGAGCTACGGTAGAGAAGATGAAAAGCCATACTGCAAAAAAAACTTTCTGATGAACGCTAATATTAAGCATTTGTTTATTGTTCAACTAATTATACAATTTTTTTTCCAAGTAACATATAAATATATAAATATAGAGAATAGTTGATATATTTGCCGTGTTGTTATAATAAAAACAGAGATTGTAAATTTGAATATTTTCTGAAATATAAACGTAGTTGCATGTCAGATGTTGTAAAATTACGTAAAGGTTTGAACATCAGGTTGAAAGGAAAACCAGAGCAACGGTTTTTCGCCTCTGATGCAGCCTCATTATATGCTATTAAACCTCCTGATTTTCACGGCCTTGTTCCAAAGCTGGTTGTTCAGCCGGGAGATTCCGTTAAAGCTGGAACACCACTGTTTTTTGACAAAAGCAATCCGGATGTTGTGTTTGTTTCACCTGTTAGTGGCAAGGTCAATACGGTTCGTCGCGGCGAACGAAGGGCAATTCTTGAGGTAGTTATAGAAGCGGATGGGAATCAGGTATATGAATCCTTTCCGGCGGGAGATCCGTTGACAATGGAAAGGGAACAGGTAATTAGCCAGTTACTGAAGGCAGGTTGCTGGCCATTTATTCGGCAGAGGCCATATGGAATTATTGCAAATCCGGCGGAAACTCCCAAATCGGTTTTTGTTTCAGGTTTTGACACGGCTCCTTTGGCTCCGGATTACAATTTTGTGTTGAAAGAGTATCAGCAGGAATTCCAGACCGGACTGAATGCCTTGAGCAGACTATCGCCCGGAGGTGTTTATCTGAATGTTCCTGACCCTCTTCCGGAAGATTCGGTTTACCATAAAATTGTCAATGCAAGAATAACCCGTTTCAGGGGCCCACATCCGGCAGGGAATGTAGGAATACAAATACATCACCTTGATCCTATTAATAAAGGAGAGATTGTCTGGTATGTCAATCCCCAGGATGTGGTAATCCTTGGGCGTTTGTTTCTTACCGGGCGTTTTGATGCCACAAGAACGGTAGCAGTTACCGGTTCAGAAATTCTGAAGCCAGGTTATTATCGCACCCTGCTGGGATCCAGCATTAAACCCCTGGTAGCGGGGAATGTGCAGGTAGGAGAAAACCGGTATATTTCAGGGAATGTTCTTACCGGCACTCGCATTGGGCAGGAAGGGTACATAGGGTTCTACGATTCCCAGACAACTGTTATTCCCGAAGGAAAGCATTTTGAATTCCTTGGCTGGGCTCTTCCCGGGTGGAATAAATTCAGTATGTCGCGTTCTTTTTTTTCCTGGATGCAGCCGGGGAGGGAATACCGGATCGATACTAATCTCAATGGCGGCCGCAGGGCTTATGTAATGACCGGGCAATATGAAAAGGTTCTTCCTATGGATATTTATCCGGTTCATCTGGTGAAGGCCATCATCGTTGAAGATATCGATATGATGGAGAAACTTGGTATTTACGAGGTGTCAGAGGAAGATTTTGCCCTCTGTGAATTCGTATGCACTTCAAAGACAGAGGTTCAGCAGATTATCCGGAAAGGGTTGGATCTGATCAGAAAAGAAATGAGTTAAAAGTAACAACAGAAAAACACGTACGAGTAATGAATGCTCTGAGAAAATATCTCGACAAAATCAAACCTCAGTTTCAGAAGGGGGGCCGATTTGAGAAACTCGAAAGTACCTTTGAGGCTTTTGAAACCTTTCTGTTCGTTCCTGATAAGGTTACCACACAGGGAAGCCACATTCGTGATGCCATCGACATGAAACGCACAATGACGGTGGTTATTATCGCGCTATTACCTGCCTTACTGTTTGGTATGTGGAACATCGGTTATCAGTACCATCTTTCAATAGGAATGCAGGCAGGAGTCTGGCAGAATTTCTGGTTCGGTTTTCTGAAAATGTTGCCACTTATTGTTGTTTCCTATGTTGTGGGACTTGGAATTGAATTTGCTTTTGCCCAGGCACGTGGTCATGAAGTAAATGAAGGGTACCTTGTGACCGGTCTGTTAATACCTCTGATTATACCAGTGAATACTCCTTTATGGATCCTTGCCCTTGCTGTTGTGTTTGCCGTAGTCATTGGGAAAGAAGTTTTCGGCGGAACCGGGATGAATATTCTCAATCCGGCTTTAACGGCCCGGGCATTTTTATTCTTTGCATATCCTGGTGAGATGACCGGTGATAAAGTATGGGTTTATGGTTTGAAGAACAATCCCAATGTAGCTGATGGATTCTCGGGTGCAACCATTTTAGGGAATTATGCCACGGGTACTACCGCTCATAATCCTTCAGTGCATGATCTTTTCTTTGGCTTTATTCCGGGAAGCATAGGTGAAACTTCCAAGCTGGCAATTCTGATTGGTGCCGCCATACTCATTTACACCGGAATCGGAAGCTGGAAAATCATGCTTTCCATGGTAATTGGGGGCCTGCTGATGGGCCTTACCTTGAATGCATTTGCTGTTAATGATTACATGCGATTTCCGGCATGGGAACACCTTATTGCCGGGGGATTTCTTTTTGGAGCGGTATTCATGGCAACTGATCCTGTAACAGCTTCACAAACCGAAATCGGCAAATGGATTTACGGTTTTCTATGCGGGGTTCTTGCCATCCTTATCAGGGTTCTTAATCCGGCTTATCCTGAAGGAGTTATGCTGGCCATTTTGCTGATGAATGTTTTTGCTCCCCTTATTGACCACTATATTGTTGAGGCAAATATTAACCGTCGTATGAAACGGTTGAAGAAAGTAGCACAGACAGTCTAACTGATTTAACTTCCGGTTATGGACGTTCAGAAAAATTCCTATACATTTATCTATTCCACCATTATTGTGGTGATTGTAGCGACATTTCTAACGATTGCTGCCGTTTCGCTGCAACCCGCGCAGGAGAAGAATGTTGAAATCGAAAAGAAACAGAATATTCTGGCTTCATTGCATATATCTTCAACTCCGAAAAATGCCGAAGAACTTTATTCTCAATATATTACTGGAACGAAAGTTGTTAATGAAGCAGGCGAGATTGTGAGCGGAGTGGATGCTTTTACGCTGAACATGCGAGAAGACCTCAAACTGCCGAGAAATCAGCGGCATCTGGCGATTTATGAAGCCCGTAAGGGAGATAGTGCATTCATCGTAATACCTCTTTATGGAAAGGGTTTATGGGGTCCAATCTGGGGGTATATTTCCTTTTTACGCGACTCTTTAGCCGGAAATGGCAAACCCGAATTCAACACAGTATACGGGGCTGTTTTTGACCATAAAGGGGAAACACCCGGACTGGGCGCAGAAATCAATCAACCCTGGTTTCAGAAGCCTTTCAGTGGAAAAAAAATCTTCAATGATCAGGGGCAGTTCGTATCCATTGAAGTTGTCAAGGGCGGAGGAACACAGAATGAGCCCAACAAGGTGGATGCCATTTCAGGTGGTACCATCACCAGCAAAGGACTGCAGGCTATGCTTGATACCTGCCTCTCTGTTTATCAGAACTATTTTAAACAACCTAAATAATTTACAGGTATGGCTTCGAGTTTTTTGAAGTTGCTTACAAAACCACTGAATGATGAAAATCCTATTACAGTGCAGGTATTGGGAATATGCTCGGCGCTGGCCGTAACCGTACAGCTAAAACCTGCCATCGTAATGGCTTTATCGGTTACCATTGTTACAGGGTTTTCCAATTTGATCATTGCTTCTATTAGAAATACAATTCCTCCAAGAATCCGTATTATTGTTCAACTTGTGGTTATTGCCACCCTGGTTATTTTAGTTGATCAGATTCTGAAAGCCTATATGTATGATGTGAGCAAGAAATTGTCGGTGTTTGTTGGGTTGATTATTACGAATTGCATCATCATGGGACGTTTAGAAGCATTTGCTATGGCCAATAAACCATGGGACTCTTTTGTTGACGGTATAGGAAATGGAATCGGATACGGGATGATTCTAGTATTGCTGGGATTCTTCAGAGAATTGTTCGGATCGGGTACACTATTTGGCTACCGGGTTATACCTGAATCCCTGTATGCTGCAGGCTATATCAATAATGGGCTGATGATTCTGCCTCCCATGGCATTGATTACTGTCGGAGTTATCATCTGGGTTCAGAGAAGTATTAACAGGAAGCTCATTGAAAAATAAGAAGTAACAGTGAAAAGCATTATTCATGGAAAATCTTTTTGATCTATTTGTCAGGAACGTCTTTCTCGAGAACATGATTTTCGCTTACTTTCTCGGGATGTGTTCTTATTTAGCGGTGTCAAAGACAGTGAAAACAGCAACAGGCCTTGGAATTGCTGTTCTCTTTGTTCTAACGATTACTGTACCTGTTAACTATCTAATAGATAATTACCTCTTAAAGAAAGGTGCATTGCAGTGGTTGGGAGAATCGTTTGCTAATATTGATTTGAGTTATCTGAGCTTTCTTCTTTTCATTGCAGTAATTGCCGCAATGGTTCAGCTGATTGAAATGGTTGTGGAAAAATTCTTTCCCGCATTGTACAATGCCCTGGGGATTTTTCTTCCTCTTATTGCCGTGAACTGTGCCATTCTCGGGGGCTCTCTCTTTATGCAGGAGCGTGAATACGGGTCCCTGGCAGAGGCTACGGTCTATGGATTAGGAGCAGGGACGGGCTGGGCACTGGCTATTATGGTGCTTGCTGCGATTCGCGAAAAAACACGTTATTCGCAGATACCAGGTCCCCTTAAAGGACTTGGAATCGCTTTTATTATGACCGGTTTGCTTGCAATTGCCTTTATGGGTTTCATGGGTATAAAACTGTAACAACTGAACGATAAATCATTTCTTATGGGTTTAACGCAACTTATTATACTGAGCCTGATTGTTTTTCTGAGCATCATTCTTCTCCTTGTAAGTATACTTTTATATGCCAAATCAAAGCTTACAGCAACAGGACCTGTGAAAATCCGCATAAATGGTGAAAAAGAACTGGTCGTAAATGCAGGAAACAGCCTTCTGGCAACCCTTTCCCAGCAGAAGTTGTTTCTGCCTTCTGCCTGTGGTGGTGGCGGCACGTGTGGTATGTGCAAATGCCAGGTGCTTGAAGGCGGCGGATCAATTTTACCCACTGAAGTAGGTTTCTTTACGCGCAAGCAGATTAATGAACATTGGCGACTGGGTTGTCAGGTGAAAGTACGAAGCGATATGGAGATTGTTGTTCCCGAGGAGGTCTTAGGTATTAAAAAGTGGGAATGCGAAGTAGTTTCTAATAGAAATGTGGCCACTTTTATCAAGGAGTTTGTGGTGAAACTTCCTGAAGGTGAGCAGTTGAAGTTTAAACCGGGCGGATATATTCAGATTGATGTACCCAAAATTGAGGTTGATTTTGCCAAAGACATCTATGTAGAGGAAGAATACCGTGACGAATGGGACAAGTACGATATGTGGTCGCTGAAGATGAAGAATAACGAGGAGACATTCAGAGCCTATTCCATGGCTAATCATCCGGCCGAAGGAAATATCATCAAGCTCAATATTCGTATTGCGACACCTCCCTGGGACCGCGCCAGGGGAACCTTCATGAAGGTGAACCCTGGTGTATGTTCCAGCTACATTTTTTCGAGAAAACCGGGTGATAAGGTTATGATCTCAGGTCCATACGGTGAGTTCTTTATCAAAAACACCAATCGAGAAATGATCTATATAGGTGGAGGCGCAGGAATGGCACCTCTTCGCTCTCATATATTCCATCTGTTTCATACGGAGAAAACAAACCGCAAGGTTTCTTACTGGTATGGTGCACGGTCCAAACGTGAAGTATTTTACGAAGACGAGTTCAGGGAAATTGAAAAATCTTTCCCGAATTTCACTTTTAACCTGGCTCTCTCGGAACCCAAGCCTGAAGATAATTGGACAGGTTATACCGGTTTTATTCACCAGGTTCTCTTCAATGAATATCTGAGCAAGCATCCTGAACCAGAGGAAGTGGAATATTACCTTTGCGGACCTCCTATGATGATTGATGCGGTGCTAAAGATGCTCTATGATCTTGGTGTTCCTGACGAAATGATTGCCTTTGATGATTTCGGAGGATGAAAAAAGAACTATGAGAGGTAATCTGAAAGAACAATATTTTCTTTTAATTACCCTTTTTATTGTAATGACAGGTTGTCACCGGGTAAGGGAATACCGTTTTCTGGAAGGATATACCCAGGGAACAACCTACCACATTACCTATTATGATCCTGACGGGAGAAATCTTGCAAGTCAGGTCGATTCTATTCTGGAAGCTTTTGAGCAAAGTCTTTCCATTTATCGTCCTCAGTCGTTGATTAGCAGAATCAACAATAATGATTCTTCTGTTGTGCCTGATAATTTGTTTATTGAAGTGTTCAACAAGGCGATGGAAGTATCTGAAGCCACGGGTGGTGCTTTTGATATTACAGTAGGCCCCCTGGTCAATGCCTGGGGTTTCGGGAAGGATACTCTTCCCCGCATCGACAGTTCAAAGATTGACAGCCTGCTGAAGCTTGTGGGCTATAAGAAGGTCCGGCTGGTTGAAGGGATGATTGTAAAAGATGATCCGAGAATTTTTATTGATGTTAATGCCATAGCGCAGGGTTACACCTGTGATATTGTTGCACGGTATTTTGAGCAACTTGGCATAAAAAACTATATGGTTGAAATTGGTGGAGAAGTTCGTACCCGCGGTAAGAATCCTAACGGGCGTACCTGGAGAATAGGCATTGACAAACCACTTACGGGCAATTATGTTCCGGGATACGAACTGCAGGCCATAGTTCCCTTGAGGAATGCAGCTCTTGCAACCTCGGGTAATTACAGAAAATTTCATATGATAAATGGGGTTCGCTACGCTCATACTATTGACCCGCATACCGGATATCCGGTGATGAGTAATTTGCTGAGCGCATCGATAATTGCCACAGATGGAATTACGGCCGATGCCTATGCCACAGCCTGCATGGTGATGGGTCTTGATAGGAGTATACAGTTTCTTGAACAGCGAAAGGATTTACTGGGGTACCTGATTTACAGCGATTCAGTTGGAAATTTCAGAATCTGGCACAGTACTCGTTTCCCATTAGAAGAATAAGGTTCATCTATTAATTCAAATGTTTTATGAAATACCGTTCTTTTGGTAAATCAGGGATTCAGGTTTCCGAAATTGGTTTCGGAGCCTGGGCTATCGGCGGCAGCTGGGGGCCTCAACAAGATACTGATTCGTTGGCTGCTTTGCACCGTGCTATAGATCTTGGAGTAAATTTTATTGATACTGCTGCAGGTTACGGGAACGGCCGGAGCGAAAAAATTATCGGACAGGTGATCAGAGAAAGAAAAGAACGAATTTTTATATCTACAAAAACTCCCCCTCTTCCTGGAGACTGGCCTCCTTCACCTTACGATAAAGCAGAGGAAAGGTATCCTGAAAAGTACCTGAGGGAGAATGTCGAGGAACGATTGAAGAATCTCGGAGTTGAAACATTGGATATTTTGCTTCTGCATACTTGGACCAGAGCATGGAACCACGATCCCAAACCGCTTCGTGTGCTTCATAAAATGAAGGACGAAGGTTTAATCAGAATGGTGGGTATTTCTACTCCGGAACATGACCAGAATTCGCTGGTGGGTCTAATGCAGGAAGGTTGGCTGGATGCTGTACAGGTAATTTACAATATTTTCGAACAGGAACCGGCTGCAGAATTTCTTCCAGTAGCCGAATCAAAAGGAGTTGGAGTGATCGTCAGAGTGCCATTTGATGAAGGAGTGCTGGGGGGAAAGTATAATGAGAAGACCCGGTTCAGTGATGATGACTTCAGGAGCAGGTATTTTGCAGGAGACCGGCTTCAGAGAGCTATTGAGCGTGCTCGTCGCGTTGAACGTGACATTGAGGGAACCGGTTGGACATTGCCACGTATTGCGCTCAAATTCTCCCTTTCTCATCCGGCTGTCAGCACGGTAATACCTGGCATACGAAACGTTTGGCAGGCAGAAGAAAACACAAAAGTATCCGATTTGCCCGACATTGAACCATCGCTCATGGAAAAACTCCGGAAGCATCGATGGAACAGGGCATTCTGGTACGAAGGTAAATGATAATAAACTTGAATATTCCTGATTAAAGGAATTATTTCTGCTCCTTCAGTTTGGCAGCTTTCTTGCGGGCTACATTCCTTTTCGAGAGCCTTCTTACGCCAGATGTGCCTTTTACAATCTTTCCGCGACGTGAGCGTTTATCTCCTTTTCCCATACTCTTTTTATTTACTGTTTATTGAGGCGCAAAAATAATAAAACTTCCATTGAATTCAAGCCCAATAAAACAGAAATTC
>CAZJQN010000015.1:0-40938 GCA_964548125.1 uncultured Bacteroidales bacterium | reverse complement strand
CATTTGACAGAAATTTTAAATTTAGTAAATTTCTGTCCAGTTTTTTTAGACCACTATAGCCGTTATAATTCTTTTTCTATGCTGTTTACTCCATCAATAACGAACTTCAATTTATACTTTACCTCATCTGTATCTTCAGATTTTATAAATTCTTCCTTTGGTTTAAAATTTTTTGGAAAAAAACCACGAATTGAACTTTCAGAAATATCAATTTCGTGATTGT
This sequence comes from uncultured Bacteroidales bacterium, assembly GCA_964548125.1. Lineage (GTDB taxonomy): Bacteria > Bacteroidota > Bacteroidia > Bacteroidales > JAAYUG01 > JAAYUG01. The sequence continues at coordinate 40,715 of CAZJQN010000015.1, read as the reverse complement.
TGATAATAATTTTTCCATGCCAAATAACCTGTCTCAAATGTTCTATCTCACTAATTTCATATATTTCTTTTTCTGGGAGTGAATCGTAATTAACTATTCTTTTTTTTGTTTTTGTAGGAATAACACTATTAGTGAACCAAAGGAAGTAGTAACTATATACATTGAAATCATTATAAATTTTATCCGTTTCAAAACTTTTCAAATAATTACCTCTGGTAATCAAATATCCATTGTCGGCTTCAACGAAAAAATCTTTTCTGCGTGTATAATTCATGCCAAATGCACTGCCTCCACGCTCATACTGAATAATTTTTCGTCCATTTTTAATTATTTCTATTCTCGTATATCCGCGGTATGGACCACAATCAAAAAAGGTTGTTAAAATACTTTTAAATGAACTTCCACGCATTTCAAATTCATCAACTTTGACTTCAGTGCCAAGTTTGTCCGGCTTCTTATAATTAAGATCTTTAATTGCGGGATTGTAGCCAATGAAGTCTCTACTTACATAAAGCAATTTGTCATCAAAAAGATAAAATCCATATGAGATTTCCTTTAGCATAATAAATACATTATTTAAGTCCACTTTTTGTAATCATTTTTGAATAGGTTCTGTCGCTAAATAATGGCAACTAATGGTTTGCAGATTTGCAATTTAGCAGTCTTAGACCTATTATTTTACTTTCTACTTCCATATTAAAGCAATCATTAAAACATTGAATGTTAAACAGCTTACGATAATTACTACCTTTTTATTTAAATTTCCTTATTCATTTAGCTTTTCGAAAACTGCCCGTTTTTCTATGTGGTTTCTGGTCTCCACTTTTATTCAATAATACTTTTTCCACATTGGGTGATCAACCTGTTGGTTTTCGCAGGCAATCTGGTTTTTTTAACTTGCTCATAACTTGTCTTTATACTCAATTATTAATGTTATCTCCCCGTTTATGTCTTTATAACCCCGGTTTGCTATATGCTTATTTCAATAATCATTAAAACTTAATTGATGCATAGCATACAATCAAAAATATATAATTCTTTTCATTGTTGTTCGGCAAATCAGAATTTTTTTTTTGCGTAACTATCATATAATCAGTATTTATTCACTCATTTCCCCAAAATAAGTTCCCTCTACTGAGGGGAATAGCGTGTACATTTTTTCAGCTTGTTCTTTTTTAATATCCTCGTCGGCTGTATTGCTCACCTAATTAGACTTGTAAAAATATTTGAGCTAATTGCTTACAGTTAGATCAGGAAACTTGAAAAAGCAACACGAAAATTGGCCAGGATTACGCATCAGGAGCTTAAGCTAACTAGTGTGTAATTAGTTGGTTTTAGAAATTAGTATCCGGGTTAGCACCGATGGAATGAAGTGAAATCGCGGTCTTATGGATAATACGCATTTTATCCAGAGCACTATGAGTTTGATCCGATGATGTAAAAAACTCAAATGACCATCCTGAAGAATATGAATTTTCAGCGTAATCTTGTGTTTTACCCTATATAAAATCCTATCGAAAGCTATCCTTGCTTAGCAGGAGTATATGGGAAATGGGCTGAATCTTTTTATAAAGGTGGCCAAATAATAAGGGGTTAAACCAGTTAGCTCATTATATTTCAATGTGTTTCTGGACTAGAGCTGGGAGGTCCAAGCAACCTTGTGAAAGAGAGGGAACCCAATTTCCAGCTATTACCTTCCTTAATATATACTTCAGTAACTTCAAATGGGTTGGTTACTTCGTTTCCTCCAACAACCGCCAGCAGCGTAATTCTATTTAACAGGATAGCTGTTGAGCCAATAATATTAACTGACACTTCATGTATATCTGCTTTCTTATACCAGATCCCTCCGCTTTTGATTACATTGAGTTCTGCTTCTTTTCCCCAGGAACCTCCCATATGAACAAACACTGCCTTATCATGAAAAAGAATGGCCAGCGAATCTACTTTTTTATCCGCCATCCATTGCCATTTTTCTTTGGAGAGATTTATTATTTCTTGTTCAGCAGAAGAATTTTGTGTGAAGCACAATTGTGCATTCATAATGATTACTAATAGTCCAAGAATTGTTGTTTTCATATTTTATATTTTTAGGATCAACAGTAATAAATATTCCTAAACGATGCATCAAAAAAAATTTTTAAAGTATTATTCGGCTTTATTCCTGTGCTTTCGATTTATCTCTGTCAAGATTTGTCGTTTCAAAAAGAATGCCTTACGTAAAACAGAATATTCGCTCTCTGTGCATTTATCTTTACAGTATTTGTTAAGTGCCTCGGTTTTTTCAAATACGACATTTATTTTTTCGCAAGGAAATCTTTCACATTCTCCGCAATTTGTGATACTTTCCAGATGTTCACAATCATTAATTCCATAACTGCATGCAATATCTTTATTACATCCGAAGCACTTCATTTCATCAGGCTCCACTACTTTAGGCCGAAATCCTAACTTAAACCATAATTCTGCAATGCTTTTTAATGCATTAATATCGTTTCCTTTTGTAGCAATATATCGGGGACATTCAGTACAAACATCACCACAAAAAGAAATTTTCTGATTGGTCAGAATATTCATTTTTGAAAGTTATATCAAATTGTTTGATTTTGCTTTACCACTAACGTTCACGCATATGTTGTCGGTGTCGATTTCAAAATGTTAACTTATCCAGGTACAAGTCAACAAAAATTGAAAGAACGACAACCGCACCAAGCCAGCACATCAATGCTCTATATGAAGTGTCATGGGCAGATAATTTACTTATGTATTATTTAAATATTGTACCACATATTATTATAATTATCATACAAAATACCAAGATCATTAAATTTAAATTTAGCTCCCCATAACGAAATCTCATTAAAATCTGGGTCTGCATTCTTATAATTCCATGTCCCTACTAATCCTGTACCTCCATTATATCCTGTTACATAGAATTCTCCATTTTTATAAACAACATTATACGTTTCTCCTGCTACTATTGTCCCATAACTATAATCGAGTCTTGCTTTAAAGTTGGAACCTGATTTAATATAAGAAATCCAATTACCTGTTATAATTTTCCCTGATAAGCCTTTGTCTTTATCATATATGTTCCCATTTCCATCAAATATATATACTGCGCCCCATAATGAAATTTCACTTAAATTTGGATCTGCATTCTTATAGTTCCATGTCCCAATTGATTTTGTACTACTATTATATCCTGTTACATAAAATTCTCCATTTACATAAAAAATATCATACCTTTCCCCAGCTACTAGTGTTCCTCGATTGTAATTAAGTTCAACTTGAAATTTAGTTCCCGAATTAATAAAATTAATTAGTTCAGTCGTTTGTGAAAATGTAATATGATTGTATAAGCTAAGGAAAATAAAAATAAATCCTGTTTTGAAGATTGAGTTTAAATTTTTCATATTTTCTTTATTAATAATGTCTTTGTATCAGTATAAAATCTATTGTCCCCATTTTCTTGTAAAAAAGGAAGAAGCATTATTTGCCCATAACTTGTTTATATTCACAATATTGTTAAGGTTATCTCCCCGTTTACGGTTGCATTACCCTGGTTTGCTATGCTTATTTTCAATGATCATCAAAACTTTCCTGATTCATTGCGCACAATCAAAAATACATATTTCTGTTCATTGTTGTCCGGCAAACTAGAATTTTTTTTTGCGTAACTATCACATAATCTGTATCTATTCACTTTTTTCTCAAAAAAGCTCCCTCGGATTCGGGGAGTAGTACGTACTTGTATTTCAGCGGATTCTCTTATATTATCTCTTCCAGCTGACTTTCTCCCCTAAATTGGACTGGAATATATGAGCTAATTGCACACAGTTATATTAGGAAACTTGAAAAAGCAACACGGAAATTAGCCCGGATTAAGCATCAGGAGCAAAAGCTAACTAATGCCTAATGGATTGGTTTTAGAAATTAGTATCCGGGTTAGCACCGAAGGAATGAAGTGAAATCGTGGCCTATGGATATAATACGCATTTTATCCTGCTCACATTGAGTTTGATCCGGCAAAGCAAAAAACTCAAATGACCGCCCTGAAGAATATGAATTTTCAGCATTATTTCGTGTTTTGCCTTTAATAAAATCCTAACGAAGGCTATTATTGCTTAACCAGGATGACAATGAAATCGTCCTGGAACCTTTTACTAAAGCTGGATAGAAAATAGGGGGTTAAACCAGTTTTTTATTCTATATTTTGCTTTTCTGGCAGGTAACTATACATAGTATTTCATGTTTCTAACTCCACAATACTATTTTTAATTTTAACCAGCCCTTTGACGCAAAACTCTCTTGCTTCACATCTATCAAAATGGGAACAATCGCCTGTTTCCATATTTCTTTTTGAGCATCCATACTTGGACAAATGCCAGAGTGGTTCATCTACATCCAAAGCAATCATGGGCCTATTATTAATACTTAACCCATTTACACTTTCAAACCATGCTTTTCTTATATGTTCAAACATTTCATTGAAACTGCATTTTATCCTTCCCCTTATAATTCCAGTGGTCAATGTGGCTCGTGCTATATGAACATCCACGGGGATAGGCACTTTCTCTAAATTCTTTAATTCCTTGATACCCAAATTGTCCCTAAGCATCCTCAACCATAACGGCCCTATTTTAAAACCACGCAGGTATGGATAATCCGGTACTAATTTATTGTTATATAAGTGCGTGCTATTTCTTAGGCGACTCAAAATAAGAGGTGAGTCCCAATCGCAACTTTTAAGAAAGTTACGAGGATCCCCTTCCCACTTTTTATAAAAAGTAACACCAACCGTTCGCCAAATAATGGCGTCTTTTCGAGGTTTCTTTGCTAGTTTATATTTTTGCATGTCTTCAACAATTTTACTTAAAGGAGTTTCGTGTAGCAATTTTGGATTGAACAAATATCTTGTCTCGGGGTCATCAAAAGTTTTCCTCGAACTCTCCCATAATGCTGGAGCATCTCTTTGATAATCGATGGAAGTTGTTAGTGTTATAAAAAGTAAATGATCAAGGGAACCTTTTGTTATACTGTTGGGGATTATATCTTCAGGCATATCATTTCTACCATGGATTCCCTTAGTAGAAAAAGAATAATAGAGGAGCTCTGCAAGCTTTTTTCCTCTGTTGCTATTAATTTCAACAGGCATAGTTATCTACTTTGAGGTTATTTAGCTTGACTTTGATTGTATAGTTAGTTGTCGATTTCGAAACACCTTTCTGTTAAGTTACAACTACTTTTGATACGAGCTGCGTCACTTGAATATGAACTGCAAGGGCAAATAATTATATCGCTTGTTATGGGCTGTTAATTTTATTAGTCTTTGTTCTGTCATTCTCTGAACATACTATTTTTTCTTTTGGGTAATCTTTAAGTTCATTTTCAATCAATTTTCGAATATCAGAAATCACTGGTTGTGTCTTATTTATGTATTCATTGTTTAGAACATTGAAATAGTCAGCAATACGTTGTTCAATTTCTGGCTCATCTTTCAAACTATGAATTAACTCATTTGCATTTTTGAAATCAAGGAAATAATTAATATTACGAATTTGATTTAATTATGAAGTCAATAAAGCTACAATCTCATAGTTGTAATGTTTGTAATCAATAACTTTAAATAACCCAGTTTCAATAATAGACAGATCAAATTGTATCGGCGAGTTATTTATTACAATTGACTTCTTTTCAATTGATGCAGATTTTAATTTATCAAGTGTATTTTTCAACAAATTAAAATGATGGTTATGCCAGCAAAGTTCTATATGCAATGTGTATAATAATCCTTGATAAGCATCTTTCTCTTTTTTCTTAGCTTGACGTACTGCAAAGAAGTAAGTTAAATGAGCAGCTAAAATTGCTATCAATAATCCACCTATTGCACCTATTAATGTTCCTTCATTTCGTTCCCAAAAATTCACTATACTCATATTCATGGTAATTTATGAAAGGTCGTGTTTTTTTAATAGCCCAAAACTATTTTATATACCACAATATCATTGCGGTTTTCTCCCTGTTTGGGTCTGTATAACCCCGGTTTGCTATATGCTTATTTTCAATGATCATCAAAACTTTCCTGATGCGTTGCGCACAATCAAAAATACATATTTCCGTTCATTGTTGTCCGGCAAATCAGAACTTTTTTTGCGTAACTATCACATAATCAGTATTTATTCACTCATTTCCCAAAAAGCTCCCTTCGCTATGGGGAGTAGCCCGCACTGGTATTTCAGCTTGTTCTCTTTTAATATCCCTTCCAGCTGTCTTCAGTAGCCTCCAGAATAGTACAGATGACGATTGACTCATCCGATGCCTTTCCGGGTAAAGGTTTCTTACTGCCTATGTCAGTACGGCCTTTTTCAATGGTGACTATTGGGCTGGTGATGAAGGCGTGCACCGACCACAGGGAACTGGCGGTCATGCCGGACTGCCTCGCTGTAACGGATACGGAAGGGTACATTTTCACTGGCCTTTATGATTGCATTTGCCTTCTATTGCTCCTTTCATTTTTCCTCCGTGGGGTTACATTCCACGCCTCTGAGTATCGACTTAATGAGCGATAGGGTGACGAATCCGCAATGACCAGACGTTTCATTTCAGCTTCGGTAATATGGCCGTCCTTAAAATTTTTACAAGCTACACCATGGATAAAAATAAAAGAACAGCATGCCGTTTTTTGCATGCTGCTCTTTTAATAGAAGATAAATTTACTGAGTTAGTCTGACAAGGCTTATTACTTCAGCACAAAGGTTGTACTTCCAATGAGGTTGCCATCAGTGAATAGATCTACCGAATACTGTCCCGGTATCATTTCGCCTTCCTTCACAGCATAATAGATGCACACGTCAACATCGGTATTTTCATAATCAACTTCCCTTTTTTCAGAGAAGACTATTTGCTGGCCCTGGAAATCAAACAAATTGTTTTCCGAACTGGTAAACACCAGCTGGTCGGGACGGGTAATACGGCAGTAAACAATCCGCCTGCCGGGCTGTACAATTGTATTCTCGCGGATGGTAAAGCAGGTCTTTATCTTTGCAACCCTGCTGGCTCTGTCAGTGTCTTTGCTCCTTCGGTTAAGCGGAGTTACAACAATATCTTTGGCCGAAAGAATGGAAGCCTGCTTGACCTTCTGTGTAAGTTCCTCCTTTACCTGGGTAAGCTCTTCATTGCTCTTCCTGGCCTGGTCAAGCCGTTCCTTTACCTCCTTATTCTCTTCAACCAGCTGCATATTTCTGCGGTTCAGTGAATCTATCTGAACAATATAACTCTTCATGATTTCCCTCAGGGTGACCAGCTCTTTCTTATACAGATTGATCTTTTCCACATTGCTCGCATTGATGGCCAGCAGCTTTTTGATGCGGTTCTGCTGTTCTTCCAGCTTCCGGTTCATACTGTCGTTATCTGACTTCAGGGCTTCATATTCGTTCATCAGACCCTTCAGTTCGTTGGTCAGCTTGTCTTTTTCATCTTCCAGTACCTGCTGAACCTGCGCCGCCTCCTTTTTCTGCTGCTGATTGAGGTTGTAAAGATACGCCGCACCAATGGCAAGCAACACAATTATGATAATCAGAATAAGATTCCAGCGCTTCCGGCGCTCGGCAATATCATTCAGCTGTTTATCATTTACATTCATGTTCTGTTCCATACCTGTTTTTTTAATTTATAAACGCTTCAAAATTAACGAATTTCTAAGAGAAATATTTTAAAGGATGACGTAAATCTTCTCTTCCTGACAATTTGCGCAGGAATTACATATACTGGCAAGTCTCTTCCACGTGATGAATGTTCACGAGCTATAAATGAATAATGCCGGTTCTTTATTACTCTCTCTCCGATAGAGAAGCCGCAAGATAATAAGCACCCCGTATCACGATTTCAGCCTTCAGAAGGCTGTCAGGAGGATGGATGATTTCGGTATAGTCATCCTTTTCAATTCCTGTTGTTACAGGAACCCGCACAAACCGATTCCCGTGTGACACAAAAACAAAGTTGGTACGGTCTTCCCTTACCAGGGAGGTAGAAGGAAGACAATAAACCGGATCGTTCCGGAGATATATACTTGCCTGCACATACATTCCAGGAATCATTTCAGTAGATGGATTCTTAATATGGCAATGCACATCCACCATGCGTTCTTCGTCTGTTACGTACTGTCCGATTGCTTCCACTTCGGCATGAAAGGTCTCCGGAAATCCGGCAATAGTGAAATTCACTTTCTGCCCCTTATTTACCCGGCTTATGTCTTTTTCGAATACCTTGAGGTTGATGTGGAGGTGTGATTTATCAACAATTTCATACAGCGAGGTTGCCGGATCAGCATATTTCCCAATACTTGCTTCAACCCGCACAATGTATCCGCTGATGGGGGCTCTAAGTTTTATAAGGGAACTGATAGCATCGGCAGTGATTTTTTCAGGGTCTATGCCCAGCATGGAAAGCTGGGCCGCCAGCGATTGAAAACTGGCTTTCCGGCTTAAATATTCTGATTCTGTTAACTGCATCTGTTTCATCGAAGAGGCATTTCCCTGGGAAAGCTCTCCCTGCCTGCGGTATTCGCTTTCGTAATAGGCCAGCTGACTTTTGGCTTCCAGGTAGTCTCTCTGAAGAACAATGAAGTCGTAATTTTCCAGTACAGCCAGTACCGTTCCCTTGTTTACATAATTGCCTGGAAAGAAGTACGCTTCAACTACATAACCTGCCAAAGGAGCATGCACTGATGCATAATGTCCCGGCGGCACTTCAATGGTTCCATTGCATTCAACCGTAGCTGAAAGAACCCGTTTCTCCAGTTTTCCTATCTTTACCTCCGCCATTTCCAGCTGGTCATCCCGCATGATGACTTCATTGGCCGACAGACTGTCATTTGCTTCCTGTATTTCAGCCGGTTTCTTTTTCCCGCAGGATGCGGCTAATAAAGTAAAAATGATCAGAAAGAATGTTTTGCAGTTCATAAGTTTGTTCTTTATCGGGTATAATATTCAAGCTGAGCAGCTGTTTGATTGTAATTTTTCAAGGCATCCAGATAGCCAGAACGGATTGTCATGGCGGTATGAAGTATCTGAAGGTACTCCAGATAGCCAATTTCCTGCTTTTCATACTGAAGACCTCCGGTTCGGATCATTACATCAGCCTGCTGCAATGCACCTTCGCGATAATAGGCAATGCGGGCTGCCAGCTTTCTGAGTTCACCGGTAAGATTTTCAACGGTATTTCTTGTGCTGAACTTCTGGTATTCATACTCGTTCCGGGCTATTTCCCTGTTGATTTTCATTTCCTTCACCTTAGCCGACTGAGGAAAGAACCAGAGAGGCAAACTGATTCCGGCCTGCCATCCTTCAAATCCATGGACCTGATCAATGTCCTGCCGGAAATACCCTGCAAAGAAGGAAGGGAAATACCTGGCCTTTTCTATGGCAACTTCTGCAGATTTCACCTTTAGTGAATTTTCGTACCACGTCAGCACCGAGCGGCCGGAGGAGTCTCCAGCAAGAAAGAGACTTTCAGGCAGTGAAACCATTTCCAGCGATGTATCGGCCGGAACCAGACTGTCAGTAAGAAAAAGAACCTGCCTGATTCGGTTTGCCACCTGCCTTGAATTTTCCTGCCATTCTTTGAATTCGCTTTCCAGTCGCATATATTCCGATTCAATGGCTGTTTTTTCAAGAAGAGTACTTTCGCCGGTTCTGTATCGTATGGATGCAACCTCCTGCAACCGGCCGGCTGTTTGCATATAATCATGCATCATCCGCATCCTTAGGAGAGAAGCCATCCATTCAAACCAGAGAGATTTAACTTCAGTTGTAATCCGGGCTTCCGTCAGAATTTCTTCCGAACGGCTCAGACCGGCCAGATGTTTAACATAGGAAATTCTGGCAACATGCTCGGGAAGAGAACCCAATTGCTGGTTTACCTCCAGATACTGATCCTGCAGGGCTGAATTGATTTGTCCTCTCTGATACCGTATTTCGGTCAGACCCGGATCAAAAACCGCTCTTTTCTTGGCCAGAACTGCTTCGGTACGCAGGGCAGCATTCCGAATTTCAGGATTGTTCTGTAAAGCCATTTGTACGGCTCCCTCCAGGGTCAGACGGGTTTGTGCTTCAGCTTTTCCCTGCCCGAAAAAGAACAATACCAGCAGGGGAAGGAATGTGTTGAACTTTATGCGCAGGCCCAGAATGCGCCACTCGCTGTTGAAAATCAAGTACAGAATTGGTAAAACAATCATGGTAAGAAGGGTAGAAGTAATCAGCCCTCCTATTACAACTGTAGCCAAAGGCTTCTGCACTTCTGCGCCTGCTGAAGTGGAAATTGCCATAGGCAGAAAACCCAGTGAGGCAACCAGTGCAGTCATCATAACGGGCCTGAGCCTCATCATGGCTCCGTATTCTACCAGATCATGCAAATCGCGTCCCCCTTCTTTTTTCAAAGTATTGTAATAACTGATAAGCACAATACCATTCAATACCGCAACTCCAAAAAGAGCAATGAAACCCACACCTGCCGAAATGCTGAACGGCATTCCCCTTATGGCCAGCGCGGCAATACCTCCGATGGCAGAGAGAGGAACAGCTGTAAAAATCATAAGTGCATATTTTACGGAATTAAAAGTGAAAAACAATAACAGCATGATAAGCGCCAGGGCTACAGGTATTGCCACCGACAAGCGCTGTTTGGCATGGCTGAGATTTTCGAACTGACCTCCGTACGATATGTAATAACCGGGAGGAAGTTTTAGCTTTTGGCCCAGTACCTGCTCAATGTCTTTAACCACCGATTCAACATCTCTTCCCCGAACATTTACCCCAATAACAACACGCCGTCGGGTCCCGTCTCGGGAAATCTGCATCGGTCCCTCATAAAACTCCATTGTTGCTACTTCACTCACAGGAATCATTTGGCCCTGTGAGTTTCGCACAAACAAACTATTCAGATCAGCTTTGCGACGATATGTTTCTTCCAGACGAACCACCAGACCAAACTTCTTTTCACCTTCGTAAACGGTACCTGCAACTCCTCCGGCAAAAGCTGAACGAATCGTATGGTTCAGTTCGCTGATATTGAGTCCGTATTTTGCCAGTTTTGCCCTGTCGTAGCGAATGACCAGCTGTGGCAGTCCCTGAATTTTTTCCACCTTCACATCCTGTGCCCCCGGAACATTTTCAATGCCTGCAGCCGCCTTCCCGGCCAGGTAATAAAGAGTATCCATATCTTCACCGAAGATCTTAACGGCAATATCTGATTTGGCTCCGGTCATAAGCTCATTAAACCTGAGCTGGATTGGCTGAGTAAATTCAAATGTAGCCCCTGTAACTACGCTCAGAGCTTTTTTCATTTTGTCTACCAGTTCCTCTCTTGAACCGGCACTCACCCACTCTTCCTTTTCTTTCAGCGTAATCATAATATCGGCATCCTCCACAGCCATCGGGTCAGTAGGAACTTCAGCCGTGCCGATTTTTGAAATTACCTGCAGCACTTCTGGAAAATTCTTTTTCAATACCTGTTCGGCTCTGGTAGCAATTTCAATGCTTTCGTCAAGCGAACTGCCCGGAGGAAGACTCATCTGCATGGCCAGATCACCTTCTTCCAGGGTGGGTATAAACTCTCCTCCCATATGAAGAAAGCCCCATACCGAAACACCAAATACCAGAAATGCCAGAAGAAGCACCCAGTACTTGAAACGCAAAGAAATTCTGAGTACAGGCCGATAGGTAAGTTTGAGAAAATCAATCAACCGGTCTGAGAGGGTTCTTTTTTCGCTCACCTTGCGGCTCAGAAAAACCGAAGATACCATGGGCACGTATGTCAGCCCGAGAAACAAGGCCCCTGCTATGGCAAAACTCACCGTCTGTGCCATTGGTCTGAAGGTTTTACCTTCTATGCCCGTAAGGGAAAGAATAGGAAAAAACACGATCAAAATAATGATGACACCGAAAACAGCTGACTTGTAAATCGACTTGGTAGAATCAGCCACAATTTCGTTCAGCTCCTCAGCGCTCAGCAACTGTCCTTTGTGGTGAGTTTTTAAATGATGGATGACCCCTTCCACAATGATTACGGCACCATCGACCACAATTCCAAAGTCAATGGCTCCCAGAGACATCAGATTGGCCGAAACCCCAAAAAGGTTCATCATGATAAAGGCAAACAGCAGGGCAAGCGGAATCACCGAAGCTACAATGATACCGGCCCGAACATCACCCAGAAGAAGCACCAGGACAAAAATCACAATCAGCCCTCCCTCCATAAGATTTCGGGTGACTGTGGAAATGGTTTTTTTAACAAGGCGTGAACGATCAAGATAATATTGCAGTTTTACTCCTTCCGGAAGCCGATCCTGAACTTCAGCAACCCGTTTCTTCACCTCACGGATCACCTGTGATGAATTGGCACCTTTCAGCATCAGAGTGATTCCGCCAACAGCTTCCCCCATCCCGTTTTTGGTCATGGCTCCGAAACGGGGAGCATGCCCTTCGTGTACCTTCCCGACATCACGGACAAGAACCGGAAATCCGTTGGTATTTTTTACCACAATCTGCTCAATGTCACTGAAATCTTTCACCATCCCTTCGGTACGTATGTAATAGGCATTGTTGTATTTTTCAATATAACTGCCGCCGGAGTTCTGGTTATTTTTTTCCAGTGCATCGAATACCTCGCTGATAGTAACATTTACAGCCCGCATTTTGTCAGGATCAACAGCAACTTCATATTGTTTCAGGTATCCTCCGAAACTACTGATTTCAACTATTCCCGGGATTCCCGATAACTGACGTTTTACAATCCAGTCCTGAATGGTCCTCAGATCAGTAGCAGAGTATTTATCCCGGTGCTGCGGGTCCACTTCAAGAGTGTACTGATAAATCTCCCCCAGCCCTGTTGTTATTGGCATCAACTGCGGTGTTCCCAGACCAGTCGGGAGCTCCGAAGCAACTACCTGTATCTGCTCATTTACAAGCTGCCTGGCATCAAGTATGGGAACATGGTCCTTGAAAACTATGGTTACTACTGAAAGCCCGAAACGTGATACAGACCTTATTTCGACAACATTCAGAATATTGGCCATTGCCATCTCCACCGGATAGGTAATCAGCTTTTCTACTTCCTGAGGCGAGAGGGAAGGACTTACAGTAACAACCTGTACCTGGTTGTTGGTTATATCAGGTACCGCATCAACAGGCACATTCATCATGGAATAGATGCCTCCGGCAATAAGAAAAATTATGGTAATTCCTACAAAGAGTTTATTTCCTACCGAAAAATCGATGATGCGGTTGAACATGGCAGATTAGATATTAAATTCAATTAAATGTACAAAAAACAAATAAACCCCAATTCGTCAATTGAAAAAATCAATTGACGAATCGACTAACAAAATGAAAGATTTTGATAAGTCGGGGTTACCTCGATAAGTCAATAGAAACAAATTGTTTATACATCTATTGTGTTTCTATTGACTAATCTCGGATTAAAAAACAGGCGGTTCACTGAATTCAGCAAACCGCCCGTTTTTCTGTTTTTTTCTAATCTGTGTACAGGGAAAGAGTCTATTGGTTCCAGCCGGCTCCTCTCCGGTACTGCATACCTGCTCCCATACCAGGTCCTGGTCCGAAACCATGACGGCAACCTGCCCCGTAACCACATCCCTTGCAACCTCCTCGTTTCCCCAGGTGCTGGTCAAAATACACCCGCTGTTCTTCAGTAAGCACCTGACGGATAGCCTGGACATGAGCAGCCTGTTTTTTCTCCATCTCTGCCTTGATCTTTGCCTTTTCTTCAATGTTGGCATTAACAGCCTTCATGTCGGGCTGAGGTGCTGTCATAAGTGTCTGATACCGCGCCCTGTTCTCGTTTAACTGATTACGGTAAACCTGCATTTCTTTCAGATGCTGGGTCTGCAATTGTTTAATTTTCGCTTCCTGATCTTCAGTAAGTCCGGGAAGATTGCTGCACCACCCAAATGGTCCGGGACCACAGGCCGGCTGAGCTGAAACCTGCCCCCATGCTGAGAACAATAGCAAAAATGCAGGTAACATTAAAAATACATTCTTTTTCATAACACTTTACTTATTGGTTTTGCCTGTTAGACATTTTTCCGTGTTCCAACCCTGCACACACAAATGTTAATTTTCCTTAAACCAGGGACAATCAACAGGAGAGGTTCTTCTCTGCCATTTACCTGCTCCGGGACCCCTTCTTTTTCCTTCGCTCTGTATAAAGCGGCTGAACATTTCGTTCAGAACTTTCTGCTGATCAGCATTGCATAGTTTTCGCAATTCCAGATAATGCCGCATGGTTAGAATCTTCAGGTTCCTGTGTAAGGCTCCGATTTCTTCTGAAATGGCCATCAAACTGGTTGTATCAGGATTAACGGAAGTCAATTCCTGAAGGTATTCATTTCTTTTCGCATTCAGTTGTTCCATTACGGCACCAGCCTCACGGAAATATTTATCGCGTGAATGATTAAAGGCATTTTCCTGTTCAGGAGTCAGATGAAGGTTGTTCATAATGTCACGATGTCTCTGTTGCTCCATCTGCACTCTCTGCTCATACAGCTTCTTTCCCTTCATATAGTGAACATAAATGCCAGCCAGAAGGGAAAGGCAAAACACTCCCAATATGGCGATGATCCAGTAAAGAATCCTGTTTCCTGAAAAATAATTCATGGCTTATTCCTCCGCCAAAAGAATGGTTTCAATTTCATTCCGGCCTTCATTGATGTAAAACTCATCGGCAGAAATTACAGTATTTGCCGATTGAGTGTATGTAGTACCTGAATATCTGCTGCCCACGAAAATACCAATGGTCAGGGAAAGCAAAAGTAGAAGAACAATCAGGGCAGGCTGCAAAACCCTTGCAACAAAGCTTGTCCTCGTCACAAATTTTTTCCTTGCTTCCAGCCTGTTCAATACCCGCGTATAAAAGAATGGCCTGAGCTCTGTTTTTTTCTCCGATTCAATGATCCCCATTATGAGCTCAAACCGTTGTACTTTCTGCCGGCAGGAATCGCAGGAAGACAAATGATCCTCCAGCAACCGGCTGATACCGGCATCCAGTTGGCCGTTCATATAACGGTCAAGATAATCGGAAACCTCCTGGCATTTCATAACCGGTCCTTTTTTGATTTGACAACAAATAAGCAAAAATCTTGCATGTTATTTGGCATGAATTTCTGTGTTTTCCAATAATTTAAACAGATTTTTCCTGGCCCGGTGAACAAGAGACTCAACAGCCGAAACGGAAAGTCCCATAATTTCGGCAATCTCTTTCTGCGGCAATTCATCATACCGAAAAAGAACAAATGCTATTCGCTGATTTTCAGGTAATTTGTTCAAGGCTGCCTCGAGGATCTTTTTCTGCTCCTCAGCCTCAACACTCTTATCGGCACCATCTGCCAGGGTAACGGTCAGATCATTTTTCTGCCCCGACTGAAAAATTTCCTCCAAGCTTTTGAACAAACTTTTCTTCCGGATCTTTTTTAAGTGATTGAGTGATTTATTGACGGCTATTCTGTAAATCCATGTAGAAAGCCTGGCTTCATGCCTGAAAAATCCAACCGATTCATAAACCTCAACGAACACTTCCTGGGCTATATCATCTGCATCATCAGGATTATGTAATAATCCAATGCACGTCCGGTATACCATTTCCTGGTATTTTTCCACCAGTGTTTCAAATGCCCGGTGATCTCCGCCCAGTATTTTGTGAACAATGTCCTTGTCTTCCATCCGGGAAGAATTGGATGCTTATTTGACACTTCAAACGCTAAAACCTTTCACAAAAGTAAACCATTTGCTTCGGCTGGAGGAATATAAAAAAAAAGGAACGTCACTTTGACGTTCCCCCGCTTTAGCTTGTGATAACTTCTCTGTCCTGTTTTGCTGATGATGATATGTTTACTGCTGTACAGCAGTTGTATCAACAGCATTGGTATCAACCGGCTGTTCAACAGGAACATTGGTCGTGTCAGTTGTTTCCTGTTTGGTAGCTTTGCCGCCGCAGGAAGCCAGAACAAGCATCAAAACCACAGACGATAAGGCAATCAGTTTTTTCATATTGATAAAGTATTAAAATTTAAAACGTTGCAAAGTTATAGAGAATTTTGATTCATTATTCGACGAATGCTAAAAAATGTTAAAAATTTTATCTTGATGGAGTGAAATACCTGAAATTATTGAAATTATTCAGGATCATAATTGGATGATTTGAACAAAAACAGCCGGTTGACGAAAACATCAACCGGCTGCTGTTTATCATCTTAAAAAATTACTTTTTGGCTTTACCCTGATTGGCAACAGCTTCCATTGCTTTTTTCACAGCTTCTTCATCCCCGAGATAATAATGCCTGATGGGTTTCAGATCATCATCCAGTTCATAAACAAGAGGAACACCGGTAGGAATATTCAGCTCAATAATAGCTTCATCGCTCATATTGTCAAGGTATTTGACCAGAGCTCTCAGACTGTTTCCGTGTGCAGCAATCAGAACCTTTTTACCCGATTTGATGGCTGGAGCAACCGTTTCGTGCCAGAAGGGAAGAAAACGGGCTACCGTATCTTTTAATGATTCGGTAAGAGGAAGATCCTTTTCCGGAACATCTTTATAAGCAGGAAAATTTCCTGGATAACGCGGGTCGGTTTTTTCCAGTGCTGGCGGTGGAACATCATAACTTCTCCTCCATATCTTGACCTTTTCTTCTCCATGTTTTGCAGCTGTTTCAGCTTTGTTCAGTCCCTGGAGGGCGCCGTAATGACGTTCGTTCAGACGCCAGGTGTTGACAATGGGAAGCCACATCATATCCATCTCATCCAGGGCGATCCATAGGGTTCTGATAGCTCTCTTTAATACTGAAGTATAGGCAATGTCGAATGTAAGCCCTGCTTCTTTCATCAGACGACCTGCATTTTTGGCTTCTTCTATGCCCTTTTCGCTAAGATCTACATCCGTCCAGCCCGTGAAACGGTTTTCCTTGTTCCACTGGCTTTCACCATGCCTTAATAATACCAGTTTGTGCATATTGTTACATTTTTTTAATGATTGAAATTGCAAATTAACCTGCCATGATTGTTTATAAAGCTAAACTGCATGACAAGTGAATTGCAAAGATAAGGAATAAACTGATATGCTGAAATATATAAGGAGTAAATCTTACAAAACCCCTTCGTAAGCATAGCCAATACCTTCGATGCCTTCTCTGACAGCTTTCAGGTCAATTTCTTCTCCTTTCAGAAGAACTTCTCCTGAGCTCAGATCTACCTCTGCAACCTGAATGCCGGGAACCGATCTCAGGGTGCGTTCCACATTCATTTTACAGTGCTGACAAGTCATTCCGCCTACTTTAATCAATAGTTCCTTCATAGCTTCATCCTTTTTTTCAGATTTATCGGTAGTGATCATTTTCTTTGGCCTTAAATATCTTCTGTATAGGGCATATAGTGTGAGCACCAGCAAAACAATTCCCGATCCGGCTTTCAGCCAGAGCGGAAGTCCATGTTCATGAGCCTGATGCAGATGATGGATTGACATAGTAAACCACTGGGCAGGTAACAATAGATCAATCAAAACACCGGATAGTAATGCCCCGCCAATGATAGATACCAGGTATACAACCAGTACCTTTTTCCCCATTACCTTGCCGATGACCGTCATGGTGGCAACATTGGTAGCCGGACCCGCCATAAGAAATACAAGGGCCGCTCCCGGCGATAATCCTTTCATCATCAAAACAGCTGCAATTGGTATAGATCCCGTTGCGCAAACATACAGAGGAACTGCCACCAACAGGATCAAAAACATGCTGGCCAGATTATTTCCCAGATAACGGGTGAAAAAATCATCAGGTATCAATACAGATATGAGACTTGCCAATAAAAGACCTATCAAAAGCCATTTGGCAATGTCCTGTAAAAAGTCAACATAAGCATACCGCAACATGCCAGAAAACTTATTCCTGTATTGAAATTCTTCTTCAGATTCATTAAAGTTAACAACCTTCTGAGCCGGCTTGCTGTTTTCACTTTTAAAAGCAAGGTTGGTTAATAGTCCTCCCAATATGCCAGTAAGAAAAGCTATCACCGGACGAATAACAGCAAATGCCCATCCCAGTAAGGATCCTGTGGCCATTATGGAATCAGCTCCTGTCTGGGGTGTTGATATAAGAAATGATACAGTTGACCCTCTGGATGAACCACTCTTATAAAAGGAAATGCCCGCCGGGATAACCCCGCACGAACACAATGGCAAGGGCACACCAATCAGCGCAGCGTTGATGACCGATCGCAGATTATTTCCCCCAAGATACCGGATAACTTTCTGTCGCGGAAAATAAATATAAAGTATGCCGGCAAAAAGAAAACCTAGCATCAGATACGGAGCCATCTCCATCCCAAGCACCGCTGTTTCTTTCAGATACCTGAGAATCCAGTCTGTCATGTTTCCTCCTTCTTACTGTGCAGTAATTGTTTGTCTTCGCAACAGTTGTATTCAAACTGTAAAGTAACATGGGAAATTCCAAATTGTTCACGCAAAATCTCTGTAATTTCATTCAGAATTTTTTCCGACTCGCTTATCCTGATGTCTTCGGCCAGATCAACATGGCATTCAAAATGAACTTCCCTGTCCGATAAATTCCAGGCATGTACATGGTGAATATTGGAAATCCCTTCAATTTGTTCAAGAACCTGCTGTACCCGATTCAGATCCAGATCCTTTGGCGTTCCCTGCATCAGAATATCAACCGTCTGCCGAAGAACTTCATACGTTTCCTTCAATATATACAGGCTGATGAACAGGGTGAGCACAGGATCAATCCAGTATATGCGGAAAAACAGAATCAGTATCCCTCCGGCAATAACTGCTACTGAAGATAGGGTATCTCCCAGAAGGTGAAGGTATGCCGCCCTGATGTTTAAGCTTTTTCCTTCTTCTTTTTTCAGAAGAATAATTGACAGGAAATTGGCAGCAAAACCAATCAGCGCTATCCATACCATCAGCCCGCCTTGTACGCTCTCGGGATGCATCAGTCGCTTCCAGCCTTCGGAGAGAAGAAAAAGACAGATTACTATGAGAACAGAGGCGTTCAGAAAAGCTGAAAGTATTTCCGCTCTCCGGTAACCGAATGTTTTTCTTACATTTGGATCCCTTTCGCTGATACGACCCGCCAGCCATGCAACAAAAATGCTCAAAGTGTCGCCGAAGTTATGAACAGCATCCGAAACGAGAGCAAGGCTGTTGGCCAGCATCCCGCCTGCCAGCTCTGCCAGAGTTATGATCAGGTTCAGCACCAGTACCCCTATCAACCTACCCTGTGCTATACCTCCTTTACCTGACAGTGCCTCTGAAGAATGAATATGTGCGCTCATTACAAATACTTTCTCATTCCTGTAAATTAATTAATCCATATAACAGTGGAACAAATTCGAGAAACCATAATTAAGTGTGGCTCACCAGGTTCATTTCTTTTTTTAACTGTTCTACCCATGCTTTAATCCTGGTCTCAGTCAGTTCAGGTTGCTGATTCTCATCAAGAACCAGACCGGCAAAAACACCATTTTCTTCAGCTTTTGAAAAGGCGTAGGTATATCCCTCCGTCGACCATCGTCCGTAAATTTTGCACCCGGCTTTCAGAAACCGGTGGTAAAGGATGCCCAGTCCATCCGAAAAGGAATCCGGATAACTTCCCTGGTCGCCTAATCCAAACAAGGCGATTTTCTTACCCTGTATTGAAGAATTGTTCAGCAGGATTTCCAGCTTTTCCCAGCCCGGCGGAAGCTGCCCGATATCCCATGTGCAGGTTCCAAACAATAAAATATCATGTTTTTCCCAATCCGGAAATCCTTCCTTCATAATATCATAACTGCCCTTCATACAGTCTCCGAACCGCTCCGAAATCCGCAGGGCGGCCTCCCGTGTATTCCCTGTCATGGTCCTGTAATAAATAGCCGCTGACAATTCCATGATGATAAGACAGACCAACTACAAACGCCTCTCCAGAAAATAATCCCACTTTATCTTTTTCTGCAGGGAAAGTATTACTATTAGTATACCTAATACAATAAACGGAATACTCAGTAACTGACCCATATTAAGCGGCAGATTTGCTTCAAAGGCCGATTGAAATTCCTTGATGAACTCTATGAGAAACCGTGCTGTGAAAACAAGTGTCAAAAACAATCCAAGCAAAAATCCCCTGTTTAAACTGGTTCCGAACCTGAGATAAAGGCCATACAAAAGCAAGAAGATAATAAAGTAGGAAAGTGCTTCAAAAATTTGCGTCGGATACTTTGGCACACCCATAAAATGGGCTGTGACCACATATCTTCCTTTTGAATTCTTTTCAATTTGATATCGGAAATCCTTATCGGGAGGATAATAAAAATCTGTTTCTTCAACCAGAGGGTTATTTGCAAGGTATTCCCTCAGCCTGAGTTCAGCGAACAAAGCGGCCGAGGAGGAGTCACGCAACTGAGGCCCCAGGGTTACCTGAATTTCCATGGGCAAGGCCTTTACGTCTGTGAGGGTGTCACCTGTTACCCGGTAATGTATGGAATTGACTGCCTTAAGTCTTTCAAGCTGACGGGTCAGATCATGCACATAAATAAATCCTTTGGTACTCCTGGTTGCCACACCGTATATTTCAGAATTCATAAGATTCCCGGTACGTATGAAGGATCCCGCCAGGGCAACCGGAATGACAATTCTGTCAAGAAGCCAGACGTAAGAAAACTTATATTTCCTCACAAAAAGCCACAGTGCCAGCAAAATTCCTATAGCCGCTCCATGGCTTGCCAGACCTCCTTTCCAGACCTCCAGTATCTCCAGAGGATTACTCAGATAGTATTTAGGATCATAAAAAAAGCAATGACCTAGTCGTGCACCGACAATCGTACCAACTGCCATGTAAACAAGTAGTTTATCAAGGTATTCGTACGAAATACCCTCTCTCTTGAAAAAATTCTGAAAGATAAAATACCCGATGATAAATCCAAGGGCAAATAAAAGTCCATACCACCGAAGACTGAGAGTTCCGAGGGAAAATATTTCCGGATCAGCGTTCCAGATAACCGCATTCAGAATCATATCTTATGCATTTGGTTCAGTGTGCAAACGTACGAGATTTTTTGCGAACGTGCATTTTTAATCTATGATTTTATTCTTAACTCGATCCAAAACTGTAAATTTGGCCGTTCAACTTATTCAGATAAATATCGTTGAAAAGTGCAGTTTATGTTCCGGCTTGCAAAATCTTTCTTTTTAACACCTGCGTTTCTTTCTCCCGGAAAACTGACAAAATCAGAATCTGAAAAAAGTACAACCTTTTATGAGCCAGGAACAATATTAGTTTATTTAAAAAAATCATTTCTCAAATTAACCAGTATTTTTCCTTTAACCCTTCTGATGACTTCCCTCTTTCTGCCAAATTGCGCAAAAATCGGGACAGTTACCGGAGGACCCAAGGATACCATTCCACCGGTAGTGCTTCATAGTGAACCTCCATTCAAAGCGACAGGAATCCATCCAAAAAAGATTGTTATTACCTTCAATGAGTTTCTTGAACTAAAAAATATCCAGCAGGAACTTCTTGTTTCACCTCCCCTGCATAAACAACCTGAAGTTAAACTGAAAGGTAAAAAGATTGAGATTGTTCTCGAAGATACACTCAGAGAAAATACAACCTATGCCTTGAATTTCGGAAATGCTATTACCGATTTTACCGAAAATAATCCGGTGCCAGGTTTTATTTATGTTTTTTCCACTGGAAGTTATGTTGACTCATTTGCCGTTAAAGGTTCTGTCATCAGTTCCTATGACTTGAAAGTACCAAAGGAACAGGTCACGGTGATGTTGTACGAACAGTTATCCGATTCAGCACCGTATCGCCAGAAACCTCTTTATGTTGGCCGTACCGATAAAAACGGAAATTTTCGCATTCCCTTCATTAAGGGGGGTACTTATAATATCATCGCTCTTACCGATGCAAATAACAATTTGCGCTACGATCCTCCCGACGAAATGATTGGTTTTGATAACTCTTTGCTTGTGTTGCATCCTGATAGCTTCAGACTCCGGAGAGAAGTTATTGATACAATCCATCCTGACAGCCCCATTTCTTCTGTTGATTCACTGAAAAGCATACCGGATTCTTCCGAATTCCTGCCAGCCGAAAAAGAATATGCCGCAATTGTTCATTTCCGTCTTTTCAAAGAACTCCCCTCAGCCCAGTATCTGAAAGATTATAAACGACCCGAAGCTTGTCTTCTGAGTTTGCACCTGAACATTCCTTCCCACGATACCGTTACCCTGGAACCCATTGATACTGAAATAAACCAGCCATGGTATCTTCCTGAAATGTCACAAACACTTGATACTTTTCTTTTCTGGATTACCGATTCTTCCCTTATAAAAAAACAAAACCTCATTATGCTCGCACGGTTTCCTGAAACAGATTCAACAGGATATACCATAACCCGTTCTGATACGCTCCGATTTTCCTTTATACCAAAAACACAAAGCAAACCCAGAAAAGGAGAGAAACCGGAACCTTCTTCCGGTTTCAAACTGACGGTAAACGCTTCTCCTAGCAAAATAGTTGAACTGAATGAATCTCTTGTCCTTGAAGCACCACATCCGATTTCCGGAATAGATACATCTTTAATTGACCTTCAGATTTTTAAGGATACGATTTTTGTACCATATCACTACAAACTGAAGAAACAAAAAGGGATTTCCCGTAAAATTCAGCTCGACGTACCGTGGGTTGAGAATTCAACTTTCCAGCTTGTTTGCCTTCCCGGAGCAATACAAACCATCTATCAACAGATAAATGATACTTTGAAAGTTAGTTTTAAAACAAGAGAAACCGAACATTACGGAAAATTGATTGTTTCGGCACAAAATGCCACTACTCCTGTAGTTTATGAATTATTGGAAAATGACAAAGTTGTACTGAGAAAAAATGCCGGTTCAGACGGTAATACTGTTTTTGAACTTCTCCTTCCAAAAAAATACAAACTGAGGGCAATTGCCGATGCAAATGCCAACGGCGTTTGGGATACCGGAAATTACCTGAAAAAAATACAACCCGAAAAAGTGGTTATTTACCCTTCTGACGTTGAAATTCGCTCCAACTGGGACCTCGAAATAGCTGTCGATATGTCACATGCCCGTTAACGTTCCCTGCGGCAAATCAGTTCGGCCACAAGTTTCGCAGATGAAAGACACAGGGGTATTCCTCCTCCCGGATGAACACTGCCTCCGCAAAAATACATTCCCTTTATTTTACGACTAAAATTAGGATGACGCTGAAAGGCAGAAAAAACAGAATTGGAGTGTGCCCCGTAAAGTGAACCACGCCAGGAAAATGTATATTCTTCTATTTTCCGGGGATCGAGTATTGTTTCAGTTACTATTTCCGATTCAATCCTTTTTCCGGTTATCCGTTCAATTTTTGCCAGGATATTCTTACGTGCTTCGCCGATCAGGGTATCCCAATCCTGACCAATATTTTCGGGTGCATTGATCATGACAAACCAGTTCTCTGAATCTTCCGGAGCATCATCCGGTACCCGTCGTTTACTGATAAAAATATACACCGTGGGATCTTCAGTAATGCTTTTTTTACGGAACAAGTATTCAAACTCCTTTTGATAATCAGAAGAAAATAAGACATTGTGCAAATCAAGCTCCGGATAATTCCCTTTGACACCCCAGTAGAAAATCAGTGCAGATGTTGACCTTCCTGAGGTAACAAAACGCTTTGGTATCGGATGATTTTTTATCAGGCCATACGTGTACACAATATCCGCATCAGAAATTACAATATCAGAAGAATAAACATCATTCCCTGCCTGCACTCCGGAAACCCTTCCTCCCTTTAAAATAATCTCGTCGACCCTCTTTCCGGTATGGATTGATATCTGCAATTCTTCCGCCAGCCTTTTCAGAGATTTTATAATTGTATACATGCCTCCTTCAGGAAAAAAAGCGCCGATATTATGTTCAAGATGCGGAATAACATTCAGGGTAGCGGGCGCCTGATAAGGATCGGAGCCGTTATAGGTGGCATAACGGTCAAAAAGTTGAACAATACGCCTGTCGCGGAAAGTTCTGCTATTTCGCCTGTGCATGGTAGTGAACGGGTCAAGCTTATACCATTGTATCAGCGCTCTCAAAAAATCACGGGAAACAAAAGTTGAAAACTGATAAAATGAACGGAACAAAAAGACATTGGAGGTCAGTTCATATATTTCCCTGCTTTTTTCAAGAAAACGGAGTATTTTATGTGCTTTCTCTCCCGTTTTTGCTTCCATTTCTGAAGCCAGTTGAAGCGGATCCCTGTATGCATCAATCACTGTGCCATCTTCATAAAAATACCTGCAAATGACGGGAAGAATACTATACGTGTAATAATTTCGGGGATCCCGTCCACAATCCGAAAACACTTCATCAAGTAAATGAGGCAGGGTAAACAACGAAGGTCCTCTGTCAAAACGAAATCCTGACTGATGCAATTCATTTAATTTTCCTCCGGGTTGCGAAGCCGATTCAAAAATTTCTACAGAAAAACCCTTTGCAGCCAGTCTGACAGCAGATGCAATCCCTGCAATTCCCGAACCGATCACAATTATATGTTTTTGCTTCATAATCTGCTTTTCTTTGGCTAAAAATAATATATTTGATCGCAGAAATACCTTTTGCCGGAAACATTCAGGAAAATCCGATAAGATTAACTAATAACCCGGACAACTTTAATATGCAAGTATTGGCCCCTGAAACAGGATTTCTTTTTGCCGGTGTCTGTTATATCGGATGGTGGTTTGTATGCGAAAAAGTGATCTCCAAAGGATGTTATTTTTCCCGGGACGGAGAAGGCTCTCTTCGATATGTTCTTTTCAGACGCAGTCTTGCAGTGCTTCTGTTCTTCCTCCTTCCATTGGTCTTCCTTCAGCTCACCCACCAGCGTTTTCAGGATTGGTTTTCTCTTCGCAACTTTTCCGATACTGCGTTAGTTTCCATTGCCTTATCCGTTCCTTTAATCATAATAAACCTTATAACTGGAAAACGACCTGAAAACCTTCAGTGGTATCCGGAAATCCGTATAGAACACTGGAATGGAAAACTAATTCTGCTAAGCGCACTGAGCTGGATTGCATACCTTTTTGCCTATGAATTTCTTTTCAGAGGATGTATGTTTTTCCTTCTGCTTTCAAAATACAACTTTCCTCTTGCTTTCACCGTTAATGTTATCGTTTATTCCTTTGCCCATTTTCCTAAAAACATACGGGAAACGCTGGCTGCGATCCCTTTTGGAGCAATCCTGTGCTGGGCCTGTAGTTACACAGGCAACATCTGGCCGGCTGTTATTGCCCATATTGTGCTTGCTTTATCAAATGAATGGATAGCTTTGCATGCTGTAACCAGGCATCAGCAATTATGAAAGTTTTTATTACAGGAGCAACCGGACTTATCGGAAGAGAACTTTTGCATCAGCTGTCGGCTGAAGGTTACCATATAAAAGCATTGTACAGAAAAGAAGAAAAACGCAATGATCTTCTGCATCTTCCCGTTCAATGGATAAAAGGTTCTATCGAAGACCTGGTTTGTCTGAAAAAAGGAATGACAGATTGTGAAGCTGTTATCCATGCCGCTGCCTTTGCCGGGGTATATGCTCCGGTAAACCGGATTATGGAGGTTAATTACTACGGAACCCGAGGTGTTCTTGATACAGCGCGACAATCTGGTATAAAAAGAATCGTGTATGTTTCTTCAGCTGGTGTGTTCGGACCTTCAGGAAACGGTATTACCGATGAAACCAGTGTAAATGGATCATTCTACGCTACACCCTACGACAAAATCAAATCCATGACCGAAGATCTTGCTCTGGAATATGCTAGAACAGGACTGCCTGTTATTATAGTGAATCCAACAAGACTTTATGGTCCTGGTCTGATGAATGAAGCCAACAGTGTAACTTTACTCATTCTGAAATACCTGCGTGGCCAATGGAAGTTCATTCCCGGGAACGGAAAGGCAATCGGCAATTATGTCTTTATTTCTGATGTTGCCAGAGGCATTAAACTGGCTCTCGAAAAAGGAAAATCTGGCGAAAAATACATTCTTGGAGGTGAAAACATATCATTTGATGATTTTTTTAATCTACTCGGAAAAATATCCGGCAGAAAACATTCCATGATTCATGTACCCTATCCTGTTATGATTAGCGTTTCTTCCGTGCTACTGGCCTTTGCTGTGTTAACACGAACCCGGCCTCCGATCACTCCCGGATTAATAAAAAAATACGTTCAGAACTGGAATGTTTCTAGCAACAAAGCCATCAGGGAACTTGGATACCAGCCAACATCTCTCGAGGAAGGATTGCAACTAACCATTAACTGGCTTAAAAACCTGTCATCCTATGCCTGAAAACCAAACCATCTGCACATTGATTACCGGTGGAAGTGCCGGAATAGGGAGAGCATTTGCCGAAATTTGCGCTCAAAGGGGAATGAATCTTTTTCTTGTGGCATTGCCAGACGAAGATCTTGTTGAAGCCGAAAAATTCATTCGTAACCAATGGAACGTACATGTGGAAACCCTGGGAATCGACCTCACCGAAAAAGACGCCCCTGAAAAGGTTTTACAATATTGCATTGATCACCGACTCAAAATAAATATGCTGATCAATAATGCCGGAAGAGCCGGAACAGCCATCTTTGAAGAATCGTCCCCGCAATACTCGGATGAACGTATTCTTCTTAATATCAGGGCTCTTGTTCTTCTTACCCGGCTGTTTCTTCCAATGCTGAAAGAATCTCAAAAATCCTATATACTAAATATTGCAAGCCTTTCAGGATATTATCCCATCCCTTATAAAACGGTTTATTCCGCATCCAAAGCCTTTGTTATTCGCTTTTCACTGGCGCTTGCCGAAGAACTGAAAAATTCTCCCGTACAGGTTAGTGTGGTATGTCCCAACGGTGTTGAAACAAACCCGGGCACGTTCGGCCGGATCCAGGCGCACGGATTTTGGGGAAACCTTAGTAAAATAGATCGCTTTGACCTTGCAAAATATACGCTTGACAAAATGCTTCAAGGCAAGCAAATCATTATTCCGAAATGGATCAACCGGTTTTTCCTTTTCCTGGCTAAAATCACCCCATTGCCTCTTCAGATGAGACTGCTCAAAAAGGAATTTGAAAAAGAAGTTAGGGTAAGCCGCTGAAATTATGCCTCACCAAAGGTACTGAAATCGCGGGGCAAATGAATTTCCTGAGGTTTAATGTTTAACACGGGTATGTCTGAACGGTTAATCAGCTGGTGAGCATAGCTTCCGAAAAACAGGTTAGTTATTGCCGATACTTTTTCCGTCATGATAGCAATCAAATCAGCCTTTACTTTTTTGGCATATTCCAGCGTCATCTCAGCCGGATTTTCTCCGAAAGAAGTACTGCGCTGGTATTTGATTTTTACCGACTCCAGAAATTTCGTCACTTGCCTTGTGTATGCTTCCAGCTTTTGGGAAACATGCTGACTTTTCGATGTACTTAAAGTAAGCACATATACTTCACTGCCGAATGCCATGGCAATCCGGGATGCGAGTACAACTTTCTGTCGGGTTTCCGGAATATTATCAATGGGTAAAACAATCTTTTTTATATCAGGTGATGCCAGATCCTTACGTATAGTTATTACAGGCCTGTCAGTTGCGGAAATAATTTTAAGGGCATTGCTTCCTATAAACAGCTCTTCAAAACCTGAAGCGCCATGGGTTGACGTAATAATCATACTTTCTTTATATGAGTGGGCCTGATTCACAATCTCTTCATAAACCTTCCCTTTTTTCACTATATAGCGTAACCGTGATTCATTCCCTAAATATTTACTGTACTCTTTGATAATTAATTCGAACTTCTTTTCGGCCAGTTTTTTTTCTTCCATTTGAGGGCCTGCATAAATTTCACTGCTTTTCATCTGCACATAAACCATCTGTATGTTTACATGCATCTTTCGCGAAAATAACAGGGCCATATCCAGCCCCTTTAATGAATGCTGCGAAAAATCAATAGGAACAATCAAATTCTTCATATGATGTTATAATTATGTGCAATAAAGATACAAACTTTTTCGCTCCGCATCTCTCATTGAAATATCGTGAATATTATTTTATTTTGGCTTTTGTTATCAAAATTTACACGTCATGCGGTCAAAAGCAATACCGATTTTTCTCGTCTTTCTGATTATGGGGTTTGGAGATGCTGTCGGCCCTTTTGTTGGTCTGGCAAAAGAAACCTTTCACCTTTCCAATACCGTTGCACAGTTAATACCTTTTGTCGGTTTTCTCATGTTCGGCCTGTTGTCGGTTCCAATGGGTATTTTTCAGGACCGGAAAGGAAAGAAAACAACTCTACTGCTTGGTCTTTTCCTGGCATTCATAGGATTGACCATTCCTGTATTCACTATATCAAGTTATTTGCTTTTCCTGGTAACCATAGTGCTGCTGGGGGCAGGAGCTGCAGTGCTTCAGGTTGCTGGAAACCCGGCGATGCATGATGTAAGTCCGGAAGGTACCTTCTCAAGCAACCTTTCCTTCGCCCAGTTTATTAAGGCAATAGGGTCTCTGTCAACAGCGTTTCTGCCTGTCATATTTAATAAATATTTTAACCTCAACTGGACAAATGTATTTCCTGTTTACAGCATAACAATTCTGATTACTATCGTGGTTCTTCTTCTGATCAACCTGGATGAGAAGAAAAATTCCGGTTCCGGAGCCGCCAGTTTCTCATCCTGCTTTTCCCTTCTGAAAGAACCCTTTGTTCTTTGGATGGTACTCGGAATATTCTTTTATGTAGGTGCTGAGGTATCGGTCAGTTCAGGTGTTCCCATTTACCTTCGCGACCGTTTCGGTATCGATATTCAGAAGTCAGGTCTTGCCGGTACCGGATTGTTTTTCCTTGCCCTTATGACAGGGCGATTCCTGGGCGGAATCATTCTTCGGATTATTTCGCCAGCTGTATTCCTCCGAATTACATCCTTTATTTCGGTACTCGGTCTCCTGGGTCTTCTGATCAACAACAGCCTTGTTTCTTTTATAAGCGCTATTGTTATCGGACTGGGTTTTGCCAATATTTTTCCCCTCATCTTTTCCATTGCCATTGACCGGATGCCTGACCGAAGCAATGAGCTGAGCGGACTCATGGTTACCGCTATTCTCGGTGGAGCCCTTATTCCGCCTGTTATGGGAGCTGTGGCTGACAGTACCAGTTCCATGATTGGCTTCGTGGTACCTCTTGTCTGTATTCTTTACATCGGATGGCTTTCCCTTAATTACAGGAAACTATGATTGATATCTTTAACGATAGCCGGACTGTTATGACACTTGATGCCGGCGGTACTAATTTTGTATTCTCAGCCATCAGAGGAGGAGAGGAAATTATTGAACCTGTCCGGTATTCTTCCAATGCCGATAACCTGAATCTCTGCCTCAGTTCAATCTTTGCAGGCTTTGATGAAGTTTATAAAAAACTTCCATCCAAACCACACGCCATCAGCTTCGCATTTCCTGGCCCTGCAGATTACCCGTCAGGAATCATCGGCGATCTCGGAAATCTTCCCTGCTTTCGGGGAGGAATACCTCTCGGACCCATGCTCAGAGAGCATTTCAATATACCCGTTTACATTAACAATGACGGTGATTTGTTTGCTTACGGTGAGGCTATTGCGGGTTTCCTTCCTCTGATCAACAAAAAACTCCGGGAAGCAGGTAGCTCAAAACAATATCACAACCTTTTCGGGGTTACTCTGGGAACAGGATTCGGAGGCGGTATTGTACATGATGGAGAGCTTTTTATTGGCGATAATGCTGCCGGCGCTGAAATATGGCTCATGCGCCATAAAAACGGTCATACCTTCGTCGAAGAAGGTGCAAGCATCCGCGGTATACGAAGAGAATATGCGCTTCATGCCGGCATCTCTTTTGACGATTCACCCGAACCAAAAGATATTTACCTCATAGCAAAAGGGGAAAAAGAAGGAAACCAAAAGGCTGCAGTGCTGTCTTTTGAAAAATTCGGACAGGTTGTGGGCGATGCCCTTGCTAATGCCATCACTCTTATTGACGGGCTGATCGTTATCGGTGGCGGTCTGGCCGGAGCCAGCGAATTTTTTTTACCGGCTTTGGTAAACCAAATGAATGAGCCTTTTACGTCCCTTAGCGGTAAACCGGTTAACCGTCTTGAAATGCAAGTATTTAATCTTGAAGATGAAAAAGAATTTGCCATATTTGCAACCGGAAAAGCAACAGAAATTTATTTGCCTGGAACACAGCGCAAACTGAAGTATGATCCAATGAAAAGAACCGGTGTGGGCCTTTCAGTATTGGGTACTAGCCGGGCTGTATCACTCGGAGCTTACGCGTTTGCCCTGTTCCAGTTGAATAAAACTAAACAGGACTTATAAAAATGATCTAACTATGAATGAGGTTGTAGTAGGTATTGACATCGGAGGAACCTTTACCAAATTTGGAATTGTTGACCGCGAAGGAAATGTTTATGGTGAGAGCTCTATCCCTACCGATTTTACTGATGATGTTAACCTATATGTAAAAGATTTACATAAAGCCGTTATGGGCCTTTTTGATAAAGTTGCCCAAAAGCTGATCATCAAAGGAATTGGTATCGGTGCTCCGAATGGAAACTACTATAAGGGAACCATCGAATTTGCCCCCAACCTCCGCTGGAAAGGTATCGTTCCCCTGGTGGAAATTTTCAAGAATCATTTCCATGTTCCCGTTGTACTCACTAATGATGCCAATGCCGCAGCTATAGGCGAAATGATCTTTGGCGCCGCTAAGGGAATGAAAGACTTTATTGTGATTACTCTGGGTACCGGACTCGGAAGCGGAATTGTTGTCAATGGCGAGCTTGTTTATGGCCATGATGGCTTTGCCGGTGAATTAGGACATACTATTGTCAAACTGAACGGAAGGATGTGCGGATGCGGACGTCGTGGCTGCCTCGAAACCTATGTATCAGCTCCGGGAATTAAACGGACGGTTTTTAAACTTCTTTCCGATACCCTCTACAAAAGTGATCTCCGCAGATACAGCTGGGATGAACTCACTCCGGAAATGATTTCTGAGGCGGCAAACGCTGGTGACCCCGTCGCCATAGAGGCTTTCGAATATACAGGAGAAATCCTTGCTTCCAAATTGGCCGATGCTGTTGCCCATACAAGCCCCGAGGCTATTTTTCTCCTTGGGGGCCTTGCTAATGCCGGTGACCTTATTTTCATCCCGACCCGCAAGTTCTTTGAAGATAAACTTCTTGCCATCTATAAAAACAAAGTGAAAATACTGCCCTCCGGTTTGGCCGATAAAAATGCAGCCGTGATGGGCGCCAGTGCTCTTATCTGGAAAGAACTGGAGAAATAATTTCTGAGGTTACACTTTTCTTTCCCTGAAAATGAATCATGTACCTCCTTCCGATAAGCCGGACAAACAGGTGCATCTATCGTCAGAAAAACAGAATAAGGATAGAAACATTCTTGATATCCTTTCTCTTGCTCTTCCATGGGCTGTATGGATTAAAGATACTTCCGGGAATTTCCTCTTCAGTAATAATATTTACCATTCTCTGGTAGATAAAAATCCTTACGATGCACTCCGAATCCCTGGAGCCCTTACCTCCGATCTTCTGGAAGAATATGAAATAAAAGTCCTGTCAGAAAAAAAAGAGCGTTACGTTGAAATTTCGTTCGGGAAAGTATGGTTCCAGCTTTACATTTCCCCCTGGTTCACCTCTTCAGGAGAATTGGGAGGAATTATCGGAACAGCCCGTGATATTTCAAGAGAAAAAAACACAATTCTGGAACTCCGTGAGGAGAACAGCTACTTCCATACCCTCATGGATAACATCCCCGATTCCATCTATTTTAAGGACAATCGAAGCAGGTTCACCCGCGTCAATAAAGCAAAAGCAACTCAGCTAAGACTCCAGGATCCTGCTGAAGCAATTGGAAAAACAGATTTTGAATTCCTGAGCTCCGATAAAGCACAGGAAGCTTTCAATGATGAAGTCTGGATTTTCTCTACCGGAGAAGCCCAAATAGACAAGATCGAAAAGCAGATTGATGCAAATGGTAATGCTTTCTGGATAAGTTCAACCAAAATACCCGTGCGAAATGAAGCAGGAAGTATTACGGGTCTGGTTGGTATCTCGCGCGACATCTCACAACTTATCCTCACCCAGCAAAAACTTGAAGAAGCCCTGAAAAAGGCAGAAGAATCCGACCGCCTTAAAACTGCCTTTCTCGCCAACATGTCACACGAAATACGTACCCCGCTAAACGGCATCGTCGGATTTGCCAATCTGCTGAACAATTCCGCCCTTTCAGAAGAAAAAAGAAATGAATACCTTACTATTATCAATTCTTGCACGTCCAATCTGCTTACCCTTATTGATGATATTCTCGATATCGCCAAAATTGAAGCCGGACAACTACGCATCTACAAATCTGACGTACGCTTGAATCTGATTCTGAAAGACATATACAGAAACTTTGAAAACATTCGTTATTCCGAAGGGAAAAGAAATATAACACTCCGAATGAAGCAGGGCGTGGATGACAGCAATTTCACAATCCATACCGACCTGAACCGGTTACAGCAAATTCTTACAAACCTGATCGGAAACGCCCTGAAATTTACCGAAAAGGGAACTATTGAGTTTGGATATACCCTGAAAAATAATCACATAGAATTCTATGTGAAAGATACCGGAATAGGTATTCCCCCTGAATTACATCAAAAAATTTTTGAACGTTTTGTCAAATATGATCAAACCCGGACCAACGGTTTCTCGAGAGGAACCGGCCTGGGACTTGCCATAGCCTCCCATCTTGTTGACCTGCTTGGAGGAAAAATCTGGCTGGAATCCCAACCCGGTAAAGGTTCCACATTTTATTTTACACTCCCTTTTCAGAAAACTATTCAATCCTATAATTCAACCACCCCTGAAATTGTTTTACCCCCTCTTTGGAATAACAAAAGAATCCTGATTGCAGAAGATGAAGATTCAAATTTCATCCTTCTTAAGGAAATTCTTAAACCAACGAAAATAACTATCGAGAGGGCGAAAAACGGCAGGGAGGCTGTTTCTTTATGCAGGCAACAACTCCCTTATGACCTCATACTGATGGATATTAAAATGCCGGAAATGGACGGTCTTGAGGCCACAAAAATGCTGAAAAAACTCCATCCCTCCGTTCCGGTTATCGCTCAAACAGCTTATGCCATGCAGGAAGAAAAAGATAAAGCCCTTGCAGCCGGATGCAGCAATGTTATTACAAAGCCTATCCTGAAAAAACAACTGTTTGAAATTCTTGCAGTGTACCTGGGATATTAACCCAATTTATTCAATAGGAAAGTCTTGAAACTAGTAAACTAGTAAATTTATTAGGGTTAATCAAGATTCTCAATCTTTCAGATTACCTGCAGGATTATACTATTCAGGTATTCATTAAACGGATACATCATCCGGTAGGTTTCTTTCACAAATTCAAGAAAATTACTCTTCTTTATGTCACTGAATGAAAAAGGCCTCACCAGATTATAGTCCTTATATTTCAACAGATCAATATATTCCCAATCTTTCGGATACCCCTGGGGAGCACTCTTTAACCGTTCACCGGAAATGGCAGGAAAAACTTCTCGGAATTCTTTCTTGTGGATAATGGACAAAAAATCGTCAGGATTATGGAATATTTCCTC
The DNA here is from genome assembly GCA_964548125.1 of uncultured Bacteroidales bacterium. Taxonomy (GTDB): domain Bacteria; phylum Bacteroidota; class Bacteroidia; order Bacteroidales; family JAAYUG01; genus JAAYUG01. Next base: position 6,943 of record CAZJQN010000015.1, on the reverse strand, counting down.
CCTGATGGCTTTCAGAATTTCCTTTGAAGGCATATAAATACCCCCGGCCAGCATACAGTTTCCCGGTTCCAGATGAAAATAATATCCGGCAAATTCCGATTTTCTCCCCCCTCTGGCTATATAAGCACCAAAATTGGTCTTATACGGAGTCTTGTCAGGCGAAAAACGAATATCCCTGTATATTCTGAAAAGACAATCAGAGGCTTTCAAGGTTCCTATGCTCCGGTCAAACTTGCCAATTTCGCCGATCAGAATGGTAATAAAGAATTCGAATTCTGTTCTGCATTGCTCATACCATTTCCTGTTAGCCTGAAACCATTCTCTGGTGTTGTTTTTCTTTAATTCCCCGAGAAATCCGGAGATATCAGATGTAAACATCGTGTAAAATTTAATTCTTTACTGCTGGATAAATATACTCCACATTTTTTACTTTTGATCCGGCAGCTGACAATGAAATTGAAATGCCGGGAACCGGAAATCCATTTTCTGGCTGGTAATATCAGAGAAAATGAATACAGATACAACAAATACTGTTATTATAGTGGCCGGAGGTATGGGCAAACGAATGCAAACCCCCATACCCAAACAATTCCTTATGCTGTCAGGAAAACCTGTCATTTTTCATACCATTGAAAAATTCCTGCGTTTTGATGCTTCTGTTAAACTTATTATCGCCCTTCCGGAAGAAAGCCTGCCAATTTGGGAAAATCTATGCCGTCAGATGGGTTTTACTGCTCCGATCCATATAGCCAGAGGGGGTGAAACACGATTTCATTCGGTTCTGTCAGCCCTCGCATTTGCAGGAAACAATGAACTTATTGCCATACATGATGCCGTAAGGCCTTTAGTTTCAATCGAAACCATAAAGCGTACTTTTGAAACTGCTAAAAATTCAGGTGCAGCCATTCCGGTTCTACCCCCTGTTGATTCCCTGCGAAGGATTGTTCCCAATGGTAATTTTCCTGTCAATCGCAGTGAGTATGTAATTGTGCAAACCCCACAGGTTTTCCGCTCCGAAATACTTATTGAAGCCTACAAACAGGAATACGACCCATCCTTTACCGACGACGCTTCCGTTGTTCAGAAAGCAGGATTCCCAGTTTCCCTCGTGGAAGGAAATCCTGAAAATATTAAAATTACTTCTCCTGCTGATTTAAAAATGGCAGAGTTTTTAATTCAGAACCCCGGTAACAGCCAGTAGTCAGAAATTTTTTATTCTTCGTCTTCGACAGTGGCTTCTATCTTACCTCCAAGACTGGTCTTGATGATTTTTTGCTTCGGGTTCCCCTGAAAACCAATCCATCCGCCTGTCGCAGCCTGCGCATTCAGTATCTCTCCGGCATATACCTTGGCTTTGGCTTTGGTCGAAACCTTTACTTCCGTTTCTCTGCATTCAACTCCATATCCAGAGTAAATACCTCCTGAATTTGCTGTAATTAACTGAGAATCTGCTTTCCCTGAAATATAAATCAGACTTCCCTGTCCAATAGTTGCTTCCAGGTTTTTCACATCCACATCAACATAAATATTTCCTCCGGTGGAGGCTTCATAAACAATCCTGTCAGCTTTCAGCGGAACTTCAGAACGCACGTCAGCTCCGCCTTTACTGTGTATTTCATATAACTGAACATATGTTACAATAACCCTAACCGATTTGGCAGCAGCAAATATATCTTCCGCCATACTGATTTTCAGTGTTTTATTGGTCACTTTCGTGGTTACCTTGCCCGGGTCAACCTCCTGGCTTTCAATAATCACTTTCTCTTTATCCCCTTTAATCAGGTCAACAACCACCTTTCCGAATACATCAATCTTATCAAAAGGCTCAGCTGAACGGGCCTCAGTTTTTTGCGCATACCCATATAAGGAAATTCCTGCAATCAGCAGCCCTATAATCGTTAGTTTCTTCATAACTACAAAATTTTAATCCTCATTTTATACGCAAAAATAATGCCCCGGTTTCTTTTGTTTTCATTTTTCATCTACAAAAAAGAAAAGTACTGAAAAACCGGAGCATTGTCCTGATAGCTACCCTTTCACCTTCGATTCAAAATCAAAAGTTTAATACCATAACAAGGGAGTTTTCGTTATTAAAAAAAATTTCATCATGCTGTTGAATTACTGTAAACTGTATTTCATTACTTCACCGATTCCGGTTGCCTGAACTTTGGGCAATTGAGTTTCGGCGTCGCCAACAACAATATATATCATGCTTGCTGGATTAAGATATTTCTTTGCCAGAGTATGATATTCATCCAAATTGATCTTCTGCAATATAGAGACCTCTTTCTGAACATAATCAACTGGTAAGTCATATAAAGCAATGTTGTCCAGAATATCAACCAATGAACCAAGAGTTTCAAAATTCATGGCATTTGACCTGAGCAGGGCATTTTTTGTAAATGCCAGATCTTCTTCGGTCGTTTCCACCGGATAGTTCCGGATGGACTCATTGAATATACGCAACGATTCCTCTGTAGCATTGGAACGTACGCTGGCTCCGGCAACAAATAGGCCGAAATTCTTCATTCCATTGAAATAGGAAGAGGCTCCATAAGTATATCCCTTCTCTTCACGCAGTATCATATTCAGAATACTGTTAAAATTCCCTCCTAACCGATAATTCATCACAGTTGCCGGGTAAAAATCAGGATGATTTCTTGGTAAGCCCGGACAACCCACCCGTATTACCGATTGCTTGGCCCCGGGAACATCAACAAAAAATATTACTGGTTTTTCAGGGCTTGAGGGAGATTTTACAACAGGTAAAACAACTTTTTCTGCAGGCCATTTTTTCTCAAAGACTTTCATCGAAGCCAGAATGCGTTTTCTGGAAGGAGATCCGGCAATTTGAAAACTGACTGCATTCGGTGCGAAGTGAGAGGAATAGTATTTTTTTACATCGTCCAGGGTAATAAGAGCTACTGAATTTTCGGTACCTGCTACCGGAAAGGATAGTATATGATCCTTTCCAAAAAGTATCTGATTGTAAGCAATTTGTGCCTGGTACTCCGGACTGGCTTTTCGCTGCGTTAATGTGCTGATGGTCCGTTTTTTGTAAATGTCAAATTCCTTAGGATCCCAGCGGGGTTCAAAAATCATTTTGCCCACAAGGTCAAGTGTCTTTTCAAAATTCCTGTCAAGGCAGGAAACATCAAAAAAGATAGCTTCGGGTGCCGCATAAATAGTAATGGATGACCCCAATAATTCTATAGCTTCTTCCAGCTCCTGTGCCGTCATATCCTTTGTCCCTGATTTCATCATCATGGCTACAAGATTGGCTACTCCGGGCTTCCCCGGATCATCCAGTATCTGGCCTCCTTTCAGTATCAGACTGAATTGAACAAGAGGAAGTTCTGCTTGTTCAATACCCGTAATGCTAATTCCGTTTCTGGTCTGTGCCTTCCAGATTTTGGGGGGAGTTACGATCGGCTCGGGTCCCAGAGGAGGTTCTTTTGAACGATCAAGACGTGTAGGAGTTTTCTTGATGGCTCCTTCCTGCTCCGCAGGAATTGGTTTTGCTTCCATGGCCTGCTCCACATTCTCTTCCTGGATGCCCGCTGTGACTGATCCCTCGGTTGCCAGCTCAGGTCTTCCTTTCGGAACAAAACTGGCCATAACATAATTCTTACCTTTAATATACTGTCTGTAAACCCTCCATATATCTTCAGAAGTGACGGCCATCAGACTGGCCAGATCTTTTTCAATATATCCCGGATCACCGGCATATTCATTATACCGCGCAAGATTGAACGCTTTCATCAGTACCGAACTGATTCCCTGGTAAAACTGAGTCTCCAGTTTAGCTTTTATCCTTTCCACATCTTTTTCTGTAAATCCCTCGTTTTCAAAACGGGTAAATGCTTCATTGATAGCTGATTCCACGGCATCCAGATCCACCCCCGGATTGGCCATAACCGAAATGGTGAATTTGCCGGCTAGCTCCATGCTGTTGTTGTAAGCCATAACCCTTGGTGCCAGCTGTTTTTCTTCAATTATAACTTTATAGAGAGGTGATTTTTTTCCGCCTGACAACAGTTCCCCCAGAAAATCCAATGCATATGCATCGCTGGTATATTCATGTATTGTTGGCCATACAATAGTTAGCCTTGGTGCATTGGCAAAATTATCTTCGTGGTAAAAACGTTTCGTCTGATTAAGATTCACATCCATTTTCGGCAAATCTGAAATAGAATTCCCGGCAGGAATTTCCCCGAAATATTTCTCTACCAGATCTTTCACCTGAACCGGATCAATGTCTCCTGCAATCACAAGAGTTGCATTTCCGGGTATGTAGTATTTCTTGTAAAAATTCTTCACATCGTCAATTGTCGCATTTTGAAGGTCTTCCATCTCTCCTATAACCTGCCAGCTGTATGGATGACCATCAGGGAAAAGATTTTTGTCAATTACATAGTTCATGAAACCATACGGTGTATTGTCCATCCGCTGACGTTTTTCATTTTGCACAACATTCTGCTGATTGGCAAATGAAGAAGGAGTGACCGTATTGAGCAAATATCCCATCCGGTCTGACTCAAGCCATAATACCAGCTCAAGGGCATTTTTCGGCACAACTTCATAGTACACCGTACCGTCATTTCCTGTCCCTCCGTTCAGATCGCCTCCGGCATTCTGTATCTTTTTGAAAAATTCATCTTCTCCCACATTTTCGCTTCTCTGAAACATTATGTGTTCAAAAAGATGGGCAAATCCTGTCTTCCCTTTTTCCTCCCGGTTTGATCCTACATGGTACTGAATAGCCACCGCTACCATCGGATCAGACTTGTCAACATGAAGAACTACCGTTAATCCGTTGCTGAGCTGATACTTTTCGAACGGAATATTGAGCTTTGTTTGACTGGCCTTCTGGCCCCATGCCAGAAAGGGGATCAACAACCCAAAGAAAATAAAGACACTAAAAAAAGACTTTTGTATTGACGTTTTCATGGTTTATAGATTTTTCCGCCAAGGTACAACGTATGTCAAAATTTTACATACTTTTACGCGCTTTTTTTATTTTACTAATGCGGCAAACGAATGCATTTCAGGTTGATATTCAGGAGTGATATATTTGTAAACAATTGTGCATGCCGGGAAATTCACCCCAAAACTTACCTATCCTGTCTAAAATCTTTTTATATTGCTTTTTGGAAAAATTAAACAACATAATTTATGATGCAGGTAAATTTTGTCGAAAGCCTTAACAAAGCCATTGTTTCCAATAAGGACAAACAGGCTTTGTCCGACTACAAAGGCAAAACCTTAACTTATACTGAAGTTGGCCAGGCAATCGCTTCCTTGCACGCTCTTTTTAAAGAATGTGGCCTTCAGCAGGGAGAAAAAGTATCCCTTATCGGAAAAAACTGTACCGATTGGGCAGTCGTTTACCTGGCAACTGTTACTTATGGTGCCGTAATTGTTCCCATCCTTTCCGATTTTAAACCTGCTGATATCCATCATATTGTGAATCACTCCGATTCTGTACTCTTTTTCTGCGGAGAGAATATTTTTGAAAATCTCAATCCCTCTGAAATGCCGGCATTGAAAGCTATTTTTTCATTGGGAGCAGATGTTCTTTTGTATTCACCTCAACCGGAAAAATACAATCAAATTCTTGGCCATCGCGAAGATAGGATTACCTCCATGTTGGGACCGGATAAAAATGTGGATAATCTTCATTTTCCGCCTGTTTCCAACGATAAGCTGGCAGTAATTAGCTATACATCTGGCACTACAGGCTTTTCAAAAGGTGTTATGCTCCCTCATAACAGCCTGATGGCCAATATTTATTTTGCGTGGCACCATATGCCGCTTCAACCGGGAGACAAAATCGTTTCTTTCCTTCCTCTGGCACATTCCTACGGATGCGCTTTCGAATTTCTTTTCCCGTTTACCCTTGGCTGCCACATCACTTTTCTTACTAAAATCCCTTCCCCAAATGTTATCATTCAGGCATTCCAGGAAATACGTCCTCGCCTTATCCTGTCGGTGCCGCTTGTTATCGAAAAAATCTATAAAAAACAGCTGATGCCGGTCATTAATAAACCTGTAATGAAAATTCTGCTGCATATCCCTCTTGTTAATAAACTATTATTTAAAAAGATACGCATAAAACTGGAACAGGTTTTTGGCGGCAACTTTCATGAGGTGGTTATTGGTGGTGCTGCCTTTAATGCCGAAGCAGAAGATTTCTTCCGGAAGATTGGTTTTCGCTTCACCGTTGGTTATGGTATGACAGAATGCGGCCCTTTGATCAGTTATTCCTCATGGGATACTACAAAACTTCGTTCGGCCGGGAAACTGGTTGATACACTCGAAGTGAAAATTGATTCAGAAGACCCGTATAATATCCCCGGGGAAATCTTAGTAAAAGGCGAAAATGTTATGCTGGGATATTATAAAAATGAAGAAGCAACAAAAGCTGCCTTTACACCTGATGGATGGCTTAAAACCGGTGATCTCGGCTTGATTGACAAAGACCTTACAATCTTCATAAAAGGTCGCAGCAAAAATATGTTACTCGGTCCCTCAGGCCAGAATATTTATCCCGAAGAAATTGAATCCCGGATTAATAATATTCCATATGTCGCTGAATCAGTTGTAATTCAAAAAGACAATAGACTGGTTGCCCTCGTTTATCCCGATAAAGAAGCAATGGAGAAAGACAACATTTCTGACGAAGAATGGAATCGCCTGATGGAAGAAAACCGCCGAATGCTGAATCATTCTATGCCCTCCTATATGGGCATCTCGGAGTTCATTCGTACCAATGAAGAATTTGAAAAAACTCCTAAAAGAAGTATCCGTAGATTCCTATATGTAGGACAAAATAAGTAGAATTCTTCTCTTAACAGAAGTACCATGAATTGACAAATTCAACCGGGCTAACCCCGATGGATCAAAGTGAAATCGGCCTAACAGGCACAATAGGCATCGTATA
>CAZJQN010000014.1:31827-41588 GCA_964548125.1 uncultured Bacteroidales bacterium | reverse complement strand
CGGCTCCCCCCTCCCCGCCATTGCCTTTTAACTCGCAACGCTTTGCGAAACTCTGGAATGATCTCCTGAGGATGCCGCACTGGAAAAAGAAGCCGCCGGAAAGCATTGCCGAAACCATCAGGAAACTGGCCGAATATCCGGAAGAATTTGCCTGTGAATTGCTCAGCCAGGCAATAACAGGCAATTACAAGTCGGTTGTGTACAGCTCCACCCCCGACGATTACCAGCGCTGGTTAAACGCCCGCAAAAAATCAGTAATTGACAAAACAAAAATCAACGACGTATGGAACCAACAACAGTAGGAGCCATCTTACAAATCAGGCAAGGAGGGTACCAAACCGTTTATCCCGAAACGCCTGAACGAATTTGCTATCAATACAATCAGCAGGAAGCAGAAGAAGCATTTCTTGCGATTGCCCGCCAGATAGAGCCAAACTTTACCATAACGGAGCGCAACGCACCAATTTACCGCAAGCTGGTACAATACGCCTTTGCCGACAAAGCTTGTGGCATTAACGTAAACAAAGCGCTTGGGCTTGTAGGCAATACCGGCAGCGGCAAAACCCTTGCCATGAACGTTCTTGGCGATTTATTACGCGCTTACGACGTACGTTACCGGCGCGGCGAACGTATTGTGCCGTTTGCCTTCAGAATTTTCAGTGCGCGCCGCATTGCATCGGAATTCGCCGCAAGCGGTTACGACGGTATCTATCCTTACATTCACTACAACAACATTTGCATTGACGATCTTGGCAGCGAGCCGCAGGAGGTTGTACACTACGGCAACAAGCTGAACGTAATAGAGCACATAATTGAGGAACGATATCTGGCGCGTAAAATAACACACTTTACAAGCAACTTTAAGCTGGAACAGCTTGAGCAGTTTTACGGCCAGCGGGTAGCCAGCCGGTTGTACGAAACCTGCAACCTGGAGCCTTTTGTTCATAACGACTGGAGGAGGGCAAAAGAAAATTTGGCAAATGTCATTTGAAGGGGAAAATCTATCCCTGACTGGCAAAAAACCTTTTGACTAATTTTTTAACTTTGTTAAAAGGTTTCTGAAAAATGTCCGCCAGAATTGATCTCAATTATGTTTCAAATGGTCTATGCATAAAGAAATGCAATAAAGATCAACGTAAAAAAATAACTGAAAACGATTTATGTTCTCAGGTTCTTTCAAAAGTTGATAATTTAGGAGTTAGATGCGTGGGCGAATGGGGTATGGAGAAAATTTACTACCTAACACAATATTTCGGATTGTTTGCTAAAGCCATGAGAAAAAAATGGAATGGAAAACTTAATTACATTGAAATTTGCAGCGGCCCTGGCAGGTGTATATCAAGAGATAAGGGAACTGAATTTGATGGCACTGCTTTAAGTATCATTAAAAATAGTAACTTCCAATATATTGAAAAGGCTGTTTTCATTGATTATGACAACAAAGTTGTTGAGATTCTAAATAGAAGGATCAATGCACTAAATATTTCGAATGCCATTGCAATTGAAGGTAACTACTACGACCCTAATGATATTCGTGCCAAAGTATTGAATACCGTTGATCCACGTAGTCTAAATCTTGTTTTCATTGATCCAACAGATTGCAGTGTACCCTTCTCGCTTGTTCGACATGTTGCGCAGTCCTTGTTTAGAGCAGATTTGATAATAAATATTCCTATAGGTACTGATCTAAACAGAAATCTTACAAACATATTTCAAAATCAAGAGAAATATCGAAAATCAATTTCAAAATATTCAAGATTCTTGGGGTCAACACAATTTTTTAAGGACGAGAAAAATATTGAACTATACAAAAATGGGAACCTTGAAGTACTTAGAAATAATTTCAGAGAAACATACAAACAAAGTCTTAAAGAGCTCAATTATGTTCATTTTGCTTTTCATCGCATAAGACATTTTTATGATTTAATTTTTGCATCCAAACATAAACTTGGTTTGGAATTATGGGAAAAAGCAAAGAAAATAGAATTCGATGGACAACGAAGTTTAAATTTTTAGAAAATATGGCAAGAACAAAGATTGAATGGACAGATGTTACATGGAATCCAACAACTGGATGTACAAAAATCTCAGCAGGTTGTAAAAACTGCTATGCTGAAAGAATGGCAAAAAGATTGCAGTTAATGGGAATTGAAAAATATAAAGATGGTTTTTCTTTAAGATTGCATCATCAAGCTTTATCAATACCATATTCATGGAAAAAACGCAGTTTTGTTTTTGTGAATTCCATGAGTGATTTGTTTCATGAAGATATTCCATTTGAATTCATTCAAAAGGTATTTAAAGTCATGAATGATAATCATTTGCATATATTTCAGGTATTAACAAAAAGAACAAACGTTTTGCTTGAATATGCAAATTATTTGAATTGGACTGAAAATATATGGATTGGGGCAACGGTTGAAAGTCAGAATTATACACATAGAATTGATGACTTAAGGTCCGTTAAGGCTCATATAAAATTTCTATCTTTTGAACCTTTGATTGGAGAAATTGCAAATCTTAATCTTTATAACATTGATTGGGTAATTGTAGGAGGCGAATCGGGTCCAAATGCAAGATTTATGGATAAAAAATGGGTTACTGAGATAAAAAACCAATGCCAAAAACAAAACGTACCTTTCTTTTTTAAGCAATGGGGAGGAACAAACAAAAGAAAGTCAGGGCGCATCCTCGAAGGAAGAACATGGGATGAAAAACCGATTCTTTTAGAACATACATAGTAATTGAACTATAAGAGCATCATATTGATGTATGACCACTGAAAAACTGCAAAAACTCATTGAGGAGTATTTGAATGCTGCCGGAAGAATCTACAGGGCCGACAGGCTCACTACTTATGCCATAACACACCATTCAACGGCCATTGAAGGAAGCTCTTTAACCTCGCAACAGGTAATTAACCTGCTTGAATTTGGAAAAACATCGCCTGGCAAGCTATTTGAACACCATGTTATGGTGCATGACCATTACAAAGCCCTATTATTTATTGAACAGAAAGCACAAGAAAAATCACCTGTAACGCCCGAATTTATAAGGCAAATTGCGGCAATGGTTATGAGTGGCACAGGCGGTGTTGTAAATACTGCAGCAGGTACATTCAACGTAGCCGAAGGTCAATACAGACTATGTTCAGTACGAGCAGGAAACCGTATATTCCCCGATTATAAAAAGGTTCCAGGCCTGATTGAATCACTTTGTCATGATATTACAAAAGCGTTTTCTATTGTAAAAACGTTTGAAGATAAATGCAATCTGGCGTTTATGGCTCATTTCAGGCTTGTTTCCATACATCCGTTCGGCGACGGCAACGGCCGTACTGCAAGGCTTCTTATGAATTACATTCTTCTGCGCTTCAACCTTCCGCCATTTTCGGTACTTAAACAAGACAGGATACGGTATATTGATGCGCTTGAAAAGGCAAGAAACACTGACGATATAACCAACTTTTACAGGTTTATGTACGCCCAGTATGCAAAGTTTTTGAAACAGGAAATCAAGAACTTTTCGGAGAAATAAAATTGATTTAACCAAATACTTTAACCACATTTTTTCTTCAAATCTGTAAATAACTCCCTTTAGTTATCTACAGAATTGGTAATAACTACAAGCCTTTTTGCTTGTCTGTCGTTGCATGCCTGCATATTTTCGTGGCATGCAAATTCGTATGTTGAACGGTTTAGGATTAACGGCCTCAAAGCCCCGGATAATTCAGCCGGGGCATGAGTTCGATTCTTTGTTTCCAGCTCCGCATCGTACCGATCCCTACCTGAGCTACAACGGCACCAACGAGCAAACACTGCTCCGGTACATTCCAGAAGTTGTAAAACAGTACCAAACCGATACGGCTAAAATTGCCCTGTATCTTAAACGTGAAAAACTTGCCGATACCCTGAGGGCCATCTGGGAATTCGTTTACCGGCATATTCAGTACAAGCCCGACAGTCCGTTTGAGGAACAAATACGCCGGCCGGCCCGCACATGGGCCGACAGGCACAATGGCGTTGATTGCGACTGTTATACAGTATTCATATCATCCATCCTTACCAACCTGCGCATTCCTCATTACCTGAGAATGACCGCTTACAGCAGCCGCAAAGGCTATCAGCATGTATATGTAATTGTGCCAAAACATAGCGGCGCAAACCTGAACAAGCGTAACGAATACTGGACGCTTGATCCGGTAATGGATGCTTTCGACGCCGAAAAGCCCTACCTGTATAAAAAAGACAAACTAATGCTTGGCTTCCCCAAAAATGGGCTGAACGGGTTGCCGATCCGTGCGTTGAACGGAGAAATTCCCTTCGCCTCTCGCAGCAAACTTGCATACGGGAGGGTATTTTATCACCCGGGGCTTAAAACATGGGCGCTCAAGGGCATTGATGGAGTATACTACATAAGAGGAAACCCCAATGCGCGGTACATTGAAGCATACGCAACAAACGGACTTGGATTTATTACAACAGCCCTTACAGCTCTGAAATTAGGAAAAGACCTGGTTACAAACCTTACAAAAAAGAAGACCTCAAAGCCGGCAGCGAATAATGAAAAAGCTGACAACCCAGCCGGACAAACCGATATTACAGCCAAACTTACAGCCGTAAATAATAATACTATCCTCTCGCTCGACAAAGTAAAAGCCGATATTGACACAACCATAAAAAACAGCAACAGAGCAGCCATTATAAGCCTTGACAATCTGAACAAAGGCATTGTACAGCGTATTGACAAAACATTTGCGGCAATACAACCGCAGATTGACACAATTAATCAGCAGGCCCAAACCACTGCTGAAATAACCGAACAAATCAACGAGGCAATTCAAAAGGCTATTGCTCTTACTGCCGGTGGTCAGAAGCTAACAAACGATCTTCAAAATAAACTTGCCGATGAACAAAAACGTAACGAGGCTTTCAGGGCGGATGTTTTATCAAAACTCCGCACAAGCCAGTTAATGTTCATTGTGCTTGCAGCTTTGATATTACTAACCATTTTTAAAAAGTGACTTTAGGAGGAAACAAAAATGTCATTCGACGTTAAAAAATTCTCTCCCGCTGCGTTGCACGTTGCCGCCACTGCCGGCGGAGCTGTTGCTGCGGGGTATCTGCGTAAAAAATTCAGCTTTTTCGACAATGCACTGGGAAAGATACTGCTCATTGTAGTCGGTATGTACATTGTATCCCAGAGCAAATCGGAACTGCTGAAAGGTGTTGGTACGGGCGTTGCCATGAACGGCGCACTCGGCTTTGCAACCGGTCTGCTCGGAGTTGCCGGCCTTAACGGTAACGACGTCGGCACAGTAGTGCAGGACGAAAACGGTATGGTATATCTTATGAACGGAACCGGCGAAATTCTTCCTTACGAAATTCCCGTAGTGGAAGGCGTAGGAGAAGCAATCTCCGGCGACGAAGAAATCATTTCCGGAATTTCCGGTCCCAATGATCTTCTCGCATTGTCTTAACAATTAAATCAAGGAAAGGAGTAAAAAAATGGCTCGCAAAAATACAAAAGACCTTGTTGCCGTATTGGGCAACGTCTATTTCAAGGGAATTTATGACGCCGCAAAGCACTTCATTCAGGAAGTTGCCCTGCTGCATTCAACGCGCATATCTGCCGTTGGCGGCGAACAGCGTTTAAACGATGCTAACACCAGCGTTGAAGTTGGCGTAAGCGATTTCAACGGAACTCAAATTCCGTCCGATTTCCGCGGATTGATCCGGGGGCTTGCCGTACGTTATGGAAAGGTTACCAAAACCGGTAACCCTGACCCGGCGGCAATAAGCCCTGCAACAATCAATTATTCCAGCAAGCGCTCCGACTTTCCCGCCTGGCTGCGCAACAGCGAACTCGTCATTAAAGCCTCGGGCGTGGAGGCCATGCGTATGAGGGTTGAAGAATTCCTCACAGCAGCCGACAAAGACGAAGTTCCTTCCGAATGGGCCAAGGAATTTGAAAAAACCATTAAGGTAACCGGAGGCCAGGATATTGAGCTGTACCTCAATACAGCCAAAGGAGCAACCCTCGATGCCGACAACTGGGAATTCATCCAGCTGGTCATTTACGGTCTGAAATTCGGCGACCGCAAAACCATGTAGAAACTATTGGCGATGGTGTCAATTATGGCTGTGTACTGATTGACACCGCTTGAGCATATATAAGACCGGGGAGGGGGCCACACAGGGCCGGGCCTCCCATAATTTAAAATCTTAATCCATCAATTATGATTCAGGGACAGGAAATATACGAAATTAAAAGCGAAAGGGTGCTTGTACCTCAATCGCAAAACTATGCCGACATAAGGTTTCGCGGCAATGTTGCGTACGGACGCGTGCTCGGAATAAATGTATTCCTCGAAAATGCCGACACAGGCCAGCCATACGATGGTAACGTGCTTGTTGGCATACGTGAAATCGGAGGAGGCAACCGCATTCTGCTGGCTCCGGCCCCATACAGACTGATCAAACACAGCGATCAGGTATCATTTCCGGAAAGGTTCATTGAACTGGCCGATGTTAAAGGCAACGGTTGCGATATTGGTATTAGCGTGGACGCCTCAGCCATAACGGGCGTTAACCTTGCCGTAACTGCAACCATATTATACAGTAAAAACCGGTAACCATGCACAAAGTTGACGCCGAAATACTCAATATTTCCCAGGATCAGGACATCAAACTTGACCGGGTGAATAAATTTACGATTGCCAATAACGGCACCGCCAATGTTGAGTTTGGCTTCAAGGATACTTTTGCTGTGCTCCGTACCGGCCAGGCTACCGGATTTGAGAGCGGAGCCAACGCATGGTTTGCCGAAAACGTTGTTTTGAAAATCCGGTTCAGGGCTGGTTTGCCATCCGATTCAAAAGAATGTACGGTAATGATTTGCCGTATTGTTAAACCGTCAAACATTTTTGCCGATGCCTTAAAATAACCAGCTATGGCCGAGCTTTGGGGAATAATAACATCGGGCGACCTGGTTACTGCCGACCAGCTGGAGTTTGATTATGGCGACGGCCGCGGATATGTGCAAAGCAGCAAAAACCCCCTCTGGTATGAAAACTATACATACCGACAACTAAAAGGACGGATTAAAACGACATACCGGAACGTAAGCCTGGCTATATATATAAACGGATTCCTCTCGAACGAACGCCTTTCAAACGATAACTGGCTGATTGATATTGACCAGGAGGCAGGAATGATAAACTTCGAGTGGATAGGAAGTACAGAACTGTTTAACGACGCCTTTCTGCTTCAGATAAACACTATTTAAAAGGAGGCTACTATGGCAACCATAAACATTTATGAAGGCAACAATAAAAAACAGTCGGTTGTTAAACCGGCACAAAAAGGAAACAAGCCTGTGTCAAAAGTTGTATCAACAACCCCTGCAACAAAAAAGAAAAAAACAGGCCTTCGCAAAATCGGTACAAAAGCCGCGTCTTTTGCAAAAAATTCAGTAAAGAAAGTAACACCCGTTTTTTTAAAATGAACCTGAACGAAATACTTGGGATATTGCGGAGCTATCCGGCTTTTGACATCGAAAAACCGGACGGCGCCATACTGCGTAAACAGTTAAAACCAGGACATGAAGCTGAAGAAATACTGCGCTCCTATGCTTCCATGTACGGACGGTTGCGCATAATTCCAAAACGCAAGCAAGGTTCTGCCTATATACGCGACACAAGTTCCATCATGGAATTTGGTACGCTGAGCGAAACTCCGTCGTATCCATTAGCAGGTATCGGCATGCTGCAAACAGCAGCAACCGGCGATAACAGCGGGGAAATATATCGTATTATGTGGGAGGCCGAAAAGCAGAATGCCCGCGAATATAGGGATAAGTATGAAAAAACCCTTGAAGAACTGCGCAAGCTGGAAGTTGAACACGCTGCCTCAAAAAACAACGTTCTGGGCGATATTGTCGGGGGGCTTGCAGGTGTGCTACCGTCTGTTATCGGAAGTCAGACGCCTGCCCTCGGATCGGCTCAACCGGTATCTAACAACCTTCAGCCGCTGACTGATAAACGGCTTGTTGGAATTATCAGTTTTTACAACAAGCTCGATGAGCAGGGAAAAGCTAAAATATACAGCTTGCTGGCAAAAGTATTTCAGAACATGCAAAAAATTGACGACATCATTTCACTAATTGACTAACAATGAAAGAATTTAAAGTTACTGTTACCGTGCGCGCTGCCGACATTATCGAAGCCGAATTACTCAGGGATGGCATACAGAATGCTCTGAACGAACTTGGCAATAACCAGGAATTGTTATTGCGTCTTGCCGATCCGAACCTTGCCCGCCATTATGCAGTAAGGGTAAGGCAACTGATAGGCAGCCCGCTTATGCAGAAACTTGCAAAATCATTTGAATAAGGAGATAATACTGTGGAAAAACCTGTTGTAATACAAACCGGAGGCGCTTCAAAATATGCTATATATGGCATTGTGATACTTATTGCCTCCGTTCTTGCATATTTTTTTCTGTATAAACCATGGAAAAAGCAACAGGAAACCATAAGGAACAATACCATTGACCCTACAACCAAACAAGGTATGGCAAAGATACTTGCCACAAAACTCAGGGTTGCCATGCAAGGATGGGGCACAAACGAAGAACTTATGTTTGGTGTTGCCGACCAGATTAGGGAAAATAAAATTCCCTGGGCCGATGTGGCAACAGCCTACTATAATATTTACCAGCGCGACCTGGTTAAAGATGTGCAGAGTGAACTTGATTCAAAGGAAATTGTCGAATTCTGGCGCAGAGTGAACCCTGCCACAGCTCCGGCACAATCGAACACACAAAAAGCACTTACCCAAACCGCCAAAACAACAGTCCCTGTAAAAGCAGCCGTTAAAACAACGCTGGCAACCAATCCAGTTACAGCAGCATTCTCATACTTATTTTAAACTATGATAAGCAAAGAAGTATTCCGACATTTGATTCTGCCTGTAACCCTCCGTTTTGAAGGAGGTTATGCGAACGTTCCCGGCGATAAAGGAGGCGAAACCTACCAGGGCATATCCCGCAAGTTTAATCCCGATTGGCCCGGATGGGTAATATTGGAAAGGTACAAACCTCTTACCAGAGGCGATTTAATTAACGATACGGAGCTTAAGAATTCCGTTGCCAACCTGTACTTTGAGAAATATTTTCAAAAAAACCAATTTCACAAATTTCGTTTTGTATTGCCGGCGCTAATGTGCTTTGATTTTGCTGTACACGGAGGGTATAAGCCTGAGGGATTACAGGATATGCTGAATGCAAGGTTTGAAAGGAACCTGAAAACTGACGGAATTATCGGCGACGTAACTCTCGCAAGCCTGAACTCAATTGATCCGGTACAGCTTTCGCACGCAATTCTTGACTGGCGTAAAGCCCATTTATATGGAATAGTTGAGAAAAATCCATCACAGGAGAAGTTTCTTAATGGATGGGAAAACAGGCTACTGTACCTCAGGAAACTGGTTAACGCAAATAAAAATTATGAGGGAGAAACAATGCAATGATATCGTTTGCTCAATTTCAAAAAGATATATTGCCGGTAGTGCTAAAATTTGAGGGAGGTTATGCGAACGTACCCGGCGATAAAGGAGGCGAAACCTACAGGGGTATATCACGCAATAAGAACCCTGACTGGGTAGGCTGGAAAACAATTGACAAGATAAAAAAGCCAACTTTCTTGAGTAAAACAAAAACTATTCCGCAGAATACAATATTCCCGGAACTGGATCAACTGGT
>CAZJQN010000014.1:27169-31727 GCA_964548125.1 uncultured Bacteroidales bacterium | reverse complement strand
ACTCAAATTGTGCAGGCAAATCCTGACCAGGCAAAATTCCTGCCCGGATGGAACAACCGCATTGATACACTACGTAATCTCACAGTAACACAAAAGGCAGGGATCGGAGCAACTGGTTTACTTCTGATTGGAATAGCCGCATATTTCCTTTTTGGCCGAAGGAGGATAAAATGATAAAAGAATTACTCTCAGGCAGTATTGACAAAACATTGTCAAGCGTTAAAGATGTAATAACAACCTTTGTGCAGGATAAAGCCCTGCAGCAAAAGTTAAATGCTGAGATTGACAAACAGGCGCATGAAGTAAAACTTCGGCAGCTCGATCTTGCTGAAGAAGCCATGAAAACCGAAGCAGCTGACCGGGCTAATGCAAGGGAAATGTACAAAGAAAGCATCAAAAGCGACGATGTATTTGTTCGGCGTTTCCCTATGTTGCTGGCAGCGTCAATACTTGGCATTTCGGGCATTATCCTTATTGCTCTGATATTTTTCAAAATTCCAGATACCAACCGCGATATTCTTAACATTAGCCTCGGAACGTTGATCGGAGGCGGCGTAGTAGCAGTCATCAATTTTTATTTTGGTAGTAGTTACGAAAGGAAACATAAAGAATAAAGGAGGTTGCAATGTTAGGCGTTATTGATAGATTTTTCTGTGAGATAGAAGGGAAAATTCAGAAAAAAAGTAATGAAAAAACCTCTGAGACTTATCGTTCGACGAACGGTATTGGCACATTATTTATCAACTCTCTTAATGATGGTTTGAACGGGGAATGGCGTAAGGACAAAGAAAAATTCAAACATGACCTGCTTAATGATATAAAAACATTTTTGTTTGGTAACTGGAAAAAGCCCTGGAAAGAATCTATTGTTACGGATGAAAAAGGGAAAAGGCTTCCTTTCTGTAACATAAAAAAGAGGCCATACAGAGGTTTGCTTACATTATTGAATTTGGAAAATCATACCAAAACAAGTCCCTTTTTTGTAACCCCTGAATATGTGCGAAAAAATGGCGGTAAAATAACTAACCCAGGCGAAAAGACCTATGCAGTAGGATGGGTATCATACAAACGAGATGATATTACCGGCAAATTGTACCGTTGCGAACCTGATGAGGCCGACGTATTCCTGCCCCGATATTATCAGGTTATTTCCACAGATTTTGTAGAAGGAATTAAAGTTCCAGAATTTAAGATAACCCCATTCGAGAAAAAAGAACTAATTGAATATGTAGAGAATATAATACAATCAATAAAAAAGAAGCTCCCCCCAATTATCTATGACCAGAGAGATTCATGTCATTACAATCCTATAACAGATGAAATACATCTTGTCAAAATTGATGCCTTTATTGATATTGTCAATTACTATAAAGTACTCTTTCATGAGGTTATTCACTCAACAAAGCACCCTTCCAGGCTTGGCAGGGGAAAACCATTGAAAGACACAAAAGATAGGAAAGCGGAATATGCTGGCGAAGAACTTGTAGCTGAGATCGGAGCTTCTATTATGGCTACCGAACTAAGCCTTAATTATGACCGTCAAAATACAATTGTATATCTGAAAGGCTGGCTTAACGAAGCCGTTAAGCGATCCGGGAAAGATCAGGATTCAGTATTACTCGAGGCATACGGTTATGCGATTGACGCAGTCGAATATTTGCTGAAAGACGTTGATGTTGACGCTATATTACCAAAATCCATAAAGGAAAGAGCCAAGGAAGAAACGGGAAAATCTCCTGACAAAGGAAAAGATAATGATAAATTACCCGAAGAAAAAAAAAAGAACAGAAAAAACAGCTTAGGAGATGTACCCTCTGGAAACATCAATCATGCTTTTAACTCGAAGCTAAAAGAATTCGAGCAGAATGGATACAGATTAAATAGTCGCAACGACTATTTTTCCTGTGGATACCCAGGTAAAATACTTACAGAGTGTGGACTTAATCCGCATCACGAAATAATAATTCTACAATCAGCTGTAAGAAAGGCTATCGGACAGGTAAAAAATAAAGCTGACGAAGCTCATGACCTGACTATCCAGGAACTTATTGATTTACCTGATAAGATACAAAATCCCATACTTGTTATTAACGGTAACACATCCAATTCCCGGCTTCTTTTTATTGATATTGAACGAAAAGGTAGGAAAATGCTCGCAGTTTTACAGGTTCAAAAGCAAAATGAACGGGGAAAATATTCATCCATTGTAAGTATATACAGCAAACCGATATCTTCAGTTGCCATGCTGGTTGAACAGGCTATTGCCCAAAATACAGTTTGGTATGCCAACAAAGAAAAATTGAAAGGCTTTCTATCAGTGACAGGGCAGCTCCAATTGCTGCCGAGGATAATAGAAAGCCTTTCTGGTACAAAGGTAAATAAAAAGAAACAAAAATACAATAGCATATTGCAAAAAAAAGCAACCAGTTCACACACAACTTTGTGGGGAATTGGGAACAGAACTGATATTGTTGAAATAAACAATCAGTTTAATCACGAAAAAGAAAAAGCTCTTAATTGGCTATCCAAACAGCGGTACAATTCCGCTGACGTTGGAAATACAATTAAGAGCGTCGCAAATATAATAAATGAATCTAATAATCCACTTTCAAAAAACTCACTGGGGTTAATTAACTTTACTGTTCAGCATAATTCTAAAACATACAAACTCGATGGAGACCTGGGAAAGTTCCTTGGAGAATTTGACCGTAACCGTTACTCTATCGTAATAAGAGGCGACAAGGGCGCTGGTAAAAGCAGGCTTCTGTATCAGATTATCAACGCCTTTGCCGGGAAAAAATACAGAATAGCCTTTATCAGCCTCGAAATGAGCGTTCAAAGTAGTGTAACACAGCGTTACAAAAATGAATACATCAGTCCGGCAAACCTTAAACGAATAGATATTACCGATAACAGGCCAGACTATGAGCAGCTAAATGCAATTTGCAAAAATTATGACGTGGTTGCCATTGACAGCTGGACAAAGCTCAGTGGATTATCCCAGGCTGATTTCGACCGGCTATTGAAAGATAACCCTGATACCATAATAATAAGCATATTCCAGAGCACCACAGCGAAGGTAACCCGCGGCGGAAATATGCCGGAGTTCGACGCCAGTGTAGTTATACATGTACATGAAGGAGGCTTAGCCGAATGCGAGAAGAACAGGTTTGCCCCTATTGATCTCAAATACTCAGTGTTTTCAAAGAAACTGGTATCGAAGGAGGAAGGAAAAAATGATTAAGGATGTTATCTTAACCGGAACAGTTGCCATTGTTACATTCATGCTCACACGCTGGTTTAGCAGGAAGGAACGAAAAATTGACCTGCAAAAAAAAATGCTATCGATGTACGAAGAACTGTCGGCAAAACATCTTGAATTGCAGGCAAAGTACAACGATCTGGCTACCAAAAACATAGAACTGAGCGAAAAATTGTCTGCCCTGGCCAACGAACTCGATAACTTGAAAAAGGAAAACCACAAGTTGAAAATCAAAATAAGGCTTATACAGTCAAAGGAGGAACCTTGCAATGAAAATAATACCCCACTCGCTTAAAACATTGAAAAAGGAACCGCTTGACGGACGTTATTTGTGCTCTACCATACAGGAAGCCACTGAAAAGGCTTATGACGGTTTTCAATGCTATGTTACCAGCGAAAAGAAACACTACAAATTCAAATTAATTGACAACAACCTTACTGCCTTAGCCGATGAAGCAATAAACACTGACAACTTTGCAACCAAAGCAGAATTAAACCTGAAAGCCGACAAATCTTACACCGATGCACAATTAGCCACAAAGAGCAATATCGGACATGGACACAGCGACTATGCGCCTGTAAACCATACCCACGACTATATACCCAATTCCGAACTTCCGAACCTGGCTACAAAAACAGAACTCAGCGGAAAGGCTGATGTAAACCATAACCATGACGCTCGTTACAGTCAAATAGGTCACGGGCACAGCAATTACCAGGATGCAATAGACAACATTAATAATACAATCAACAACGGGCGGCTATCAACAACTCAATTGAACCAGGATTATGTAACCCGTGGTGAATTGTCTGGCGGCTCATTGTACACTCCTCTGTCAAATGCAGAACCATTGCCAGACGGAACACCATCAGCCGGATCAGCCGGAGAGGCTTCACGGGCCGACCATGTACACCCATTACCACCCGTGGCTACAACCAACGCCAATGGGTTAATGAGTGCAAGCGATAAATCAAAACTTGACGACATTACCGGAACCAATACCGGAGACGAAACTGCAGCAACCCTGGGCAGCAAAACGGCTGAAGCTGATCCAAAATCCACCCCTGTTGATAATGATAGTATAGGACTGTCAGACAGTGAATCAGGGAATATTCTTAAAAAATTAACATGGGGAAACTTAAAGAATTCCCTGAAATCATTTTTTGACAGCATATATACATCTCTGACCGGTGAAACTCCGGCAGCTCTTGGCGAATCTGCTTCTGTTGGAACCGCCAATACCGCAGCCAGGGCCGACCACGTGCACCCATTACCGGCCGTGGCTACAACCAGCG
>CAZJQN010000014.1:0-27069 GCA_964548125.1 uncultured Bacteroidales bacterium | reverse complement strand
GCCGTGGCTACAACCAGCGTCAACGGATTAATGAGTGCAAGCGATAAAACTAAAATTGACCGAGATCTGAAGAAAGCTGTACAAACGCTAACCGATAATTCTACGATAACTTGGGACATAAACAATGGCTACAATGCTTATGTAACCTTAGGCGGAAATAGAACTCTTAACATCACAAACGTACAAGCCGGTGATTATGGTTGTCTACTTGTATATCAGGATGGTACAGGCAACCGAACCCTTGCTTTGCCGGCAAACTCAAGGAAGCCAAATGGTACTTTGGCTCTTTCAACAGAGGCTAACGCAAAAGATTTGTTGATGTTTTACTATGACGGGTTTTATTTCTACTGGGTTGTAACGAAAAAATTCTATTGATATGAATCCGCGTGCAATGTTTTTTCAGGCTCTATTTGAGGCCCCTTATTTGCAGGCCTCTCCGACAGAATTGAGTTTTACCAAATCTGGTGGCTCTCAGAATATTACATTGTCTTGTAACATCAATTGGTCTGTACAATCAAAGCCAACGTGGGTTACCCTTAGCAAAAGTTCAGGAACCGGAAGCCAGACAATTAGCGTTACATGTTCCACTAATTCAGGATTAGAACGCGAAAGGAATATAGTTATTTCAGGAGAAGGGTTGTCTGTATCTATATATGTCTGGCAAGCGCCAAGTAGTTAGATTTTTATTATTTTAGCATTCAATTCTCGGGGCAATATAGTATATATCAGTATGTTACAAACCCCGAAAAAATCGTTTGTGCAACGCTGGTGCAACGGGGTTTGTAACTATTTGATTTATATAGTACTTATCTGAATTCTCGCCCCGACATATTCTGAAGGCGGAAAGTGTTCTTTCTGCCTTTTTTATTTCATTCAGCTCGATCTACAGAGAAATTAAAAGTGCATAAAATCTGTACTGATTATCAGATCTCGGTTCATTTCCTCCCAGACTTCCTTCGCAAGCTTTTCTCTTTCCTTATGGCTTATTAACCATTTATGCCCCGCTTTCTTCCGTAACCTGACAATTTTTCCACACCTACTTCCCTGCCGTTCTGACATAGTTTTCATAATAAATTGTTTTTTAATATATTGTACGCTTTTGACATGATTTTTGTTACCTTTTTTCATATTGATTATCAATAATAAATTTAGTGCAACAAAGAAGCCACTTATAAGAAAATATGAACATACCTATCAATTATCTGAAAATTCGTGATCTTAAATATTGCATACAGGAACTGTGCAGATAATAATTATTATTAATCACTAAAATACCGTAATATGAGTTTATTCAAACCACTTGATGTTCAGAAAGATCCGGTTGAAAAAGTGATTCCCGAAGGCAATGCCGAACATGTACATTGCCTGATTATCGGATCAGGACCGGCGGGATATACAGCAGCAATCTATGCAGCGCGTGCTAACCTGAAACCTGTGCTGTATGAAGGGCTGCAACCAGGAGGCCAGTTGACCACAACCACCGAAGTTGAGAACTTTCCGGGATATCCTGATGGAATCACTGGTCCTCAGATGATGGAGGATTTCAAAAAACAAGCCCAGCGTTTTGGCACGGATGTCCGCTTCGGAATGATCACTTCAGTTGATTTCAGCAAAAGGCCTTTCAAAGTAGTTGCCGACGAAACCCATTTGATGGAAGCTGATGCAGTTATCATTGCCACCGGAGCCACAGCCAAGTATCTGGGACTCGAGTCAGAAAAGAAATTTATGGGTAGCGGTGTTTCAGCCTGTGCAACCTGTGATGGCTTCTTTTACAAAGGACAGGACGTTGCCGTCGTTGGAGGAGGAGATACAGCCTGTGAAGAAGCTCTGTATCTGGCTGGTTTATGCCGGAAAGTTTATATGATTGTCCGGAAGAATTATCTCAGAGCCAGCAAAGTAATGCAACAGAGGGTACTGAATACTCCGAATATTGAGGTGCTATTTGGCCATGTAACAAAAGAAATTACAGGAGATCAGACTGTAAAAGGGGTTATTCTTACTGACGATAAAGGACAGGAAAAGCAGATCGAAATTCAGGGTTTCTTTGTGGCTATTGGTCATACCCCGAACTCTGAAATCTTCAAACCATGGATAGAAACTGATGAAACCGGATACATTATTACGCGCCCGGGAAGTACAAAGACTAATGTTGAAGGAGTATTTGCCTGCGGGGATGTTCAGGACAAAACATTCAGGCAGGCCATTACGGCAGCCGGTTCAGGTTGTATGGCAGCCATTGAGGCAGAGCGATGGCTGGCAGAACAGAAATAAAAAAGGGCCGGAGATCCGGCCTTTTTTTATTTGTTTACTTCTGCTATTTTGTCGGTATTGTATTTGCCCTGTTTTAGTTTTTCAGCAATTTCCGCGAAGGCATTAATAGTATACTGGACGTCATCCAGGGTGTGCACTGCAGTTGGTATAATCCGGATGAGGATAACCCCTTTCGGAACTACAGGATACACCACAATGGAACAAAAGATGTTGTAATTTTCGCGCAAGTCAAAAATAATATTGGTGGCTTCCGGTACGCTT
This sequence comes from uncultured Bacteroidales bacterium, assembly GCA_964548125.1. Lineage (GTDB taxonomy): Bacteria > Bacteroidota > Bacteroidia > Bacteroidales > JAAYUG01 > JAAYUG01. Next base: position 24,537 of record CAZJQN010000014.1, on the reverse strand, counting down.
CCCGAAAGGAAAACTGGAGTTACGGGTGAATTGGTATTTCCGAGGTTGAATCCTTTTGCACGGAGTCCATCCTGCAATGCCCTTACAATTTTCCAGAGATTATCTTTTAACTCCGGACGGGTCTGTAAAAGTTCAAGCCTTTTCAGTGCACCTTCTACCATGGGCATAGGCAGTGATTTGGCAAAAATCTGTGAACGCATGTTATATTGCAGGAAATCAATTACGTCGCGTTCACCTGCAATGAATCCTCCTATACCGGCCATCGCCTTTGCGAAGGTGGCAAAATACAGGTCAATCTTATCCTGTACACCAAAATGTTCGCCTGTTCCTGCCCCTGTTTTTCCCATTGTTCCAAATCCATGAGCATCGTCCACAAGGATTCTGAACCGGAAATCTTTTTTAAGGGCGGCAATTTCATCGAGTTTGCCAAGGTCACCTGCCATACCAAAAACTCCTTCAGTAATGACAAGAATACCTCCGCCTGAAGTTTCTGCCACGTGAGTTGCATGCTCAAGCTGTTTTTTCAGGCTATCCATGTCATTATGGGCATATACAAACCGTTTGCCTATGTGCAATCGCAACCCGTCAAGAATGCAGGCATGGCTTTCAGAATCGTAAACTACCACATCATTCCTGTTCAGAAGGGTATCGATTATGGAAACCATCCCCTGGTAGCCGAAATTCAGCAGATAAGCTCTTTCCTTACCAACAAAGGCGGCCAGTTTGTTTTCGAGTTCTTCATGAAGGGTAGTTTGTCCCGACATCATGCGTGCACCCATTGGATAACCAAGTCCCCAACGGGCGGCTGCTTCGGCATCTGTTTTTCGAACTTCGGGATGATTTGCAAGCCCCAGATAATTATTGAGACTCCATGTGAGCACCTCCTTGCCCCTGAATTTCATTCTGGGTTTAATTTCTCCTTCCAGTTTGGGGAACATGAAATATCCATGACCCTCTTTCTGATATTGCCCCAGAGGACCCCGACTTTTGTGTATTTTATCAAAAATATCCACAGTTGTAAATTTTAATGGTTAAATTCTGCTACAAACCTAATTTTTTTTTTGGCAAATTGAAAAATGCGTTTTTGTCACCCTCCCAATTTTCTTCTACCCTCAAAAAAAAGCAGATCTTTTATAAAGGATTAATGCATTGACATAGCACCGCTAAACACTGACCAATATTACATGCAGGGCGATAGAGTGCAGTAAATGGTCAAATAAGAGAATTTTTGTTAATTCTTATTAAAACTTGCAAAAATTTGAACATTATATGTACTTTTGCGGCATGTTTAAGAAAAGACATATCATTCTGGCTGTTCCGTTTCTTCTGGTTCTGGTTGTTTCCTGTTCAAAATATGAGAAACTGCTGAAGAGCCCTGATCTGAGTCTTAAATATCAGAAAGCCATTGAATATTACAACAAGGAAGACTACACCAAAGCAATTACTCTTTTTGAACAAATAAAGCCTTATTACAAAGGCTCACTTAAAGCTGATACGGTAGATTACTATTATGCCTGGAGTTATTTCAAACAGCAGGATTATGTAATGGCTGGCCATTATTTTGAAGAGTTCGGGCAATTGCATCCTCGGAGCCTTTTTACGGAGGAGACAGATTACATGGTGGCCTATTGCTATTATCTCTTATCGCCCAGGCCAAGCCTTGACCAGAAAAATACCTATGATGCCATTACGGCCTTCCAGGTATTCATGAATAAGTACCCTAAAAGCAAACGTATAAGTGACTGCCAGAAATATATTCAGGAACTGAGGGAAAAACTTGTCAGCAAATCGTACCTGAATGCCAAACTCTATTACAACCTCGGATATTATAAAGCAGCCATCATAGCCTTGCGGAACAGTCTGAACGAATTTCCCGATACCAAATACCGTGAAGAACTGATGTATCTTCTCCTTAAATCAAATTACCTGCTGGCAAAAAACAGCGTGGAGAGTAAGAAAAAGGAACGATTCCAGAATACCGTTGATGAATATTACTCCTTTATAGCTGAATTTCCGAAAAGCAAATACATGAAGGAGGTTCAGAAAATGTACGATGAATCAGCCCAGGCACTGAATTTATAACTCAATCTATATTTTGTATATGAACGATTTCAGAAAAACGAAAGCGCCCACAACAACAGTGACCCGAAACATTGATCAGTTGGATGCCAAGACAGGCAATATTTATGAAAGCGTCATGATTATTGCCAAACGTGCCAATCAGATCAGCAATGAAATCAAGCAGGAACTAAGCCACAAATTGGAAGAATTTTCCAGTTATACTGATAACCTGGAAGAAGTATTCGAAAACCGGGAACAGATTGAAATTTCGAAGTATTACGAACGGTTGCCAAAACCGACATTAATAGCCACTGAGGAATTCCTGAACGGGGAGATCTATTACAGGAATCCCCATAAGGAAAATACTCCCGGAGCATAATGCTAAAGGGGAAAAAAATACTGCTGGGTATTACGGGCAGTATAGCTGCATACAAGGCTGCCCAACTGATTCGTTTATTTGTTAAAGAAGGTGCAGAGGTGAAGGTTATTATGACACCTCTGGCAAAAGAATTTATTACTCCCCTTACCCTGGCAACTCTTTCACGGAATCCAGTTCTTTGTGATTTTTTCGAAACGAAAACAGGCGACTGGCATAGCCATGTTGACCTGGGGATCTGGGCCGATGTTTTTGTCATAGCCCCTGCCACAGCAAATACCCTGGCTAAAATGGCCACAGGAATGGCCGATAACCTTTTACTCACAACGTACCTCTCGGCCCGGTGTCCCGTATTTGCTGCTCCCGCCATGGACCTTGATATGTACCGTCATCCGGCAACACAGGAAAACATTGAACTGCTTAAGAAACGTGGCGTTCATTTCATTGAACCAGCTACAGGGGAACTTGCCAGCGGTCTCGAAGGTAAAGGCCGCATGGAGGAACCGGAAAAAATATTTCTTGCCATATCAGCTTTCCTCTATGACCCCCTGCATGAGGAAAGAAAAAAAAAACTGAACGGTAAAACCGTATTGATCACGGCAGGGCCAACCTATGAACCTATTGATCCGGTACGTTTTATCGGAAATTTTTCATCAGGCAAAATGGGATACGCTTTGGCCGAAGCTTTTTCCAATGCAGGTGCCAGGGTCATCCTTATCAGCGGTCCGGTTTCCTTATCGACTGATCATCCCAACATTGAGATATTCCATGTTACTACAGCCCGTGAAATGCTCGAAAAATGCCTGGAAGTTTTTCCCCAATGCAATATAGCCATTCTTGCAGCAGCTGTAGCCGACTATACACCTGTCAACCCTGCAAAAACTAAACTGAAACGGGAACATGACACCTTAACCCTGGAACTGAAAGCAAACCCAGACATAGCTGCTGAGCTTGGAAATCGAAAAAAAACAGGACAAATACTTGCTGGATTTGCCCTTGAAACTGGTAATGGACTTGAAAATGCACTTCAGAAACTACGGAAAAAGAATTTTGATTTTATCGTGCTCAATTCCCTGGAAGACGAAGGAGCCGGTTTTGGAACTGATACCAATAAAATTACTATTCTCGACAATAATCATCCTCCGGAAGAGTTTTCTCTTAAGGATAAGAAAGCTGTTGCGCTTGACATATTGAACAAAACACTTTCCTTTTTATGAAAAGGGTTATCTTTTCCGGCATTCTCGTTCTGGCAGCTTTAGTATGCCTGAATGCCCAGGAGCTAAACTGCAATGTACAGGTAGTTACCCAGCAGATTCAGGGAACCAACAAGCAGATTTTTCAAACCCTTCAGAATGCAATTTACGAATTCATGAACAACCGGGCATGGACTAGCCATGTGTATGCTCCGGCAGAACGAATTGAATGCAATATCTATATTAATCTGAATGAACAGGTTTCTGCAGATCAGTTCAGAGGGACCATTCAAGTTCAAAGCCGGCGGCCGGTTTATGGAAGTTCTTATAATTCGATTATGCTGAATTATCTTGATGACAATTTTGATATCAGATACCAGGAATTTCAGCCTCTTGAATTTACTGAAACATCGCATCTTTCGAATCTGACCTCCATTCTGGCCTATTATGCTTACATTATTATTGGTCTCGATTATGATTCCTTCTCACCGGAAGGAGGTACCGAATATTTTCAGAAGGCAGAAAATATTGTTCTGAATGCCCAGAATGCACCTGAAAAAGGATGGAAAGCATTTGACGGAAAAGGAAACAAAAACCGTTACTGGCTGGTCAACAATCTGCTGGATAAGCAATACCAACCAGTACGTGAATTTATGTACCGCTATCATCGTCTCGGACTCGACCTTATGAGTTCCAAACCCGTAGAAGGACGTGCGGAAATAGCCGAAAGTCTCAGGCTTCTTCAGCAGGTTTACCGTACCAAGCCTGATCCATATATGCATTTGCTTCAGGTGATTCTGAACGCAAAATCCCAGGAACTTATCAATGTTTTTTCCGAAACATTACCTGATGAAGGAAGAAGAGTGGTAACCATCCTTAGTGAGATTGATCCTTCCAATGCTTCTAAATATCAGGCGATTCTTTCAGCCAGGTAAAAGCTGAAATGGTTGCTGATTGAAAATCATTATTTCATCGCTGATCGGACAAAATCGAGAATGATTTTTTCGTATTCTGCAGCCTTCTTTTCAACTTCTTCGGCTTCCTGAAGGATTTGTGCTGCTTTTTCTTTATTTTTTAAGGAAGAGGCATTAATTTTCACATTCAGATGGGCACCGCGGATGCCGGCTGTTATGGCAAGTGCGCCGACGGCTGCATCGCTGATGGAATTTGGATTTCCGTTTTCTGCCATGGCCTTAACTACAGGAAGAGCTTGCAGTCCTGATCTCATTACGCAAAGAGGAACTTCCATAGCATGCAATACAGCTTCCTGTATAGCTGAATTTCTCCGGGCAGCTTCTTCTGCAGTATTTTTTGGCAGGCGGTAAGCTTCCATCAGACCATTAAATGCCTTTGTATCTTCATCAATCAGACGTATCAGTTCCTGCTGGACAGTCTTTGCTTTCTCAGCCCACTGTGAAAATTCCTCCCAGCGCTCATCCCATCCAGGCTTATGGGCCGACAAATTAGCCACCATCATTCCCAGCGATGCACCCGCAGCGGCCATGAGGGCTGAAACAGAACCTCCGCCAGGAGCGGGTGACTCAGAAGATGTTTCTTCAAGAAAACCTCGTACAGTCAGGTCGCTTAAAAGAGAAATGCTCTTTTCGCGAAGGAGGTATTCAATTACTTTTTCTTCCGGACGAAACGGATACAAATCGTTCAATCCGAGTGAGCGAACAGCAATGCGGATAAGCTCTTCATCAGAGACTCCTGCAGATCGTTTCTGCTTCCGCAGAAAATATTTTCCGGCCTCGAGCAAGGATTGAAGGGGAACCAGACCAACAATTTCCGAACCGGTAACCCGCATTCCCCTCGCTTCAGCTTTACTGGAGGCTTCCTCGAATACAATATGCAAAGGAGTTTCTCTAATGTTAGTCAGATTGCAGGAAACCTGCGCTATCCCGTACTCTTCAATAAACCACCCAATGGCTTTTACATGACGCAATGATCCTGGAATCATGACAGGATTACCCTTTTCATCCTTAACAATTTTTCCTGTTATAGGATTTCCCTCTCTCATCGGGCGGCCTTTTTCCCTTATATCGAAGGCAACAGCATTTGCCCTCCTGGTAGAAGTCGTGTTAAGGTTAATGTTGTAAGCAATCAGAAAATCACGTGCTCCCACGGCTATAGCTCCGGTGCGGGGAAGAAAAACTGCAGGCCCAAAATCAGGTTTCCATTCAGGGTCGACAAGTTTTGCCCTGAGGCCCTCGTACTCCCCTGCTCTGACTGCGGCCAGGTTTTTTCTCTCCGGACGGGTAGCAGCATATTCATACAAATAAACCGGTATGCCAAGCTCCTCTCCTATTCGCTTACCTAAAGTCCTCGCCAGATCTGCTGTTTCTTCCATTGTAATTCCCTGTACAGGTACCAGAGGCAGAACATCGGTTGCGCCAAATCGAGGGTGTTCTCCATGATGCTTCGACATATCGATGAGTTCCATTGCTTTCTTTACCGCCCGAAAAGCAGCTTCCAGAACGGGTTCCGGAGATCCTGCAAACGTGATGACTGTCCGGTTTGTTGCTTTCCCGGGATCAATATTCAGCAGGTGTGCACCATCAACCGATGATATGGCAGATGCAATCTCATCAATTACTTTTCTGTCTCTTCCCTCTGAAAAATTGGGAACACATTCAATAATTTTCTGCATAAAACATCCTCCTGTTCACATTTTTTTAATAGCTGCAGCTATGCACTATTTCACCCCCAAGAATAACCATATCAATTAGATCCGAGCCAAAAGCATATGGAAAAAATTCATAGGAAGGCATGGGTTTGGTGATGATAATATCTGCTCTTTTCCCCGGTTCAATGGATCCGGTCTCGTCCGCAACATCCATGGCCCATGCCCCATTAATTGTTGCTGCGGTGAGTGCCTCAGCAGGAAGCATTTTCCAACGGATACAGGCCAATGACATCATCAATTTCATGTTACCCGACGGTGATGAACCGGGATTATAGTCTGAAGCCAGAGCAACGGGGATATTTCTCCGAATCATTTCACGAACCGGAGGATCAGGAAGTGAGAGAAAAAAAGAAGCTCCCGGAAGAACTGTAGCAATAGTCTCTGATGCTTCAAGAGTTTCAAGCTCTGCCCTTCCGACTCGCTCGAGATGGTCAACCGAGAGGGCATCGTATTTTACTCCGATCTGCACTCCTCCCGAATAATCCAGTTCATTGGCATGAATTTTTGGACGCAATCCGTACTTAATTCCTGCCATAAGTATCTGCTCCGTTTCGTTCGTTGTATAAAAACCTGTATCGCAAAAAACATCAATAAAATCTGCAAGGCCCTCAGATGCAACAGCTGGGATCATTTCGTAAATCAAGATTCGGATGTATTCTTCCCTATTCATACTATACTCCGAAGGTATAGCATGAGCTCCGAGAAAAGTGGCTCTTATAGTAAGAGGTGTAGTTTCTTTCAGTCTTCTGATTACCCGGAGCATTTTCAGCTCATCTTCAGGAGTAAGTCCGTATCCGCTCTTAATTTCCAGAGAGCCAGTTCCCTGATGCATTACCTCTCTGACTCTCAGATATGCCTGCCGGTAAAGCTCCTCCTCCGAGGTATTTCGCAGGAGAGCAACCGAATTGAGAATGCCTCCTCCTCTCCTGGCAATCTCCTCGTATGAAAGACCTGATAGTTTGTCAACGAATTCCTGTTCGCGGCTACCCGTGTACACAATGTGCGTATGAGAATCGCAGAAAGCAGGAATGACAAATTTTCCTGAAGCATCAATCTGCCGGAATTCTCCTGCTAGATCATGATCCGGAAAATCCTTCATATTTCCCATCCGTTCGATGCGACCGTCCCTTATCATTATCCATGCATCAGGAAACCTCCCGGGATACCCCATGGACAACCCTCTTAGTGGTCCATCAGTTGGAGTGTTTGTGACCAAAATCTCCCTGATGTTTTTGATAAGAATATTAGCGGCCATAGTCTTGTTCCAAGCGTTGGAAAATTACAAATTCCTTCCTTATGAAAATATAAGAATATGCATACTTTACAACAGAGAAATCATTGTTATGAAAATTTTGTATATTTATCCGGATTACAAGATCTTTCTTCTGCGGGTTTTCCTGTCTCTTTTGTGGACATATGGTTTTCCCTGTGTCTTTTTCAGACCGAATTCAATCATTACAAAAATGTCTTATGAAGAATCCTTACTTCATTTTGACAATCTGCTTATTGATGGCAGTAAGCTGTAAAAAAGACAAGGAACCAACTGTTTCCGATGATTGGGATATTGTTAAAAACGGGGTTCCTCAATTTGTCAGCACCAATTACATAGAAATCGGGAAAATATATAGAGTTTCCCGTTTCCGGTCGTCTGTAGGCCATGACTATTCCGATGCTTTTGAACACTGCCGGAGCATGAAGCATTATTTTCAACCATTTGATACTGTCAACTGGTCAGATGTAAAGATTTTCTGCCCTGTTACAGGCAAGATAACCCGGGTTGAACAGGAATGGACAGGCACCAAAATAGAAATCGTTTCGGAAAAGTATCCTGCTTTCCGGTTTCAGATATTCCATGTAAATCCAACTATTAACCTTCAATTAGGTGACAAAATTACCGAGGGTCAGTTGCTGGGAAACCATATTGGCTCAGAAACCTATTCCGACATCTCAGTGATTGTGAATGATCCTACCCACCAGGGACGCATGGTTTCCTACTTTGAGGTTCTGACCAACGAAGCTTTTCAGGCATTTGTACTGCGGGGAATTTCCGAGCGCTCAGCATTCATTATCAGTCGAGAAGAAAGAGATCAACACCCGCTGATTTGCAGCGGAGATACTTTTACTTCGCAAGATCCGTTGGAAAACTGGGTAATTCTTCAATAGGCCGATAAAAACTGAGCAACAAAGAAACCCAGGTAGTTCCCAATGGCATAACCGATAATACCAACCGTAATACCGGTAATAATAATTTCTTTGTTGCGCAGGGCACCCGCTACAACCGGAACGAAGGGTGGCGAGCAGATCAGGGCTGTGGATGTTATCAACATGGTGTCAGTATCGATACGGAAAAAATAACTGATAAGTGCCTGAAAAAGCAATGAACCAAAGATGACGAACAAAATGTAATAAAGGATCGGCGCGGACTGGACTGAGAATTTCTGAATATCGGCCATGGAAGAAACGGTAACAGAAAAAATGAGAATCAGGTACATGCCTGCTTCAAAAGTTTTTTCTGTTTTGTTGATCCACGGAACCAAAGAAGCAAGGATTCCGAGGGTAGTTATCACCAGAATGATAACTACCATTTGATGTTCCTGCTTCAGAAACAAAGTAGGTAACGCACCAACAAGAAAAACGAGTACTGCCACTCCGAAGGCCTTCAGGAGTGGTAAAAAAATATTCCTTAGGAAAATTCCTTCATATGGGTCTTTTCCGTCCTTAGTAGAAAAATTTTTGCTATCAGCACTCAAAAAACGATATGGTGGCAAAAAGAGTCCAAAAAAGCTGCGTGCCACAGTCATCAAGAACAACAAATGAATGCTCCCAACAAAAAGGTCATAGGTATGGGTTATGATGTAAGTATTTGGATCCACATTGAGCATAAGCGCAATAGAAGCAAGATTCGGGGTTCCTCCAGTGTATACCCCCACCAGCATACCGCTAACTTTCCAGAAATCATTTATTGCCGGAGTTCTGAACATAAAATATCCGGCAATGACTGTGGCAACTACCATACCGGTGCCAAGGAACAGAGATATAACTGTTTTTCCGGCCAGACGGAACCAAGTTCTAATATCGGAGGAAAATAGCAGCAACGGAATAGCAAGAGGAATAGTAATACTCATAATGGTATTCTGAACTTTATCCGCACCCTCAGGCAAAATTCCAATGTTTCCTGCTACAAGGCCGACTATATAGGCCACCACAACTGCTCCCAGCTTATTAATCCAGGGAAATTTCCGACAGATATAAAGGATTAATGCCGGTGTTAAAACATAAAAAAGCACGAGCAGTACGATATAAAATGCCGCCATAAAGAAAAAGCTTTGAAAATTCAAACGTAAGAGAATTTTTCAATAAATCAAAAAAACTAACCTTCAGGATGTTTAAAACTTCTTTTTTCGTAAACACCTGAAGGTATTTTAAATCAGTTTTGTGCACCTGTGTTCCAATGGAACTCCTCTTAACAGAATCAAGAGAACAGGAATTTAGTCACAATCTTCAAAACTTTTGCTGTATTGGGTGATAGCTGCCCTGCTCATGGCCATGCTTGAAAAACCTCCATCGTGGTACAGATTCTGCATGGTAACCTTCCGGGTAAGGTCTGAAAACAAAGTAATGCAATAATCAGCACATTCATCGGCCGTAGCGTTTCCGAGGGGAGACATCCGTTCAGACCAGTCGAGAAGAGTGTCTATACCTTTAATTCCACTGCCTGCTGTTGTAACAGTAGGAGACTGTGAGATAGTATTTACTCGTATTTTCTTGTCACGGCCATAAATATATCCGAAACTCCGGGCAATAGATTCAAGAAGTGCCTTTGCATCGGCCATATCATTGTATCCCACCAGGGTTCTCTGGGCAGCAATGTAGGAAAGAGCGACAACGGAACCCCATTCATTAATGGCATCCAGTTTCCGGGCCACCTGAAGCATTTTATGGAATGAAAGTGCTGAAATATCAAGAGTCTTTAAAAAATAGTCATAGTCAACGTCGTCGTATTCTCTTCCTTTCCGCACATTGGGCGACATGGCTATGGAATGCAGGAGAAAGTCAATTTTTCCGCCAAGAATCTCCATAGCTTTGGTAAAGACCATAGTCAGATCTTCCACACTGGTAGCATCGGCCGGAATAATGACCGACCCTGTCATTTGAGCCAGTTTGTCAAGGGTCCCAAAGCGGAGAGCCACCGGTGTATTGCTAAGCACAAAGGTTGCACCTTCTTCATGACAACGCTCTGCCACTTTCCATGCAATTGACATGTCGTTCAGGGCACCAAATATGATACCCTTTTTCCCTTTTAAAAGATTGTATGCCATAAAAAAACATTTTAAATAACTCAAATAGGGTAATTAACAACCAAACTCCACATTTAGTTCATTTTAGCCTTTACACCGAGCAGTTCCCTTGCATTCTCAAGTGAAGCATCTGTAACCTTGTCTCCGCTCAGCATTTTGGCAATCTCAGCAATCCGCTCCTCTGGTTTCAGAACTTTAATGTAGGTATTGGTTTCCTGTTTCTGATCTTTTTTGTATACGAGAAAGTGGGTATGTCCTTTTGCCGCAATCTGCGGCAGATGAGTAATATTAATGACCTGAAGATGTTCTGCCATTTGCTGAATCAGGTTCCCCATTTTGAAGGCAATTTCACCCGATACCCCTGCATCAATTTCATCAAAGATGATGGTAGGTACTGTAACAGACTGAGCCATAATGGATTTAAGTGCCAGCATCAACCGGGATATCTCTCCGCCCGAAGCAACTTTTGAAACTTCCATTGGCTCTGAGGAGCGGTTTGCAGAAAACAGGAACCCAACCCGGTCAATACCTGACAGCGTCAACTCATTAGTTTTCTCGCAGGAAATAACAAAGCGCGCATTAGGAATGCCAAGGTCTTTCAGAATATTAATAACAGTAGATTCTATTTCGGGGATTGCTTTTCTGCGGGCTATGCTGAGTGCCTCGGCTTTAGCCAGCAAAGACGTTTTCAGACATTCATATTCCTTTTGCAATTCCTCAAGGCGTTCATCGGAGGAAGTAATATTTCCAATCCGTAATTTCAAGCTATCTCTTAAAGCAATCAGCTCCTGCAGTGAATTAACCCGATGCTTCTGAAGCAGTTCGTAAAGCAAATCCAGACGTTGGTTAACAAATTCTAGCCGGGCAGGATCAAGTTCTGTTTCTCCAGCTATACGTTCAGCTTCAGATGCCAGGTCCTTCAGTTCAATATATGCCGACTCAAGACGCTGGTGAAGAACTCCTGCCTTTTGGTAGTAATTTTCAGCTTTGGAAAGCAAATTCAGAGCTTCCCGAATTCCCTGAAGCACAGAAGCTCCCTCTCCGCTGAGAATATCAGAAGTTCTGCCAAGCGAAGTGCGCAAATCTTCAGCATGGCTCAGTTTCTTCTGTTCTTCTTCCAATTCCTCCAGTTCCCCATCTCTGAGTTTAGCCTCTTCCAATTGCTGGTACTGAAAAACATAATAATCCAGATCAGCTTTTGTGCGGCTCATATCATCTTTTAACTGGCGAAGCTCAACTTCAAGGTTTCTGAAACGCCGGTATTCTTTCAGATATTCATCCAGTTCGGAACTATTGCCGGCAACAAGGTCAACCAACCGCATCTGAAAATGTCGTGTATTTAGTTCCAGATTCTCATGCTGGGAATGAATATCTACCAGTTGAAGTCCCAGTTCACGCAAAACAGCCAGTGTTACCGGAGTGTCATTAATAAAGGCTCTTGATTTTCCATTAGGACTGATTTCCCTCCGCAATACTGTAACTGACTGAAAATCTAAATCATTTCGTTCGAAAAATGGCTCCAGCCCGGCATTACCAATAAAAAATGTACCTTCAACAATGCACTTCAGGCTTTTGTCGCGGAGCACTTCTGTTTCAGCCCTCTGGCCAAGAATCAGCGATAAAGCACCAAGAAGAATCGATTTACCCGCTCCGGTTTCTCCGGTGATGGTTGTGAGTCCCCCGCTAAACTCCATATCCAGGGAACTGATCAGTGCATAATTCTGAATATGAAGCGATTGTAACATTACCGAACTATTAATTCCTTTTGGCGAAAGTAATCAAAAGTTGGCAGGAAAACATATGCAGAAATACTCACGTACTAATGCCACAACATTTCCTTAGGCAGTCTCTGTTTACCGGCTTCCGGGCCCTGCATCATGAGCATTAGAGCTTCGCCATAAAACCTGTCAAAATATCGGAGCCGGAACGAATGAAATCCTTTCTGCAAAGCAATTGTGCCTGATTCTTCAGAAGGTCCGTGAATTCCATCAGCATCAATAAGCAGGGAATCTGCCACCCATAAACGGCTTCCGTCGTCTGAAGCTATAAAGAACGTATATAGCCCGTCGGCTGGAACTTTGATAAATCCATCGAACACCAGGCCAAAAGTATCCCTGGGTAAGGTTCCGGGTATCGCAATGGAATCCATAGTAAATGAAGAAATCTGCTTCATCCTTACAAAACTATCAAGGGAACTGATATCTCCGGTGAAAGCGGTAACCAGAATACCCGGCTGCGGACTTTTAATTTCAGCAGGAGGTTTCAATTGAAGACTTCTAAAAATTGCTGTTCTTACCCTACTGTGTTTTCCTGAAGGAAGAAAAACAGCTACCCGCAGGGTATCATTGGCATGCAACTGAAAGGGGTGAACATATTTTTCAGAAGTTGTATCCGGATCATTTCCGTTAATAGTATAACGAACTGTATATCCCCCGGTTGGAACCTTAAACGACACAATGGTTGAGGAACCAAGAAAAGCTGTATTTCTGAATCCCCCGGCAACAGGAACATAATAATCAAGATGCATCAGATCAAGACGGTTGTAATGATAAAACAGCCTCTTCAGAAATTGTTGGTAATTTTTGTTTTCCCTCGGGCTCCATGTAATCTCAGAAAGAGCACATAAGCGGGGTAGAATTTTACACTCAGCCTCCTCAGGCGTTTGGGTTTCCTCGGTCCATAAGCACCCCTGGGCTCCCAGTATGTGTTTGGCTTCCTCTTGAGTAAGTACAGAAGGCACCGGATCATATGAATATACCTCACGCAAAGCATAAAATCCGTCTTCATTGACCAGACGGGACTCTTCGTCTTGCTGCCTGCTCAGATAAAGGACTTCTGCCGGAGTCATTACGGCGTCGTGCCCCTGACGGGCGGCCTGAATTCCTCCATCTTCTCCTCTCCAGCTCATAACAGTAGCTTCCGGTGCCAGACCACCCTCAAGAATCTCATCCCATCCAATCAGTTTTTTCCCTCTGACAACAAGAATTTTCTCTATTCTTCGGATAAAATAACTTTGCAGTTCTTCAACACTTTTCAGATTTTCTGTCTGCATTCGCAAGCGGCACTTCGGACATTTTTCCCAGGGAGTCTTCTTACATTCATCGCCCCCGATATGGATGTAGGGGGAAGGAAACAGTTCTGCCACCTCAGAAAGGACATCTTCAAGAAAACGAAATGTCTGTTCACTTCCTGCACAATATGGATCGGTAAATTCAAAAGGCACATTAGGTGCAACGTAAAATGGTTTTCCACTGCACGACAAATTCGGATAGGCATATAGAGCTGCCCAGGAATGACCTGGCATTTCAATTTCGGGAACAACGGTAACATAACGTTCACCGGCATACTGGACAATTTCTCTGATATCATCCTGGGTATAAAAACCACCATAAACAGGCTTGCCCGGCACAACAGGATGCTGTCCGTAATCCCATGGACGATCCCTGGTATCCTCCCTCCAGGCTCCCAGTTCCGTTAGTTTTGGGTACTTTTTGATTTCAATCCGCCAACCCTGATCATCGGTAAGATGCCAGTGAAAAACATTCATTTTATGCAGGGCAAGAATGTCAATATATTTTTTAACAAACTCTTTCGGGAAGAAATGCCTGGAAACATCCAGATGCATACCTCGCCATGGGAATCGCGGGTAGTCCTCAATAACCATTTTTTTCAGCCACACTATCTCCGGGTTTCTTTTTTTCATTTCCGGAACCGGAATCAGCTGGAGAAATGTCTGGATACCATAAAAAATTCCGTTACCAGTACCTGCAACAATGCTAACCCCCTGCTCATTAATCGTCAAATTATATCCTTCCTTTCCGCTCTCGCTCCCGGAAATCTTCATCAAACGGATTAAGGTTTTTCCTGAATCAGTCTTGTTTTCCTGAAGCCTCAATTGTAAATGGTATTTTTCTCTCATCGTTTCAACAAGATAATGACCAAGTCTTACCATTTCAGATGAAGTATCAGGACTGATGTGAAGAAGAGAAGGTAATACAACATACCCCTTACCGGGACTTTGTTTTACGGGAACAGGTATAAGTGAAGAGGATAGCTTGTCAGCTATCTTTTTTTCCGGGGACTTACAGGCCGGAAGAAGAAAGGTCAGGAAGAAAACAGGAATTAACCCGGGAATGAAAGAAAAAAACTTTCGCATTGCTGAAAATTTTAAAGAACAAAATTCCGTTGAGGTAAAAGGGTTATCTAAAAAACATTATTGTTGTAACCAATAGAATATCCGGACTCATTCCCTGATTTCCGGCAAATTATTCATCCTTTTACTGCAACCGACAGAACCCTGTTTATGATAAAAAACTTTCAAACAACGGATCCGTCACTACTGCCTGGTTCCTTATAAAATTTCAGGCGATTTGATTGAGGTACTCAACGGCTCCCTGGGGATCAGGAGAATAAAAGTCAGCACCAATTTTTTTGCAAAAGTCCATTGAAAGAGGGGCACCACCAACCAATACCTTAATTCCCGGGAAAGAAGCCTTCAGATCGCTTACAATTTTCTCCATATTTACCATTGTAGTTGTAAGCAAAGCCGACAATCCAACCACACAGCCGGGATGCTGCCTGGCTGTTTCAATGAATTTTTCCGATTTTACATCGGTTCCAAGATCAATGACTTCCCAGCCACTTCCTTCAATCATCATCGCCACTAAGTTCTTCCCTATGTCATGCAGATCACCTGCAACTGTTCCAATGACAAACTTGCCTTTACGTTTCACTTCCCCGCTCTGGAAATATGGCTTGAGATGCTGCATGGCAGTACTCATGGCCTTGGCCGACATAAGTACCTGAGGAACAAACACCTTGTTCTCCCGGAATTTCACTCCGACACGTTGCATCCCAAGAACAAGGCCCTGAGAAAGAATTTCCTGAGCCGAAATTCCAGCATCCAGAGCTTTCCGTGTCAACTCATCTGCTCCTTCCTGATTTTTCATTTCAGGAGGATAGGGCGAAGCCATGTTGATTTTTCCAAATTCAACGCAAAATGCGATTTTTTCTAGAATTTGACTGTTGGCAGTTTCCATTGTATCAGGATTGAAGTTCAAAGTAAAAAATTATTTTTCATCTGACAAAATGATTCTCAAGCCAATCTGTGCATCTTATGTCAAATCCCTTCAGTTAAAATTCCTCCAATTGTCATATTACGAGGAGGAGGGGATTTCTTTTGCGCCAGATATATAAGCCTGGATTCATGAGGTCCCAAGGAAATGCTGATTTCTTCAGACATTCCGGTAGGAACATGGTTGCCCGGCATCCAATGATAAACATAATATGTACCGGCAATACCTGTAAGGGAATTTACTTGAAATTTCCCGGTAAGCCGTTCATTTGTAATATTAACAAATACCACAGCCCAACCTTCAGTTTGAGGATAATGCCTCACTGCAACTAAAAGATCTTTTCTCTCTGACCAGAAGGGAAGGAAAGCAGAAGACCCTTTCCGGGGAGGTTGAAGAAACCGCCATAGTTTCAGTTTCTCCGGTGATAGCTTATGAAACCGGTCTGAAGTAGTGATTGTACCTCCAAGAATACCGTTCCAAAGGGCAATCGATTCCATTTCTGCTTGCGTCAGAGAATTGCCAGAATCCCTCAGATATAAAACATCAGGATCATTTTGCCAGAGAATGTTATTGAACCATTGTCCTGCATATGTTTCCCTGAACATATTCACCGTGCTTTCTTCGCTCCATGCAGCACCCACATCATTGGCCAGGCGCATACCATCAACAAATCCAATCATTGGTTGGAATGGAGATATGCATCCCAGCCAGTAACTTTCCTCCCCAATTTCTTCCCTGATCATGCGAACAACATCTGTAAAATATTGAACCGATGTCTTTCCGGGAGTAGCTCGATTTACCTTAAGAGAATCCCGGAGACCCCAGTCCATAAAATCAGTCTTGAAAACGGTTGCACCCCATTTGCGGAAGGTCCTAAATACTGTTCTGAGGTATTCAAATGCATCCGGATGTGAGGAATCGAGCACATGCATAGAACCGTTGTGAAAATTCCATTCAGTAATGATATTTCCTTTCTGGTCCCGAAGAAGCCAGTCAGAATGCTCCGCAAACAATCTGCTTCCGGAATGCACCATAAACGGCGCCACCCAAATACCTGCTTCCAATCCGGCGTCTTTGATCAAACGGAAAGCCTTTTCCATTCCGCCCGGCCATTTTTCGTTTGCTTCAAGCCAGTCTCCCTGCACACAATATCCGTCATCAATCTGAATAGCCTGCAAGGGCAACGGGGGTTGAATGGTTTTCAATCCCGTTAACAGTTCTGTTAGATGATTCAGAGAATATTCCTTTTCAAATTCGTACCACGAACAGAAATAAAACCTTGAAGCTTTATTTGTTCGTGCTTTCATTTCCGCTGCCAAGTGTTTGGCGTACCTTTGAAACAAAGCGTATGGCGAAGGCCCGGCCATAATGTGAATAGCAGGAAGTTCCAGATCTCCCTCCAGAGGAATCTGTTCTGTTCCGAAACCCGATTCGATAAAAACTTCCTGTGAATCAAAGTGCCGGTCAATCAACCCAAAACGATGCTGACGGTTGTAAAGGGTGCTTCGATGCAAATAATCGCAGTGCCGGTATACGCCAATGAGAAGGGTACTGTTTTTTTCTGAAAACAGAGCAGTAGCAAGGTAACTGTCGTAAGACCATACATCTTCCTTAAGGACAGCTTGTTCAATTTTTTGTTTCGGTTCGGGAATTGGAAAAATTCCGCTGGGGCCAGCAAAACCCACTCCCTGTTTATACCATTTGCTGGCTCCTCTAACCTGGCCACCAGCCAGAGGATAAATCCAGTCAGGAGCCGTTCTTATTCCTGAAAGCCTGCATGCCAGAGTAAGTGAATCTTCATCAGAATCCAGGGTAATGGTAACTTTTGCCGTTCCCAGAAAATATTCTATGACTCCTCCATTGGAAGTCCTTTTTACCCGAACCTGGATGGGTTGCAACGATTTCTCCCCAATGGCAGGATAACATCCTGTAACAGACAGATCGCCTGCCACTATGTCAAATGCACCGTTATCCAGTATTCTCCAAGTGGCAGGAACCATCTGCCTTCCTTTCCCCTGAAACGAGGCAATAAAATCGCCATCCGGTGAGAGCTGATGGGACAACCCTGTCCCTATAGCTGATAAAGACGAGAGCCTAAGAAAAGTCCTGCGCTTCATTATTTTCTTTCATAACAAGATTTATCATAACCAGCAACTCCATCATAAAATATCGATTTGCCCCCTCAGATATTTCAAAGAAGTAACCACCTCCGCATCGAAATTTTCCCACTTACATTCAACAGAGACTTTTCCTTTGAATCCAACTTTTTTTAAGGCACGAAAGTATGGAACAAAATCCTCACCATGTGTTCCGGGTGCTGCCCGGTTAGTTTTCTCAGCAACATGGCAATGCACAATTCTTTTTCCTGCTTTCAGAATCGACTCGGGCGACTCATTTTCCATCAGCATATGGTATACGTCGCACAATAACCCGACAGCCGGATGATTGACTTTGGCAACAATGGCATTGGCCTCTTCCAGAGTATTAATGAAATTAGTCTCCATCCGGTTAAGATGCTCAAGGGCAATAACGATCTGATATTTTTTAGCGATTTCTCCCATTCGTTCAAGTAAACCAGCAAACTGCGAAAAAGCAGCATCATATGCAAATCCATCAGGAATCTTTCTGGCACCACCGCTTCCAAGAACAATTATCTGAACGCCAGCCTGCTGTGCTCTTAAAAAGGTGGTTTCTGCCCACCGGAAAACCTGAGCCTCATCCACTTTATTCCCCGTCAGCCTGATTTCGGCGGGAAAAAAGCTGTTGCAGGCCTGAACGGGGAGCGGACTTTCCCTGAGCAGATTTAGCGATTTCTCAAAATCCCCGTATTCACTTCCAGGTTGTAGAAACCGTCCTACTGATTCTTCGATAAAATCACCTCCAGCTTTAATGACCTGATGCGCATTCGCAACATTGGTACATACTCCTATCAAAGGTCTGAAACTGCGACCTCCACTCATTCCCGACATACCAATGGCCAGAAAAAAGCCCTTTTTTACTGATGATTGTATGAATTGACGACGATCCATTGTTTGTACTTTAACGGCAAAATAATAAAAAAAACAACCATATCAGATTTTTTCGAGAAACGAAAAATATTCTGTTACATTGAAACCAATTTAACTTCTTTGCGTAATATAAATTCAGATATAATATTTTATCGGAATCTTGCCCATGCACCTGACCTCTAAACATATAATGGCTATGGTTATATTGATCTGACTATGAAGAAAAAAGAAAGGCATTCCCAGCCCCCTAGAGAATATTTTTTTATAGTGAATAAAAATCCGGAACAGTACGTTTCTTTCATCCCTTCATGGTTAAAAGATTTTGTCATTCCTTCAGAAGAAGCCATATTTTTTGTTGACAGCAACAATTCAATATACCTGGTCAGCGAAGAATCCATTACCTGGTTGAAAGAATTAAATCCTGATGAAAGCGGAAAAATACTATGGAATATTAATAATTCCTTATGGAACAACATTTCAATGCTACTGGAACAAACCAGAAAAGTAAAGAAACCCATAACGGAACAGCTTACAATTGATAATGATGCCGGAGACAAAATTAAGGTTACAGCCAGAATGATCCCGATATTTGAGAGGGGGTCTTTTTCAGGCACACTCTGTTTACTTAAAAAAAACAAAACATATGAAGACCAGAAAACAAATAACGGGTCGAAAGAAAAGAAACTTCTTGAAGCTCAACGCATAGCCCACCTGGGAGACTGGGAAAACGATACAAAGACCAATCGTGTGGTATGGTCAGAAGAGACGTACCGGATTTTTGGGTACTCACCCGGAGAAAGATCGCCCCAGGAAATTTTCAATACTCATATACATCCTGAAGATCGAGAAGACTACTGGAAAAACATTAAAAAACAACTTGCATCTGGACAGAAAAAAATACCTGATTACGAATTCCGTATTATCAATAAACAAGGAGAAGTAAGACACTGCATTGCAAGGGGAGAATTTCAGTATGATGAAGAAGGGAAACCCTTTTATGCCTTTGGAACTATTCAGGATATAACCGAAAGCATTCTGTTAAAGAAAGCGCTGGCTGAAAGTGAAAAAAAGCTCAGAACTATTGTTGAAACCTCTCAGGCCGGTATAATCCTTGTTGACCACAATGGCATAATTACCTTTTCTAATGATGCCATGGCCGAAATGCTGCACATGAAAATAGCAGATCTTATTGGTACGGCATATACTGACTATTTACATCCCTCAGAATTTGATCAGGGAAAAAATCTGATGAATAAACTTATACGGGGAGACACCAACAGGGTATTGACGGAACGACATTATATACGAAAGGACGGCTCGGATTTCTGGGGATTATTGAGTGGAAAAAGACTCACTGACGAACAGGGAAACCTCGAAGCACTGGTTGGGGTTATAATGGATATTACCGAACAAAAAGTTGCTCTTCAGGCATTGCAGAAAAGTGAGGAAAAATTCAGGTCAGTATTTGATATGTCGCTGAACCTTATTTGCATTATCGACATCGACCAACTGACAATATTGTATTCAAATCCTGCATTTGATGAAATGGCAGGCAAGGCCACAGAACCAAAAGGAGAAAATTCCATTTTGTATTTTCTTCATCCCGACGATAAACCGAAGATGAAGGAGATATTCGAAAAGGTTCTTAAAAATGGTAATTGCGTATATCATCTCGAAAACCGATTTCTTGCAAAAGATGATAAATTCCATATTCTCGACTGGAATATAAAGCCTGATCTGTCGTCGGGCCTGGCCTATGCAATCGCCAATGATATCTCCGAACTGAAATCGTATCAGAATAGTCTTATTGAAGCCAAAGAAAAAGCAGAAGAGAACGACCGTCTTAAGTCGGCATTTCTTGCTAATATGTCACACGAAATAAGAACACCCCTGAACGGCATTATTGGTTTTTCAGAATTATTGTGCAAACCTGATATTGACCACACAACACGCACTGAATATGCCGAAATACTTAGTACATGCAGCCAACAATTAATCTCTGTAATTGAAAACATTCTTGATATATCAAAAATTGAAACAGGTCAGGTTAAAATCAACAGGACACAGGTAAATATTAATGAATTATTAAAGGATCTATACACCACTTTTCAGAAACATTTTGAAAAGCAAGGGATTGATTTAAGGCTTTCTCTGCACCAATCTGATTCGGAGTGTTTTATTTATACTGATGAAATAAAAATCAGAAAAATTATCACTCATTTGCTGGAAAATGCTTTAAAATTTACTCACAAAGGTTATGTAACCTTGGGTTGGACAGTTCAAAAACACAGAGTTGAATTCTTTGTACAGGATACAGGAATAGGAATTCCAGAGAATCTAAAACAAAAGCTTTTTGAAAAATTCTTTCAGGCCGATTCAGGTATAACAAGAACATACTCAGGATTAGGGTTGGGTCTTTCAATCAGCAAATCATTTGCCGATATGCTGGGTGCTGAGATCCGTCATGAACCTTTTTCTAAAAGAGGAACAGTATTTAGTCTCAGTTTTCCATATAAAGACGTAACAATAAAGAAATACTCCGTACCTCAGAACAAAGTATCTGAATTTTACAAAAATTTAAAGAATGAGTTGAACGTTCTGATTGTTGAGGATGAAGATGCCAATTTACGGTTTCTCGAGGAGGTTTTTAAACAAATCAACCTCAACACAATAAAAGCTTCCAATGGCCTGGAAGCTGTGGAAATATGCAAAAGAGAAGCACGAATTGATTTGGTTCTGATGGATTTAAAAATGCCTGTTATGGATGGTTTTGAGGCAATTTCTCATATCAAGAAAATGCGTCCTGATCTTCCTGTAATCGCACAAACTGCCTTTTCAGGCCAGAATATCAGAGAAAAACTAAATTCATCGGGATTTGACGGATACCTTGAAAAACCGATCAGAGTACAGGCTCTCTTTGATTTGATAAAAAGATTTTCAGGTTAGAATGCGAGATCCGAATAAACCAAGGAAGTATTTTCAGTTAACACTCCGGCAGGAAGTAAAATACTATATTTCGATTCTTTATTTAAGGGCCTGATCATCGTTTTAAAAGGATTAGCCCAGATACCAATAATAAAAGTCAGCATATTGTCTAAAAGTTGATTTGCAGTCACGATGTATTAACAACTGTTTGAATAATCTGCAAAAGGACTTTATTAAATCCTCACGGTCAATTTTAGAAATCAATAAAAAATTATGATCCTGTTGCACTCAATACAAATCAGCCGCCTGTGTCTTTATAATAGAAAAATAAAAGGACTATGAAAGCATCAAAAAGAGAGATTATCACGTGGAATATAATTCTTAACGCCTTACTATTTCCTTTTCTTTCCGCTCAGGTTCCTTTTCACCGTGGGGTTAATCTCAC
Organism: uncultured Bacteroidales bacterium; assembly: GCA_964548125.1. Lineage (GTDB taxonomy): Bacteria > Bacteroidota > Bacteroidia > Bacteroidales > JAAYUG01 > JAAYUG01. Next base: position 2,470 of record CAZJQN010000014.1, on the reverse strand, counting down.
CGGCTGGTTTCAGGCCGGAAGTGCCGAACAGATTCAGTTTACACGTTATACACGAAAGGATTTTGAAAACATTAAAAGCCTTGGCTGCGACGTGATCCGGCTTCCGATCAATCTGCATGCCATGACAAACGGATCTCCGGACTATGTTCCCCATCCTCTCTTTGTTCAGTTTCTTGATTCGGCTGTTACCTGGGCAGAAGAACTGCAGATTCATTTGATTATCGACAACCACACATTTGATCCCTCCTCAGCCACTGATCCAGGTATTGGAAATATCCTCACAAAAGTCTGGAAGCAGATGGCCCGGCATTATAGAACGCGTTCCCAGTTTATTTATTATGAAATCCTGAATGAGCCGCATGGTATAGCAGATGCCACATGGAATCAGATTCAGCAGAATACAATTGACGCCATCCGTACTGAAGATACAGCACATTACATTATTGTCGGTGCCGCCAACTGGAACAGTTATAACAATCTTGTCAATCTTCCGGTATATACTGATAAAAAGCTTATTTACACCTTTCATTTTTACGATCCTTTTGTATTCACACATCAGGGAGCAACCTGGGTTGAGCCATCGATGCAACCGCTGAGCGGGGTACCGTTTCCCTACAACGCCTCCAGCATGCCAGCCTGTCCTCAATCACTGAAAGGAAGCTGGATTGAAAGCGCTCTGAACGCTTACCCCAACGAAGGAAATGTTGAAAAAGTTAAACAGCTCATCGATATTGCCGTAGCATTCAAAAACAGCCGTCAGGTACCCGTTTACTGTGGTGAATTCGGGGTATATATTCCCAACAGCCCTCCTGATGACAGGGTATTCTGGTATCAGACCGTACGCTCCTATCTGGAAGAAAAAGGAATTCCCTGGACCATTTGGGATTACCACGGTGGTTTCGGTATATTTAATAAAAATTCTGCCGGCTTGTTTGAGCATGATGTAAACATCCCTCTTATCAATGCACTTGGATTGACTCCCCCACTACAGACCCCTTTTAATCTTATGCCCGACACGACAACCATTCCACTTTATACGGATTATGTTGAACATGGCATTGAAGCATCAGGATGGATTACCACCGGATTTATCAACTACTATGCCACCGCCTTCCCCCGAACTGGTTCCTATTGCCTCGATTGGTTCAGTCCTTCTCAGTACAATTACCTGGCATTTGATTTTATCCCCGATAAAGACTTAAGTCAGCTTTTGCAAAGGAAGTATGTTGTCGATTTCTGGTTTATGAGCAACAAGCCCGATGCAGTATTTGACATTCGTTTTGTTGATACCAAAACCGAAGATCCATCCGACCACCCATGGCGCATGCGGTATACCATTAATCAACAGGTTGTACCATTTGACGGCCACTGGCATCACGTCAAAATTCCTCTGATATGGTTTGCCGAGCAGGGATCATGGGATAATAACCAATGGTACAATCCTATCGGCGCATTTGACTGGACGAGAATTGATCGTTTTGAAATAGTGGCCGAACATAAATCCCTGCCAGATGTATTCCTGACTTTCGATAATATTTTTATTACAGATTCTCTTGCCACAATTAACACCAAAAAAGAATCTGATGATATGGCTTTCCGTATCTTCCCTAATCCGGCCAGCATTTATGCTCAATTAATTTTTAATACAACATCTCAGGAGACAATCACTGTCAGAATCCATTCATTGACCGGAAACCTGATCCGCGAATGGAATTTGCATCCTTCATCTGGTCCAAACAGCATTCAGTGGGATCTTACAGATCAGAGCAGAAAAAAAGTAAAACATGGTGTTTATATTTGCTCGCTCATTTCGGGAACAGATTATAAAACGGTAAAGATTTCCGTATTACCTTAATTCCCGTTTCAGAAATAATCCTTCCCATTTTTTTATTAACAAATATTGAATTGCAGAATTAATGTACTTTTGATATTGGTCCAATGTGGGTCGCTTATTACTAATCATAAATTCAAATCTTCGCATAAGAAAGATTCTAATGTAAAAGAAAACATATCCTTTCCCCATCACCGCATCGAAATTGGCTTTAAAAAATGTATTCTTCATTAGTTTACATTCTACTAACTATTTCTCGTCAAATAGATACATCGAGATCAATCAACAAAAAAACTTTCCAGTCCAATCATTGTCATGGAAAATTTTTGATGTATTGCGTAAGTTTAAACCTTTTCACTTCCTTGTAGCAGAGCAGAACAGGTATTTATTTCATCTGATAAACATAGGAGTGACAAAATAAATTACTTCACTTGATTATACCCATAATGTTTTTCTTACAAAAAAATCAAATAAAAGTAAATAAACAGGAAAATTTTTTGTAATGCATTTGTAAACATAGAATCATAAGAAAAAATTACCATATAAATGTATAATTAGTATTCTTATGAGAATTAATTATAATAAGAAAAACAAAAAATGTTTTTTTTATCAGAAATAAATTTGATATTTGCATTAAAT
>CAZJQN010000013.1:0-41776 GCA_964548125.1 uncultured Bacteroidales bacterium | reverse complement strand
TCCATCCCTTTTCTTTTTTTATCCCGGTTTGCGTATTAGTGGCATAGGCGAACTAGTGCATTGTTTGGGATAATCCGTATTGTGGGTTTATGGTTTCTCTGCAGTAAAATGCTAATTATTGGGGTACAGGAGATGATAAAAAAACCAATCAGGGGAAGACGAAAAAGTAGTTTTGAGATATCCCCTGTATTCATTTTTTTATTTTTTTTCATAAAATCCCTAATTTAAATTGATTTTAAATATTCCTTGACGTAATTTCGCCCCCTGGTTTGCTTTACCAATGGGAATGCCATGAGACAGCTGAAAATTACGAAGTCGATTACGAATCGTGAAAGTGCTTCACTTGATAAGTATCTCCAGGAAATTGGAAGAGAAGAACTTATAACTGTCGAAGAGGAAGTTGAATTAGCGCAACGGATACGAAAAGGTGACAGAGAAGCCCTTGAAAAGCTTACAAGAGCCAATTTACGTTTTGTAGTTTCTGTTGCCAAGCAATACCAGAATCAGGGCCTTAGCCTGCCTGATCTGATTAATGAGGGAAACCTCGGGCTTATCAAAGCAGCTGAAAAATTTGATGAAACACGCGGTTTCAAGTTTATTTCATATGCTGTATGGTGGATAAGGCAGTCCATCCTTCAGGCCCTGGCCGAGCAATCGCGTATTGTACGTTTGCCATTAAACCAGGTAGGAAGTCTGAACAAACTGAACAAGGCTTTTGCAAAATTTGAACAGGAGTATGAACGAACTCCTACGCCTGAAGAGCTGGCAGAAATGCTTGAATTACCGAAGGAAAAAATTGCCGATACCCTCAGGGTTTCAGGACGTCATGTATCGGTAGATGCTCCCTTTGCTGACGGAGAAGATAACAGTCTGCTGGATGTGCTGGTAAACAACGATTCTCCGGTAGCCGACAGGCAACTGATTAAAGAATCATTGTGTACAGAGATCGAAAGGGCTTTATCAACTCTCACTGAACGCGAAAGGGATATCATTCGGTATTTTTTCGGATTGGGTTGTCCCGAAATGACCCTCGAGGAAATTGCCGACCGGTTTGGACTGACCCGTGAGCGGGTACGGCAGATAAAAGAAAAAGCCATACGTCGCCTGAGGCATACTTCGCGCAGTAAAATACTCAAGTCCTATCTTGGATAAAGTCCTGGTCTGTCAGTTCTTCGATTCAAGTAGCTTCTGAAGGGCGTACATTTCGTCCCGCAGGCGGGCTGCTTCAATAAAATCAAGTTCTTTAGCCGCACTTTCCATAGCTTTGCGGGTTTTTTCAATAGCCTTTTCAAGTGCTTTACGGTCCATGTACTGAACAACCGGGTCAGCTGCAATATCCGTTTTTTCAGGTTCAACATATACCTTATGCCGCGCAGAGAATTCTTCTCTGTTGCCCATAATCGAAACAAGTGCTTTTTCAATCTGTCGCGGTGTAATACCGTGTTCTGCATTATACCTGAGTTGCTTTTCTCTCCTCCGGTTGGTTTCATCTATGGTTTTTCGCATCGATTCTGTAATCGTATCGGCATACATAATAACAGTTCCATGAAGATGCCGCGCCGCCCGTCCTGCAGTCTGAGTCAGGCTTCGTTCCGAACGCAGAAAACCTTCTTTATCAGCATCGAGAATAGCAACAAGCGATACTTCCGGCAAGTCAAGTCCTTCCCGCAGCAAATTAACACCCACCAGTACGTCAAAACTCCCGTTACGAAGTCCTTCCATTATCTGAACCCGCTCAAGAGTATCAATATCGGAATGAATATATCGTGTCTTGATTCTGAATCTGAGGAGATAGGCTGTAAGCTCTTCAGCCATGCGTTTGGTAAGTGTTGTAACGAGCACACGTTCTCCAGCTTCTACACGCCGGCGTATTTCTTCCATCAGGTCGTCAATCTGGTTCAGGCTGGGCCTTACTTCAATAACAGGGTCCAGAAGTCCGGTAGGCCGGATTAGCTGTTCAACCACAACCCCTTCTGATTTCTGGAGTTCATATTCGGCAGGAGTAGCACTTACGAATATCGTCTGGCCAATAAGTTCTTCAAATTCCTCCAGCCGAAGGGGACGGTTGTCAAGGGCAGCGGGGAGCCTGAACCCGTATTCCACAAGCGTTTGCTTCCGCGACCGGTCTCCTCCGAACATACCCCTGATCTGAGGTACCGTGACATGACTCTCATCGATAAATGTGATGAAATCGTCCGGGAAATAATCCAGCAGGCAGAACGGACGTCTTCCGGGGGGGCGCCCGTCAAAATATCGTGAATAGTTTTCAATACCCGGACAATAGCCAAGCTCGCGGATCATCTCCAGGTCATAGTTAACCCTGTCTTCCAGCCTTTTGGCTTCCAGCAGACGGCCATTGTTCTTAAAAAACTCCACCTGTTTTACCAGATCGTCCTGGATTTGCCTTATAGCTTCCTGAATACGCCAGGAGGCAGTGACAAAAATATTGGCCGGGAAAATCACCACTTCTTCGTGTTTTTCCTGTGATTTCCCGGTTTCCGGATCAATGGTAACAATGCTCTCAATTTCATCTCCCCAGAACGAAAAACGGTATGCAAAGTCACTGTAAGCCAGAAACACATCTACCGTATCACCCCGCACCCGGAAGGTTCCCCTTTTGAATTCTAGGTCATTTCTTGAATATAAACTGTCAACCAGCCTGCGAAGAAATACGTTCCTGCTGATTTTTTCACCTTGATGAATACGAATGGTATTGCTGTAAAAGTCGTCCGGGTTGCCAATACCGTATATGCAGGAGACCGATGCAACAACAATCACATCCCTCCGGCCTGAGAGCAAGGCCGAAGTGGCACTGAGGCGTAGTTTTTCAATCTCTTCATTAATGGAGAGGTCTTTTTCAATATAGGTGTCAGTAACCGGTAAATATGCCTCAGGCTGATAATAGTCGTAATAGGATACGAAATATTCCACTGCATTTTTGGGAAAGAACTGACGGAATTCCCCGTACAGCTGAGCGGCAAGTGTCTTATTGTGGCTCAGAACCAGCGCCGGCCTCTGTATTCGCTCAATCACATTGGCCATGGTAAAGGTCTTTCCCGAACCGGTGACCCCCATTAAGGTCTGAAAAGGAACTCCCGATTCCAGTCCTTTAACCAGTTGTTCAATTGCTTCCGGCTGGTCACCTGTTGGTTTATATTCTGAAACTAATTTGAAAGGCATCTTTTTTTGTATAATTCTTCACACCCTAATACACATTCTGAAACAATAAGTTTTTACTATCGTACAACAATTATTCATTATTGGTTTGGCAAAGTATCAGCATGCCACCGTAAGGTATATATTTACAAAGTTAGGCAAGTTCGTCCAATTGAGAACAGGATGAGACGCGGATTGTTTTGATATATTGAAGAGAAAATTTACTTTTACTATAAACTCTTTACTGGCATGGTCCCGGAACAGGATGAAGCGTTAATCAGACGTGTAGCAAAGCTGGCAAGGCAAAACCAGGAGCTTCTGGAAGAGAAGGATAAGCTTCAGAAGCTTGTTGATAAGCTGACAGAAGAGAATGAACGGTTGAAGCAGATGCTGTCAGAGATTTCCGAGGCAGAGAAAGCTCGTATCAGACCTGCTGAAGAGAAACCAGCGGTGATGAACTTTAAAATGGTGACGGTTATGTTCGCCGATGTGCACGGGCTTAACCGCATTACGGAGGATATGGACCGTCAGAAACTCATGGATGAACTGGATGATATTTTCTTCCATTTTGATCAGATTGTCAAAAATCTCAATATTGAAAAAATACATTCCATCGGCGATTCATACATGTGTGCCGGCGGTATTCCGGTGAAGAACATTACCAACCCTGTTCAGGTTGTGCTGGCCGCCCTCCAGATGCACCAGTATCTTTATGATATTCAGAAAAACAGGGGAGAACAGGTCTGGGAACTCCGGACCGGTATCCACACCGGTTCTGTTGTAGCAACCGTTTCAGGTCAAAAGAAAAAAAGCTATGATATTAAGGGCGCTACAGTCAATACAGCCAGCAGGCTTGAATCGTTTGGGGTCTATGGCAAGGTGCTGATTTCAGAAATGACGTACGAACTGGTAAAAGAGTTTTTCGACTGTGAATACTACGGCAAATTGCCTGTCAAATACAAAGACGATCTTGATGTTTTCTGGGTTAAGGGCCTCAAGACAGAGTTTGCTGTTCATGGAGAAACTTCGGTTCCCAATGAGAATTTCAATACCAAATTCAAATTAATTCAGTTTACCGATTTACAGGAGATCATTCTTGACAAACTGGAGAGGGAACTGCCTAAAACACTTTATTACCACAATGTGAAGCATACGGTTGATGTTGTTACTGAGGTAGAACTGATAGGATGGGCAGAAGGGTGTACTGACGAAGAAATTCTGTTACTGAAAACAGCAGCTCTCTTCCACGATGCCGGCCATGTAATTTCATACAAGGACCATGAGGAGCGGAGCTGTGAAATTGCAAGAGAGTACCTGCCTAAATACGGTTATTCTCAGGAGCAGATAGACCGCATCTGCGAAATCATTATGGCCACCAAATTGCCTCCCCGGCCGAGAAATTTGCTGGAGGCCATCATCTGCGATTCTGATCTGGATTACCTGGGCCGGATCGATTTTATTCCTGTTTCCAATACCCTTTACAGAGAACTCAGCGAGCGGAACATGATTGGTACCCTGAACGAATGGAATAAACTTCAGCTGAAATTCCTCAGCGGACATCAATATTTTACACAAACGGCTCAAAATCTCAGGGAAGTAAATAAACAGACACAAATCGAGCGGATAAAGGCTTTGATAACGGAAGATTAATTGAGAATGTTGGCTTAAGTCAATTTTTTTTACACAAATTAAGCATAGCTTTGCACAAGAATTGTTGAGGTAGTAATAATGTGCCTCCGAACACAAGCCATTTTGATTTGCCCCTGAGGAAATCATTTTATGGGTAATCATGTCTGGAATTGATTTTTAATTGTTGCATCTTTCAATAACCGGTTTTAGATACCTAAAATACGCTCCCCTTTTTGTGCAAATTTTTATAAAAGAACGTTTTGTCAAAATGAAAAAAGCTTGAGGTTGAGGGGGAATTTAAATCCGAATTGCACTTCAGGAGCTTAAGCGAACTAATGCGTATTGGGTTGGGTTAAAATATTAGCATCAAGTTTAACCCTGATGGAACGAAGTAAAATTGGACTAATGGGCAGAATACGCATCTTATTATGCGTAAAGGAAGAAAAATGCAGATTAAATACCACGACAAATGCATAACGAAAAGAAGAAGAAACTGATCATTGCTTCTTGTCGTCTTCCTGTTAAAATTTCCGAAAATTATGGGACATTGGAATTTGTTAAAAGTGAAGGAGGACTTGCAACAGGTCTTCATTCACTTGAAACTGAAGGAGAAAAAATCTGGATTGGTTGGCCAGGAAAAGAAGTTACTGATCCTGATGTTCAACAAAAGATTACTTCTGAACTTAACAAGACAAACATCATTCCGGTATTTCTTACTTCCTGTCAGATATCTTCCTTTTATGAAGGCTACAGCAATAGTACTATCTGGCCAATGTTTCATTATTTTTATGTTTATACACACTACAAGAAATCCTATTGGGAATCATATGTTGAAGTAAACAGGTTGTTTTATGAAAAAATAGCTTCCGTCTATTCGAAGGGAGATATTATATGGGTTCACGATTACCAGCTTATGCTTGTACCTGGTATGCTTCGCCAACGTTTCCCTGATGCCTGCATTGGTTTCTTTTTACATATTCCGTTTCCTTCCTATGAATTGTTTAGAATTTTGCCCGAACGAAGAGAAATACTCAAGGGACTTCTTGGATCGACATTGATAGGATTTCATACCACCGATTATATGCGGCACTTTATTAGTTCCGTTTACCGTATCCTGGATCTGGATTTTCGAACCGATAAAATTGTTTATGAAAACAATTATGTTCACGTCGCTACTTTCCCTATGGGAATTAATTTTAACCGGTTTTACCGTTCTTCAGAACAGAAAACGATAAGGAAACATATTGAGGAATTTAGAGACCAATATGGTCATACTAAGATTGTCCTTTCTGTAGATCGCCTTGATTATAGCAAAGGAATTCTTCACAGAATAAAAGCTTTTGGTCAATTTCTTGAAGAATATCCCGAATTCCGAAAAAAGGTCACCCTTATTCTTATTGTAGCTCCATCAAGAGCATCTGTTGAAAAGTATCAGGATCTGAAGATTGAGATTGATAAGACTATAGGGAGTATCAATGGTATATTTTCTGAAGTAGATTGGATACCTATTCATTATTTTTATCGGTCATTCGATTTTGAACAACTGGCGGCTTTATACTATATTTCAGATGTAGCATTGATTACTCCTTTACGTGATGGAATGAATCTGATTGCAAAAGAGTATATTGCAACAAAAAAGAAAGCCACAGGGGTTCTGATTCTCAGCGAAATGGCCGGTTCGTCTCTTGAACTGAAGGATGCAATTATTGTTAATCCGAATAATCTGGTGGAAATCATAGAGGCTTTGCGTGATGCCTTATTAATGCCTGGTGCAGAAAAAAGAGTGCGTTTAAGAAATCTTCAGAGAATTATTAAAAACCAGAATGTCAGGAAATGGTCTGAAGACTTTATCAGGGAGCTGTTAAATGCGAGAAGTGCTCAACAGGCATTGAATAGTAAGTTATTGAATAAACAGAAAAATCATGAAATTGTATCTCGTTATCGTCATGCAAAAAGTCGTCTTTTTTTTCTTGATTATGATGGCACACTCGTTGGTTTTAGCAGAAGTCCATTGCGGGCTGCACCTGACGAAGAGTTAAAAAGACTGTTACAAAAACTGACAGCTGATCAAGCTAACAGAGTGATCATAATGAGCGGACGGGATCAGAAAACGCTCGAAAAATGGCTTGGTAAACTTCCCGTGAAAATAGTTGCTGAACATGGGGCTTTTTTATGGGAAAATAATGAATGGAAATCAATTCACACTGGGGATTCCTCCTGGAAAGATGAAATTAAACCTTTAATAAACTTTATAGCTGATCGTACACCTGGTTCTTTTCTGGAAGAAAAAAGAACCGCACTGGTATGGCATTATCGCAATGCTGATATCTGGCTTGCCGAATTACGTGAAAAACAATTGATGGAAATGCTTGTTTTCCCATGCAGCCGCTTAAACCTTCAGATAATGAGAGGTAGCAAGATCCTTGAGGTGAAAATGTCTAATGTTAACAAAGGAATTGCGTCAAGAAATTTTGTTAATGAAAATGATGATTTTCTTCTTGCGATTGGTGACGACCAAACCGATGAAGACATGTTTTCTTTTCTTCCTGATGATGCAATTACGATTCGCGTTGGTTTTGGCCAGACCCATGCAAAATATCTGGTGAATTCATATCGTGAAGTGCGTCACTTCTTATTCCAGTTAATTAACTCAAAAAATACATTGTAAATAAATGATACTGATTTCTAATAACCCTGTATATTTATCTTTTTTCATTTTGTTTGTTGGAGTACTTGCCTTTGTATTTGTATGGAAGTACCTGAAAAAACTTGCTTTTAAAACTGGAAATACTAATCTCGGGAAAATCAGCACAACGATCAAATTCCCTGTGTTGTTACTTTTGGTATTTCTTTATGCTAAATTATTCATTCTGCCATATCTGGGGGATTCAGATCTTAAAATTTGGTTTGTGCATCTGAATACCATCCTTGTAATTTGCAGTATTATCTGGTTGTTATTCAAATTATCAGGATATCTGATATATCTGATTGGTGAAAGGTATGATGTACATAAACCGGATAATCTGAATGCGAGAAAAATTTTAACCCAGCTCAAAATCCTGCAGCAGGTAATTAATTTTATTATAGCTGTTGTGGGAATAGCAATAATCTTATTATCTTTTGAAGAGGTAAGAAAGATTGGAATCAATATTCTTGCATCGGCGGGTGTTATTGGAATAATTGTGGGATTTGCAGCGCAAAAAAGTCTTGCTCTTGTTCTTGCCGGATTTCAAGTCGCATTCACTCAGCCTTTCCGTATTGATGATGTTGTAATTGTGGAAAATGAATGGGGAAGAGTTGAAGAAATTACCCTGACATACGTTGTAATAAAAATTTGGGATGAACGAAGACTTATTGTGCCGGTTACTTATTTTCTGGAAAAAACTTTTCAGAACTGGACGAGAACAAGTGCCGATATTACAGGGACAATATATCTTTACACTGATTATTCATTACCAGTAGATGTTATCAGAAACGAATTAAATCGCATCCTGAAAGATCATCCCTGCTGGGATGGAAGAATTGCTTCGGTACAAATTACCGACAGTAAGGAAACGTATATGGAATTACGAATTACAGTAAGTAGCTCAGATTCTTCATCTAACTGGGATCTCAGGTGTGATATCAGGGAAAAGATGATCTTTTTTATAAACAGTAATTTTCCAGGTTGTTTTCCTCAGTTTCGTCTGTTGCTTCCAGAATCAAAATCCTAAAATTGGAATATGAATAACTATGATTATGGCATAATCGGGAACGGGCGTTCTGCGGCACTCGTTTCAAAGTACGGATCAATTGATTGGTGCTGTTTGCCCGATTTTGATTCACCTTCAGTTTTTGCCGCCTTGCTTGATAGGGAAAAGGGAGGTAGTTGCTCGATTAAGCTATCTGATTCATATAATGTATCGCAACACTATCTCTACAAAACAAATATTCTTGTTACCTGTTTTGATGATGGTGCAAACAAATTCGAGATGATTGATTTTATGCCCCGCTATAAAACCGACGAGGATCAATACTATACTCCACCGGAAATCTACCGCTTTATCAGGGTAAAACAGGGCCAACCCAGGGTTGCCTTTTGTTATAATCCACGTTTGAATTATGCTCAGGGAAATACAATTCACGATATCAATGGAGAATATTTACGAAGTTCATCTCAATCACCATTTCTTGAGAGCATATATTTATATTCTTCAATCGATCTGAAAAAAATTGTGCAATGTGAAGAAGTTGAACTGAAAGGTGATAATTTTTTACTTATAAGCTATCATCAGAAGGCTATACCAATTGACATAGACAGGGTATACATTGAATATCAGAGAACAAAAGTTTACTGGTTAAACTGGGTAAATCGTTCAAAAGTTTTCAGGGAATATAATCAAAACATACAGAGAAGTCTTCTTGTGCTGAAATTATTGTCATATCAGAAAACCGGGGCACTTATTGCTGCTGTAACAACCTCTTTACCTGAAATCGTTGGAAGAGAGCGCAACTGGGATTACCGGTACTGCTGGCTCAGAGATGCTTCGATGACTATTGAAACGCTGATTAAGTGTGGTCATTTTAATGCAGCTCGGCGATTTATGAATTTCATTACCAATGTCATCCGTTCAAAAGAGGAGGGTTTTCAGATAATGTATGGAATTCGTTTCGAACGAAACCTGGAGGAGAAAGTATTGGATCACCTGAGTGGTTATCAAAATTCAAAACCCGTTCGCATCGGGAATGACGCTTTTAGGCAAGTTCAACACGATATTTATGGTTTTCTGATGGACATACTGTACCTATACTTCCATTATTTTTCAGGTACCCTCGATGAAGTGGAAGAAATGTGGTCAATAACGAAGAATATTGTCCGACATGTAAGCTTTGCATGGAATCAACCCGATTCAGGAATATGGGAGTTCAGAGGGATTAAGAAGCATTTTGTCTTTTCAAAAGTATTGTCGTGGGTTGCTGTTGAACGGGCAATTAAAATTTCAAATATCCTTAATCAGAATGATAAAGTGAATGAATGGAAAGAACTTGCTGAAACTATTTATGCAGACGTTATAAAGAATGGTTGGAATGAGAGGAAAAATTCATTTGTCCAATCGTACGATTCTGATGAGATAGATGCTTCCTTATTGCTCATGGACTATTACGGTTTTATTGAAAGCATTGACCCAAGGTATATAGGTACAGTCAATGCCGTCAGAAAAGAGTTATATCACAATGGACTCGTATACAGATACAGGCATCAGGATGATTTTGGTATTCCCGAATCAGCTTTCGTGACCTGTACTTTCTGGTTTGTAAGGAGTCTTTTTGCTATCGGTGAGAAGGAAGAAGCTAAGAGAGTCCTTGATCAGCTGCTTTCCTGTGCCAATTATCTCGGATTATTTGGTGAAGACATTGATTTCAAAACCCGCAGGCTTCTGGGTAATTTTCCACAGGCATATTCCCATGTAGCATTAATTCAGGCGGCAACTCTGTTTTCAGAACAAAAGCATCGATTAGGCTTTATACGCCCATAATCCAGAGTATTCTTTTGTGTTATTACCTTTTATAAAGTATCTGGACGAAGGAATATTCATGTATCAATAACTTAATTTCAATACCTTTCTTTCGGCAACTTTCGCTGAAGTTTCTCCACCCACAGTTTGTCCATTTCAAGCAACCTGTTTTTCCGAAGATTTTCCCTTACAATCCATTGAATATGCTGATTGGTATTAATGGCCAGTTTTTCAAATTCCGGCCTTCCGTCCACCGGAGAAGCGGCGACCAGCACACTCCATGCATATCCGAGGGTCTTTCGCAGTGTCTCCTGCTCGCTGGTCAGTTTCCCGTTTATGAGCAGAAATTTCATGGTGATCTTTTTGATAATACGAAAAATTCTCCTTATATCTTCATCGTTTTTAAGGAGTTTTGGTTCACATAATGCGGCTACCACTGCCCGGTTTTCGTAATACGTTCCGTTAACCCATGGTTCAAGAAGATCAATAATTTCGGGCAGGTTGTTATCGACCATTTCCTGGATACCCATAGCAACTGCTTCCCGTATCCTCCAGCTCGGGTGAGAGGCAAAGGGGCGCATTTCTGTCAGTACTTCGGTGTATTCTTTCCTTTTCTGGTAGCAATATCCCACAATTCCGCACATCAAAACAAACTCGTCCTGTGCATCTTTCTGTTCTTTAGAGTTTACCAGAAGGCAGGCATAGATATCATCCATGCTGGCTTTACGCGCAAAGGAATACATGAGCCCCAAATTTGCTCTAGGTCCTGGTAATCCCGACTTACGCCGCAGATACTCAATGCTGAAAGATTGGTTTCCCTGAGGGGTTCTTTTTTCGGTATTTCGTCCTTTCCCTTTCATGCGTACAGAATGATCTTTTCCTTTCATGTGTTCAGAATGATTAATTATTTGGAGAAATTCGGGCAGCCCATCCGCCTCCGGGAGCAAGTTCAAGGGAAATTTTATCGTTTCTGGTTACAGTTTTGACTTCGCGAACATAGTCATCACCTATCCGATGAGCATTGGCGCCGTCACGGAATAGTTCCATGGTATAGGTTCCTTCACCCAGAAAATTCAAATCCAGGGTAAGTGACCGTGCGGTCCAGTCGGTCATGGCGCCTACCCACCAGGTGGATCCTTTCCGGCGGGCCATCATAACGTAATCGCTAACCTTTCCGTCAAGCGGAAGCGTTTCGTCCCATACAGTAGGAGCGGAAGCGAGAAAATGCAGTATGTCGGGTTCCTTTTCGTACCGGGTCGGTGCATCACTAAGCATTTCGAGCGGAGCATAATAAACAACATACATGGCCAGTTGATGGCACCGTGTGCCCTGGCTCATAGGGCGGTCGTTAATGATGCGGAAATCCTCTTTGTTTGCATTGGTCATGGCTCCCGGAGTATAATCCATGGGTCCGGCCAGCATCCTGATAAAAGGAATGGATACCGCATGCTCCGGTGTGGCCTGATTGGAAAATTTATTGTATTCCAGTCCCTGTACACCTTCGCGGTTGATGACATTGGGATATGTCCGTTCAAGCCCCGTGGGTTTATAAGCCCCGTGAAAATTTACCAGCATATGGCGTTTGGCAGCTTCTCTGGCAACCCTTTCGTAAAAGTTCACTACCAGCTGGTCATCCCGGTCCATGAAATCGACCTTCAAGCCGGCAACACCCCATTTTTCAAACTGAGCAAGGGCTTCTTCCAGCTGACGATCGAGGGTATGCCATACGCACCAGAGGATGATGCCCACATTTTTTTCCCTGGCATAGGCAAAAAGTTCCTTCATATTCAGGTCAGCGCTCAGGGTAGGATTGGTGCCAAGGGTTACCGATCCATCGTTGATTTTCAGCAGATCGAACTGATCTGACCATCCTTCATCCAGGTTGATATATTCAATTCCGTTCCTTGCTGCAAAATCGATGAAATACTTATATGTTTCTGTGTTAAAACCTGTTTTGAAGGGAACACCGGTTAAATTGTTCGCATTCCACCAATCCCAGGCTACTTTACCGGGTTTTATCCACGAAGCATCTCCTATTTTGCTTTCTGAAGCCAGCAGGTAAGGAAGGGTCACGAAAAGCAGGTCTTTGTCTTCCGGAACAATAACCGTTAATCTCCATGGGAAGGCCCTTGTGCCCGATGTTTCAGCAATATAATCAAAACGCTCCTGTACCCGAAGATTGAAATTTTTAAGTCCACCTGGCTTTACCGTTCTGGGAACCTGTGGCAGTATCCCTTGAAGGCCTGATTTCCCGTTGTACGTCAGGTAGAGTCCCGGGTAATCCAGCAAATCGGCTTCAGTAACAACTATGCGAGCAACTCCGGCATCAACGTATAGAGGAAGAGAAGCGATGGCCCCTTTATCAAGCACAGAAATGTCTTCATGAAGGTAGTGTTCTTCAAAGGAGGTTTCGAATCCATTTACTTTGTGAATATAACCCTGGTACTTTTCCGGAAAATTCCATACAGCTTCTTCATTTTTTACCTGAATAGTTCCCGGGAGGGAGGTGATAAACCTGTACGCAACGCCATTATCGTAAACGCGGAAAACAACAGAATATCCTGCAGAGAAATCCATCCGCAGTTCATTGAATACATCGGGATACACTTCAGCCATACCGTACAATGGTTTTACCTGGCTGCTGACAGAACGTACAGCAGGCGATTTAGCCAGTTTGACATTCTGCCCCAGTACTTTTCCGTCAGTCAGTGTGAGGCTTATAGGCGAAGGGTTGAGGATGGTTTTCCCCTGATAGCTGATACTATATTGCAGCTTGTTCCCCGGAGCAATTGTTACAGTGATTCTTTTGTCAGGGGATGTTAACGTATAATTTTTCTGGGCCATAAGAGGCGAAAATGTCAATAAGACTGTCAGCAAGCAAATAGTTTTTGTCATGGTTTAATACATTTAGGATGTAGTTTAAAATTATTGTTTTTCAGGAGGATACAATGTTGGAAAGAAGCTAAAAGTATCTCCGACTTTTCCGATTCGTATGTACCGTCGGCTTATTACAGAAGTTCCATTCTGTTCATCCGCACTAAACGTGGCTTTAATCAGGTACCCTCCCGGTCGGGAAGGCAAATCCAGTTCGACCGGATGAAGGGTTTTCAACCATGCAGGGATGGTCACATGATAGATGCGGGAGGAAATACTGTTTCCTTGATGGTCAACCAGTTCAAGTACAACTTTGCCCGAAACCGGATGTGCAAGGTCGTTGACTCCTACCAGGTTGAAGGAAAGCGACGAGCCGGGGGCATGCGGGTCTCCTGCAGGCAGGTATCTTTCGTCGGGCAGGTCGATAAAGACAGCGCTGGGTGCAAAGCAGTGCCTGAACCAGTAAAGTGCAGGCCCTTTCTTCAGGTGGGCAATATTATCAATGAACCAGTCGCCTGTATATCCGTAATTGTTTGTGAGGTAGCAGAAAGCCAGAACTCCTGCAAGGAAACGCTGGGAGCGCAGCCATTCTGTTTCCAGCTGAAGCCAGTAGGCCTGAAGTTCTCTTCGCTCGTCTGCCGTTGCATTGGGCCCAAGAAGAGTGTTGTAAGCTTTCAGGGTTAATTTGGAGGGTCGCCCGTCGCGCCAGAGCCAGATCCATCCGTATTCATTGACCAGCTGAGCTGACCCGGTTTCCAGAACAGGCATAAGATCAGGATACCAGATGGAAAGTTTCCCCAGTGGATAGGGATTCATATGTAGGTATTCTGCCGGATTTTCTGAAACCATAAGATCCCAGCCTGCCCGGTAAGGATGAGGTTCATCCATTTCGTCACCAGTCATCTCCGAAGAAGTCATATACCCCGCATCCCACACGCGGGTAGGATCCAGTTTTTTAAGCTCCGGTATCAGGTGGTTTCCTATATATGTATCGTAATTTTCATTGATGGCATCCCATATAACAATCGAAGGATGATTTCCATCAGTCCACACCCAATCGGAATATTCTTTCCTGACCTGTTCATCCCAGCCATGATTTTGCCAGTAAAGCCATTCGTTCTGTAAAAGCAGGCCTGCTTCATCAGCTATATCGTACCAGAAGGAGGGAACAATTCCGACACAGATCCGCATTGCGTTCCAGTTTAGTTCTCCGGGAATTTTCATCAGAAGACTGCGAACCCAGGCGGTATCCCACGGAAGATTGCCGCATTCAGGATCTTCAAAAAACCGGTGAAGGGTAATATTGGTGCCCCTGAGGATGATCTTTTCCCCGTTCAGAAAGAAAAACTTTCCCCTTCGTTCAAAATTTCTCATGCCGAACCTGACTGACAAGCTGTCGCAGAGCGAACCTTTGATGGTTTCAAGAGAGACACCTGCTGAGTAGAGGAAAGGATCATCCGGAGACCAGGGATGGGGATCAGGAATATTCAGTGTAATGTCAGCAAAGGTCAGGTTGTCACGTTTGGTAACCAGAACAGCTTTTCCTTCCGAAACTGTTCGGCCTGATCTGGTTTCGGCAAACTTTACTCTTACCAGAACAGAATCGTACATGGGGTCTCCGTAAAAGATCTGGGCCGGATTGAAGTTGCGTATCCGGAGCCGGATAGTTGCTTTTTCCCCGGCAAGGTCGGGAAGAACCAGAATGCGATCAATGCGGTTAGTACCACTCCAGCAAAGATATACATCGTCCCATATACCCGGAAGGTAATGTTCCTTTTCCTTATCGGTAGATCCTGCAGCCTGCGGAGGAAGCCAGATGCGTTCCCCGATCCTGATCAGGATCTCATTTGTCTGCCCGAACTTAAGGAAAGGAGTTATATGAAATTCTGAGGGTGTATAGCAGGCCATGGAAGTGCCGGCATCCATTCCGTTAATAAAAACCTGCGTGACAAACTGGCTTTTTTTGAGGGTCAGAACCGCTTCGCTTCCTCTGAATCGTTCGTCAATATAGATTCTTTTTCTGTACCATGAATAACGGGGTGTATAATCCAGTTTCCTGTAATCGTATTGTTCTTTACTTTCAACGACATCAGGTTTGCGGAAAAAAGCATCATAAGCATCAATCTTCGGCCGGGCAAGATGTATGAGTCCCGGAACAGGAATAGTCCGGGTGAATTTTTTCGGAGGGAAGGCTGTAGTGGTCTGCTCAAAATCCCATGTGCCGTTCAGCAGAATGCGTTCCGGTGCCTGAGCCAACAGGAATACAGGCAAAACAAAAAAAAGACACATGCTGAAGATCTTCGGCATTGGGAATAGATGGTAGCTGACGGAAGCGAAAATACAAAATTTGACGGAATACCGGTAAACGTATCGGTTTATTTTGTCTTATGCGGAAACAACCAGCTTCTGTGAGGCCTGGGTTGACTGTTTCGCTCCAGTCCCATGTTTTTAATTAGTGCATAGGTAATAAGTCCTATCAGCACGAGTCCAACGGTAAACAAACCATACGAAATATACCAGGGAGTACGGCTGGTAAGAGCGGTATATTCCGACATGCCTCCCATGCTGGCAATAATATTGAGCGGCATGAACACGATGCTGATAATGGTCAGTTTGCGGATTAGCATGTTCATGTTGTTGTTGATAATGGAGGAACGTGCATCCATCAATTCGGCCAGAACGGTGGAATAGGTTTCGGCCTGCCGGGACAGCTGATTATTTTCAATCAGAATATCATCAAGTACTTCCTTGTTCTCTTCGTCAAATCCAAGCTTTGTTGCACTCGCATTAAGCTTTCTGAAGGTCATTTCATTGGTGTTGATACTTTCCAGGTAGTACACCAGACTCTTTTCCAGTTTGAAGAGTTCCAGCAGGTATCGGTTTTCAATCGAACGGCTGATTTTTTCCTCCAGGCTGTCGCTCAACATGTTGATTAAACGCAGATTTTCACTGAATTTGTTGATGACGCCGTAAATAATTTTCATCATCACGTCATTTACCGTATGCATCTGATTGATTTGCCGGGCATCAAACAGACGAACCGGGCTTTTGGAAACAACAATCAGGCGATTCGGATAAAGAAATAGTCCAAGCGATACTACAGCAAAATAATGGCTTTCTTCCAAATTAACATCCATGGGTCGCTTGAGAATAAGTGCCATGTGATGTCCTTCGGCATCGTATTCGATACGGCCCGGTTCTTCAGGGTCAAGCGCTGATGTCAGATTGTGTTCATCAAGCTGATAGTTTGCAATAAGCTCCTGCTTTTCCTCATCATCAGGATTCAGTATCACAATTACCTGAGGAACTGTTTCTTCAGCCTGAATTCTTACCAGATTGCCATTTTGTAAAAGGTATTTGTATTCCATTTTTTTTCATCCCCGTTTAAAGTTAAACATCTGTTCATCGGAACTGCACAGCAGAGGCATGCAGAATCCGTTCACTGGGGCGGATGATAACGGAAATACATGGCAATGCACATAAGAAAGGTACAGGTAATCAATAAACCCTTTCTGATACCTTGAATTTTATTCAGCATAACTACTGCCTTTCTGATTCCGAAAGGCAGCAAGTAAAGGCTCTGCTACCTCCCGGAACCGGGGTTTAACATACTACAATACGCAGGGCCGTCGTCCATAGAATAGTCCTGATTGATTATCACGGGCAAAGATAGATATTTTTTCCACTTTGCATATGTTGAAAGAAAAAATATTCTCATCGGTATAATGTGGATGACTGGTATGGCAAATTAAAGGGAAAATGGAGCTTTGTGCAATTTAAACAGGTGAGGATTTGTTTTTCACTGCTAACCCGGCTGGATGTTATTTATTTACTGTCAGAAAAACATTATCTTTGAAGTCCTAATACCATTGGATGTTATTTATAAATTCGGATCGTGTGAAATAGACAGCTTCCGGCTATAGGCGGAGGCTGATCCTTTCCTTCCCGGGCTCTTTTCTGATCCGGCAATAATTCTTTATTCTTTAATCAGTCTTGCTGCACAAAAGTCTGAATGCGGCATAACATAAAAGCAAACATCATGAATGACGAAATTAAATCAATACATGAATTCGATTTTTCACTTATATGTGAATATTTTTCTATGCTTGAACGACAGGGTCCCGGAAGCCGGGAAGCGACCCTGCGGGCGCTGAGCTTTGTCGGCAACCTTACTGACCAGTCGCGTATTATTGACATTGGCTGTGGTACCGGGGGACAGACCATGGTATTGGTGCAAAATGCACCGGGACAAATAACCGGAATTGACCTTTTTCCTGACTTTATAAGGATTTTTAATGAAAATGCCAGGCGGTTGGGTCTGAACGACAGAGTTAAAGGTATTACAGGTGATATGGCCGCACTACCCTTCGCTGATGAGTCGTTCGACCTGATATGGTCGGAAGGAGCTATTTACAACATAGGTTTCGAACGTGGACTGAGGGAATGGTGGCGATTGCTGAAACCAGGAGGGTTTATTGCTGTTACCGAGGCTTCATGGTTCACACCCGAACGCCCTGAGGAGATAGAAAACTTCTGGAATACAGAGTACCCGTTTATTGATACTGTACCGAACCAGGTAGCTGTCTTACAGAATTGCGGGTATGTACCGGTTGCTTCCTTTATCCTGCCTCCCGAGTGCTGGAGCAAAAACTTCTATGGTCCGCAGCCGGAAGTACAGCGTCGGTTCCTGCAGAAACACAATGGCAACAAGATGGCCGAGGATTTTATTGCCAATATGCGTTACGAGGCAGACCTGTATTCGCGCTACGGTGATTATTACGGCTATACATTTTTTATCGGCAGAAAACGCTGATCATCTATTCTGCCCGGCATACGGTACCCGGTACGCCAACCGGGACCGTTGCCAGCCGGTTATGACAGCTTGGTAAAACAGAAATGGAATTTACTGGTGTTAGATTCCGGTCATTAATATGGTCAAAGAGAAAATTTATAGCGGAATTTAAGGAGAAAGTGTCCTTGGCAGTCAAAAAGAAGATAAAGGAGATATCTCCGATGAGTTTCTATCTGATTTTTCCGAGCCCCTTCAGCATGGCAATGACGTTTTCGAGGGGAACGTTAGCCTGGATATTATGAACGGTATTGAAAACAAATCCTCCGTTTTTCCCAAAAATCTCACAGTTTCTTTTTACCTGCTCTTCAACCTGTTCTGGCGTTCCGAAGGGAAGAACTTTCTGGGTATCAATACCGCCACCCCAGAATACAATATCATTCCCGAATTCTTTTTTCAGTTCAGCCGGATCCATACCGGCTGCATTGATCTGTACAGGATTAAGAATATCGAATCCGGCATCGATGAAGCTTCTGATCAGTGGCCGCACGGAACCGCACGAGTGTTTAAAGGTCTTCCAGCTGGTGTTTTGATGAATCCAGTCATTCATCCGCTTATAGTACGGCAGCCATATAGAGCGGAAGGTGTCAACGTCGCAGAACTGGGAGTCCTGGGTTCCGAAATCAGTACCGCAGAGAAAGACGACATCGATGTTGTTACCAACAACAGTATGAATTTTCTTCAAGTTTTCAATTGCAATTTCTGTTTGCCGGTCAAAAATAGCCCTTACTAGATCCTGACGCATAATGGTTGACATATACCATTCTGATATGTCGCGGATGCCTTTCGGATACTTCATGAAAGGTGCCGGAACCAGGGCAATGTCTCCAAGGGCAGTTCCTCCGAAATTAGCTACCACGGCCTTATCGGTACCTATAATTTTTTCCATTTGATTTTTCCAATAGTTCAGATCTTCATCT
Source organism: uncultured Bacteroidales bacterium (assembly GCA_964548125.1). Classification (GTDB taxonomy): domain Bacteria; phylum Bacteroidota; class Bacteroidia; order Bacteroidales; family JAAYUG01; genus JAAYUG01. The sequence goes on along the minus strand of CAZJQN010000013.1, from coordinate 22,853 downwards.
GTGATGAGTCCGAATTCTTCCAGGTTGGCTTCCGGAGTGAGTTCTTCTTCCCGGAAGGGTTCCTGACGCACAATGGTATCGAAGAAAAAACTGTCTCGCGGCATCCTCGCGCTGGGAGGAGCGTTCCTGTCTCCTTCGGGGTATATCAATAACGCCCCGTCCTGGTCGGTGGTGGTAATGAACTTTTCAGGAACCAGCACATTCTGTCCCCAGGGTGTACGGAACTCCTTCCAGTTTTCGTTAGGAAAACCAAACATGTTGTTTCGGCTAGTAAGACCAACAGTATCGATGCCCAGTATACTGGCCAGTTCTTCATCAATTTCACCCAGCATCTGATACGGTTCTGTAACTTTAACCGGCTTTTTTTCAAGACCGAAGTAGGTTCTAAGATTTTCTACCACTTTCACATGAATTCCGGTTACAGACGTTGCTCCGAAATCAACCGGAATCCGGCTTGTTTCCCTGTGTAGAAGGGCCTGCTTTATCAGCTCTTTCGATGTCATAATGAAACAGGTTTACTCTTAATCATTTATTGATTGCAGGTTCATATAGAAAACGGTTGTACCACACATGCTGCTGGTAGTAAATTCGTATAAAATACAGTCCTTGTCGGTATTCTGATAAGCTGAAGGCAATTCGGCCGGGTTCAGGAAGGTTGGCAATGGTACTGTCTTTTATGTTGCGTCCGAGAACATCAGTAACCTGCAACCGAACGTTTTTCTGAGCAGGCAGGGGAAGCAGGATTTCTACGCTGTTTCCTGTTACAGCTGTTACACGTATATTACCGGGCTTGTCCTGAGCGCTTGCCTCCGGAACTTCAGAAAACACAGCCGGCAACAGAAACAGAAAAACAAGTAAAATGAAAGTATGTTTAAATAGTTTGATTTTCAAGAGGGAAGCAATTTTTCGCAATGCCAAAATAGAAAAAAAACCGCACATCAGAAAAGATTTATAAATTGCACCTATACGGAGAATATCAAAAAATCCGGGTTTTCTGAATCTTATAAAGATCTGTCTAATATCAGAGGCAGAAGTGAAATGAAAAAGAAATCAAGAACTTATGTTTGACAAGGCGATTCGATATTTTAAAACAATACCTACTATGATCAAAAAATACCTGTTTTTATTGCTGGTAAATATACCTCTTGTTTTGCCAGCGCAGATGCCGGCAATGAAGAATGTTCTATATGGTGCGGCATTTTATGAAGAATATATGCCTTACGACAGGCTTGACAAAGATGTGGAACTGATGAAACAGGCAGGCATTTCTGTGGTTAGGCTGGGAGAGTCAACATGGAGTTTGTTTGAACCCCGGGAAGGGGAATTTCAGTTTGCCTGGATGGATCGTATCATCGACAGGCTACATAAAGCTGGTATCAAGGTTATCCTTGGAACTCCCACCTATTCGATTCCGGCCTGGCTTGCCCACAAGCATCCTGAAGTACTTGCCGAATATCAGGGTGGAGGCAAAGCGTATTACGGTATCAGGCAGAATATGGATATAACCAATCCTGCCTATCGGTTTTATGCCGAGCGCATCATCCGCAAAATGATGGAGCATTATGCGAAGCATCCGGCCATTATCGGATACCAGGTTGATAACGAGACCACTACTTACGGAGCTAACAACCGCGATTTCTTTCTGGGTTTTGTCGATTATATGAAAGACAAGTACAAGAGTACAGAGTCAGTTAATAAGCTCTGGGGTTTACAATACTGGGGGATGACGCTCAACGGATGGGATGAGTTTCCTGTCCGTGACGGAGTAACCAGTCCTTCCTACAAACTGGAATGGGAGCGGTATAAAAGGAAAGTGATTGCCGATTACCTTACCTGGCAGGCCGATATTGTAAGAGAATATAAACGTCAGGACCAGTTTATCACCCATTGCTTCATGCCAGCAGTTTTTGACCTGGATCAGATTGCTTCAGGCCGGCATCTCGATGTAATGTCAATCAATGTATATCATGGCTCGCAGGATGAACTAACTGGAGAGGAAATTGCCTTTGCAGGAGACTATTTCCGGAGTGTGAAACAGACCAACTACCTGATTACCGAGACCAATGCCCAGACGATCGGCTGGGATTCAAAGTACCAGAAGCCTCCCTACGACGGTCAGCTCAGGATGAATGTATATGCCCACCTCGGATCAGGAGCTAATATGGTAGAATACTGGCACTGGCATTCTCTTCATTATGGGCAGGAGACCTACTGGAAAGGGATTCTTTCGCACGATCTGGAACCGAACAGAGCCTATAATGAGGTAAGCAGAACGGCCCACGAACTGGAAAAGGTGGGGAGTTACCTGGTCAACCTGAAGAAAAAGAACAAAATTGCTATTCTTTACAGCCATGATGCGGCCTGGGGTCTTCAGTTCATGCCCTTTGCCGATGGGAATCATATTTACCATAACCGTCTGGTGCTTCCCATGCACAAAGCTCTGTACAGAATGAATGCCGGAGTGGATTTCATTTTTCCCGACAACTGCACTTTCAGCAACTATAGTCTTGTGATTATTCCTTCGCTATACGTTGCTCCTGATTCCCTTCTGCTGAAGATTGTCGAGTATGTGAGGAGCGGCGGGCATGTAGTACTTGGGTTTAAGAGCGGTTTCTGCAATGAATACAATTCCGTGAGGCCGGTAATGATGCCCGGGCCCCTGCGCGAGGCCTGCGGATTCCGGTATCAGGAGTTTTCCAGTATTCAGTCTTTGCCGCTGAAAGATAATCCTTTTAGTGTTAAGGAAGAAGATAATGAAGCCACCGACTGGTGCGAATTTCTGATTCCTGAAACGGCCGAAGTAGTTGCCCGTTACGATCATCCCTTTTTCGGAAAGTATCCGGCCATTACAACCAACCGGTATGGCAAGGGAACAGTCACCTACCTGGGAACCAACCTTACAATACCTTTGTATGAAGCGCTTTTCAGGCGTGAGATTGAAAAAGCCAGCATTTCTGACCCGGCCATGCAACTGCATTATCCGCTTATTGTAAAATCGGGAACAAATGATCTGGGTAAGCAGGTGCATTATTTCTTCAATTATTCTTCGGACCCGCAAAAGTTCGCTTATCCGTTTGCCAAAGGAAACGATCTGCTAACAGGTACGAATTACTCGCGCGGGCAGACAGTAACCCTGGCCCCATGGGACGTTCTTATAACTGAAGAGTAACTTCTGATATATGTTGAGGATAATCCTGCTTGGAATATTTTTGATACCGGTTTCAAGCCTTCGGGCACAGTCGGTTTATATTCTACAGCCCGATACTTTGAAGGCGACAGGTTTTAGAATTTTGCCATTCCGACCTGCCGGAGCAGCAGAGGAGGAACTGTTGCTGGAACCTATTGGTGCGAAAAATGAGCTTCCGCTTTTCCTGAGCGGAAAGAACCAGCCTCTGTCAAGGTATAAGTATCTGATTCTGAAAGTACGACATGAAAATCTTTATAGTGTTATTTTTCATCTTCGGTTTTATGCGAAAGATGAACCTGATGTTCCTCGCCTGACAGCCAGGATCGGCATCAATCCCCGGCTGGAGACGAACCTGATATTCCCTTTGTCGTATCTGGATGCCCAGCACGTTTTTCTACCGCGCTTTCCCCGACAGTTAAAGGGCACAGTAAGTGGTCACAGAGTGGGTGTTGATGAAGTAGGACAAATCACTGTTTCCCTCGAGCCATTCGACTCCAATGGCTTTGCTCCTGTGGTAATGCTTGGCCAGTGTTACCTTAGTGATCAGCTTCCTGAACCCCTTCCGGGTCCGGGATATTATTATGTGGATTCCCTTGGACAGTGGAATGGAAAACAATGGCCGGGAAAATTATCCAGTGTTGATGAAACAAGGGATAAACTTTCCTCCTATGAGAAGGAATTTGCCCGCTCTTCTTACCCGGCTTCCTGGAGTATTTATGGAGGATGGAAAGAGATAAAATTTGAAAAAACAGGGTTCTTTCGTACCCATTTTGACGGAACCCGCTGGTGGCTCGTCGATCCGGATGGATATGCCTTTCTGAGCATAGGAATGGATTGTGTAAATAAGGAGATGGCGACGATGTACACCGGCAACGAAGACCTTTTCTGCTGGGTGCCTGATATTTCTTCGGGTGCAGGCGAAGCTGTCAGTATGTTTCGGGACAATGTGATGGTCAACTTTCTGAAAGCAAATCTGATACGTTGCTGGGGAAAGGAATATCCGGCAAAATGGACAGAACTTACACGGAACATGTTGAAAACCTGGAGATTTAATACGATTGGAAACTGGAGCGACCTGGCATTTGCACGGACGTCAGAGGTTCCCTATGTAATTCCCATGAGCAGGTTCCCGACTACACCACGTAAGGTGTTTCGCGATTTTCCCGACGTGTTTGATACTCTCTTCGTGTCCGAAGCCCGCAAGTTTGCTTCACAGCTTCTTCCGTACAGGGATGATCAATGGATGATAGGTTATTTCCTGGCCAATGAACCTGAATGGGCTTTTGGCAACAACAATATCGCCCTGGAAATGCTTGCGGGTGATACCCTTCTTGTTTCACGTAAGGTTCTGGCTGACTGGCTAAGGAATAAATACCAGGGGTCATTAGCTGAATGGAACCGCGAATGGAACAGTTGGTTTGAGTCATTTGATGACGTAAAAACCGTTATTGTACATAAAGCCCCTTCAGAGCAGGCGGAAAAGGATTTATGGGAATTTTCCGGGATGATGGTGGAACGTCTCATTGGAATTGTATGTGAGGAAACGAAGAAAGTCGATCCCCATCATCTGAATCTAGGCCTGCGTTATGCATGGATAAGTTCTGACCTGTGTTACCGTGCAGCAAAGTATTTCGATGTATTCTCCATTAATGGCTACCGTTATCCTGATCCGCCTCCCACCGGTGAAATAACCCGGCGCAGTGGGAAACCCGTATTGATTGGTGAATTTCATTTTGGCGCTACCGACAGGGGGCTTCCTGCAACTGGCATTGTGGGTGTAGCAGGGCAGGAAGATCGTGGTCGTGCTTATAGCTATTATATGGAACATGGTTTTGCCCGCCCTGAAATTGTAGGCATACACTATTTTCAATGGCTCGACCAGCCCGTAACAGGTAGATTTGACGGTGAGAACTACAATATTGGATTTATGGACGTTACCTATCAACCGTACAGAAATCTGGTTAAATATGCTTCAGAAACCAATGAGAAGCTATACCAGATTGCTGCGGGACTCGAAAAACCGACAGAAATTAAGGCCCGGTCGATACCGGCAATTTTTTACTGACATAAGCTTCCTGACGGCCTCCGGGCAAACTCTGCTGAAATGGGGTGAAAGCTGCTCGCAGGGCACATTGCGAATTTTTTAATGCACACTTTTTAGAATCTACCTGTCTTCAAACGACTTAACGTCTTTTCTCAGCCATCGCATACGGCGTACGCTGGATTCCCCGAACCGCATGCCAAACATAAGTTCATGTGAACCAGTGGTATACCGTTTGATATAGCCTCCTCCTGCGTCATAGGCATAGCCAAGAAAGAAATTCTGAATATTCAGCCCGCCCATGAAGACGAAAGTGTTTCCGGTACGGTACGAAAATCCCAGCCAGTAGGTTCTCTGATATGTGCTCGTGAGATTGAAGTCGCACTGGATTTCTTCTCTTGTTGTGCGCAGGAGGAATGAAGGCTCAATACGGAAATTGTCACCTGCATAAAATCTGTATCCGCTCATTACATAGTAATGTCTCAGCGTACGATAATTTTCGAACTTGTACCGTCCCAATTTCAGATAGGAACCCAGCAGGTCGGAAATTCCTATTCCTGCATAGAACTGGTCGGTGAGCAGGTAAGTGCCGAAATTGAAATCGGGTACAAAAAAGCTGTGCCGGTTATTGAGAAGCAAAGGGTCATCCTGGTCGAGGATAACCGCATCCTTATCATTCAGTTTGAACTGAAACCCGGCCGCCGATAGTCCGAATGAAAGCTGTGCCTTGTCGTTCCAATTGATGTGGTAGGCATATGTAAACTGAAAACCTGACCGGCTGATGGCTCCGTTATGGTCGGAATACATATTAACACCCAGTCCAATTCTTCCTCTGCGGGAAGCTTTTTCAGGGTTTTTCCTGGCAGTGAGCAAACGCATGATGTAGCTGTCTTCCAGCACACGGGTTTGAGCGGTAAAGGCAAACGTACTGGGTGGGTTGGGCAAACCTGACCATTGCTGACGGGCGGTTAGGCCAATGGTAGTAATTCCGTCAACGCCTGCCAGTGCAGGGTTGTATAGAAACTTGTTCAAAGGATACTGGCTGAAGACTGGTTGTTGCTGACCATGTGCCATCTGCAGGGTGCAAAGGGCTAACACCGGCAGTATTCCGGCGAGGATGACATATTTTCTCATGGAATTCATCGTACTATTGTTATAGTGCCTTTGATTGGTTCATATTCTGGTCTGAGTCGGATGACATAATGGTACGAATCCATAGGAAGGGCATTCCCTTTAAAAGTGCCATCCCAGGGTGTTGCGTACCCTTTCGAGAAGAATACCCGTTTTCCCCAGCGGTCGAAAACTTCCACTGATGCATCAGGATACATTTCAATTCCCGGCATGATCCATGTGTCATTGTACCCGTCATTATTGGGGGTAATGATGGTTGGAATGATGACGCATTGATCGTGTTCCGGTGTAAGGGTGACAGAACCATTGAGGGTGCAGCCTTTGCTGTCGGTAACAGTATACTGATAAGTTCCTGGCATCAGATTTTCAATGACTAGTCCTTGCAGTGAGTTGTTCCAGCTAACGGAAAGCGGACCGGTACCTCCGCTAACTGCCAGCGCGATGTTTCCGTCAGCAATATCTGGGCAGTAGGGTTTGGTAACTGTTGCTTCGGCCTGAATGGCAGGCGGTTGAGTAAGTTCGACAGTTAATTCGTCAGAGCATTGCCAGGAGTCAGTCAGTATCAGATGGTACGTACCTGCTGCACAACCAGTCGGCGCAGGCCCGCTGAGGCCTCCTGTCCACTGGTAGGTATAAGGGGCTGTTCCTCCTGTTACATCAACAGAAATTTGTCCATCATTCCCTCCGAAGCAGGTAATGTCCTTTTTCCCGGCCAGAGTAACCGCCGGTCTCGGATGCACTTCAATAGTAACGGGATCGGAAGGCGGACTGATATGTCCAAGTAGATCAGCAATACGAAGGGAATAGGTGCCGGATGATTTGACGGTTATCATTCGGGTGGTCTCACCCGTTGACCAAATGTACAAATATCCTTCGGGTCCGTAAAGATCTGTGCTGTCTCCTTCGCAGAAAGATAGTGCTCCGGTAATGCTGATGGCGGGTTTTTCGAGGAATGGTTTTACTATAACAGTAACCGGTTCGGCCCATTCACTGCGACATCCTTCGGCACTAATAATGCGCACGGTGTAAGATCCTTCTGCACTCACAGTTATATCCCTGGAGGTTTCTCCGCCTGGCGTCCATTCGTATTGGTAGCCTTCAGACGACGAAAGGACTATGCTTTCTCCTTCGTCAATCGTAACAGTACCGCCCGGAGAGATAACAGGTTTCTCAGGAGAAGGATAAACTGTTACCGCAATTGTATTGCTGGTCCCGGTACATCCAGTTGTATTGCTGGTAGCTATTACCTTAAACGCATCGTTATTGGAAACATCTGAAGTAGAGTATGAAGATTGTGTTCCTTCACTAATAATTTCGTTGTTGCGCAGGAAAACAAAATAATCCCCATCCGTTGCTTGCAGTGTTATGGATTCTCCTTCACAAACCGGGTTGGGTGTGACAGAAAGAACAGGTGAGGGGGCCGGATAAAAGGCTGCAACCGGCTTGGCGCTAAGTTGTACACTGCAGTAGTATTCATTGGTTGCCAGAATATTATATACGGTGGGTACCTGAGGATTGTCTGATAAGATGATATCCATCCCGGTTCCCGTAACGGGTGTCCCAACTGGTTCGTTGGTAGCGTCATTCCTCAACTGGTAACGTATGCCTGCTTCAGAAGCATGAATGGTAATGCCGGCAACCGAACCCGGGCAAATGGTATCACCGCTGACTGCAATGGTGGACAAAGGAACCGGATTAACAACAACACCCAGGCTGTCATCGCCGAAATATCCTGTAGCGGGAATGCTGTCGCGTACTGAAACATTTCCTGTACCTGCAGCAGACCAGGAAACGTTGATGGAATTGGTTCCCTGTCCGGATAAAATGTTGCCTCCGGACACTTTCCATCGGAATGTATGTCCTGCTGCGGGAGGTGTGGTATATTGCGCTGATGTACCTGCGCAAAGGCTCACAGGTCCTGTGATCTGTGGTTTCGGTACGGAGTTAATTGTAATATTCAGGGAGCTATAATCAGAGCAGCCTGTAACAGGATTTGTCTCGGTAAGTTCCACCTTACCGCTTCCTGCTGCTCCCCATGAAACAGTAATCTGTTTGGTTCCCTGGCCAGCGGTTATTGCCCCTCCTGTCACAACCCAGAGGTAAGTATCGCCCGCAGTGCCGGGTGTGGCATAAACCACGCCGGTTTCATTTTCGGCAACGTTCTGTTTGCCCGAGAGAGTAATCTCAGGGGTTTGTTTTACCGTAATGGTTGCGGTGGTAACGAAGTCCCTGTATCCATAACTTCCGGTAGCATCGGAAACGGAAGAGATTCGGATAGTATAGGTTCCGGGGCCGCCCAATGAAGCTCCGTTAAACAGCAAATTATAAGGCGAAGAGGCAATGTTATTTACGGTGGTTTCTTTGCCCCCGTTAATAGTATAGGTAAAGGTCCATGGAGGGGTTCCGGTTAGGCCAATTACGACTGTGGCTTCGCTACCATCATTGCATATCTCCGTGTTGCCGCTCAGGATTCTGGCGGTAGGAAGTTTTTCAATTCCAAGTGTGAAAACATGTTCATTCAGGGCAACCGGGGTAGTGGTCTCAACATATCCTGCCGCCGGGCCAAAGTCAGTTACCCGGTTTCCTACACTGGTCCATGCAGGCATCCATTCTGCTACGCGCAGTTTTAACCTGTCGGCGGCAGTCGGCGGAATAAGATTGCTTTGTGCATCCCAGCGCAACCTTACGTTGGCCATTCCTCCGTCAGGCCCCTTGATTCGCCAATATTCATTTCCACTTACCGATTCCAGAGGGAGAACCACCTGCGAGGTGTCGTAAGTTGGATGCGGATTCTGATTGTAGTACTCTGCCTCCCAGATTGAGGGCGAAGCTGCATTGGTATTCAGAATCGTCACCTCGCCATATCGTCCGTCCTTACCAACAGGGAAACGGAACGAGGCATTGCTGAGCATATTTTTCCGCAATGGTCCATGAATATACGACACGGCAGAACCTCCTGATACAGCATCAGGGGAGGTATTCATAAGGGTCAGAGAACTTCCGGTGGTGGTTACAATTCCCTTTGTAAGGTACAAAGTGTTCTGAATTTCTGAAGTGCCCGAAAGAACAATGCCGGCAGAATTATTCACGGACACATCATAAAATTGACCCGTTCCTGCCATTGTGGCCAATTGTCCGGCCGTGCCTTCAAAACGGACTATCCCTGTACCGGGAAGGAAGCCGGACGTGGTCTGGTCTGTCCAGTTGCCCAGAAGGGTTATCTCCTGATTGAAGGAGGTGTTGTCAAGTGTTCCGGATTTTATAAGAAGGTCTCCCTGAACCAGAACAGAAACATCAGGTATTTCTTTAGCTCCGGCGCCTGTGAATTCTATATTCTGATAGATCTTAATTACCGGCAGGATTCCTGCTCCCTGATATTCAACGGTGCTTTGAGGCGTGTTCATGAAGGCAGAAAATTCCCCTCCCGGAAAGACGAAAGCAGCATAAGGCGTGTTAGCCATAATGATCCGGCCGGAACCGGAAACATGTCCCAGACTGTGTCCATAGGTAGCTTTGAGATTCAGTATGCCGAGGATATCAACAGAATAGGCCTTTAGATAATTGGAACCGGCAGTGATAGTATGGCCTCCTGCAATTTTGACGGGATTTCCATTGGGTGGTACGGTGGCTGCAGGACCGGTATGGCTTACGGTCGACCAGGTAGCCGGGTCCTCCCAGTCGCCGCTGGTACGGCTGTAGTAGGTGGGTATATTCATGAGCAAAGCCGGATTGGCGGCAGTATATTCCCCGTCGATGAACGTTTTGTTGGTCAGGGTAATAGTATTGGCGGAACTATTAACCGTTCCCGGCATTCCTCCTTCGGGGACCCATTGTTCCTGATAATATCGTCCCGCAGTGTAATTGTTTTCATTCCCGTTCACATCCGTCTGCGAATAGAAGTAGGTGTGGGTAATGACGGGGTTGTTGAAGCCGGTGGATGATACGTTCCAGTACCAAGCAAGAGCTTCGGGGCTGGCACCCTGAATAGATGGTATAGTTCCACTGATGGGTTTGACTGTGATACTTCCGGCAGATCCATTTGAAGTAATCTGGTAACGTACAGGAGTATATTTATTGGTGACTCCTACAGGGAAGGTAAAATCGGAAGAACCGGCCGGGAAGAGCTTTCTTACACCGGCATCGCTGAGAACGCCGTTGGTCTGAACTGATCTCATTGCATCGGGTGTTCCTGCAATTGAAGCGGCCTGGCCGAAAGTGAGAAGGTTGTCGTCTATATAGATCGATCCGGTTGTAAAAGTCAGAGTACCATTAATAGTGAGGTTAGAACGCAGAATAATCCCTTCGGAATTGCTGATTTCAAGATTTCCGAAAGCGCCCTGTCCGTTTCCGCTGATGGTTTGGGATGCATTGCCCTGGAGGACGATTCTGCCACTCCCACTGCTGGCATGGGTGCTTTGCATCAGAATGTGTCCCCTGGCATAAAGTTTTCTTCCGTTATCATTCAGTGTACCCTGAAGAAGGCGTAGAGTGTCTGTTACAACGGGATTTTCCGCTCCGGCGAGCTGAAGTGTACCATTAACAGCTATATGCAGATGCGCAAAAGTAATGGGAGTATTCAACTCCATTGTCTGGTTGGATTCACCTTCAAAAATTGTATGATTTCCCGAAGGTATATAGGTGCCGGAATGATAGAAATTCCCTTTAATATGAACGTCCAGCCCATTGGCTTTCAGTTCGGAACCAGTTGAGGCAATGGTCAGGTTTCCCTGAACGCTCAGGGGGTGAACGAATAGCGAAACAGAAGCAGTACTGGATGTGGATCCGTTAATGGTCAAATGGTACAGCGGACATCCGGCATCGAGAAGGTAATTCTGGTTCAAGTTTGCAGGAGGGGTAAATTCAATGGTTCCGCCGTTCACCGTAGCTATATCAGGCCTGAGGTACAGATCTCCATATGTTGTTCCTCCGCCCCGGCGGATAATGATTCTGCCACCGCTTATAAAAAACGTACTTCCGCTGTTTTCAATTTCCAGTTTACCCCGTGTGATCTGCTGATTCAGGCCTCTTATGAGGGTTGTTCCTCCGGACTGTTTGTAAATAAGCGATCCCAGGGTGGTTTCGGTTCCGCGACGTATCTGCCCGTTCACAGCAAGAAGACCTCCCTGCACCCGTATCTCGGGAAAACCTGCGTTGGCGTATACAATATCGTTGTTGACATTTTGGGTACTGTCTCCAATAAGCAACGCACCTGATAGTATTTCTATGGTGCCAGCAAGGATCAGGTCGGCCGTATCCCTGTTGCCATATCCTATGCGTATGGTTCCTCCGTTCACGGAAAGACCTGCCGTACGGGGTACAGTAAAACTGTTGATTTGTGTTAATGTAACCGTTACCGGTGCAGACAAACGAAATGTACCGTTTCTGAGAATCAGTGCCGGATCGGCTGCTGTCATGGAAAATCCGTTTGCCTGCACATCAAGAACCGACGATGCGTTTTCGCCTTTATCAACGGTCAGGGTATAGAAAGCAGTCGAACCAGTGCCGGATATATTGGCGTTACCGGAACCTGTACAGAATACATGCACAATTCTTCCTCCGCCCGCATTCATGGTGAAGGTTCCGTTGTTGATAAGGTTTCCTGACAGAATGAGCTCATTTGGCACAGGTGTTCCGCTTCCTGAGACGACGAAAGAAGCATTGCTACCAACCACCAGGTTTCCTGAAATGGCAATCCTGCGAGTTGTTGAGTTTGGAAATACCAGCCATCCGTTTCTGATTTCGGCGTTGCCGCCAACAGTAACATCACCCTGCAAAGCACTGCTGAAAATCGCATGCCCTGTAAAATCTGAGGACCGGCCTACAATAAGAAGATTAATCACTTCCAGATTTTTACCAGGGAACCGTATGGTGTCACCGGTTTTTGCACTGAGCACAAGATTATTGTAATGGTCAAGCTGGAAGCCCGATGCAGACACCTCCGGCAAGGTGAAGCTGGTACCGCTGGAATAGTACTCAACTGTACCGCCGGATGCTGAAAGGAAATTCCCGAAATCACTTCCCGGGAATATGGCTACGGGAGAAGAAGAAGAAATTCGTAAGGTTCCGCTTCCTCCAATTTTTAGTTCAGGAAGTACGTCAAAAATATGTCCTTTGGTTGTACCCATGTCGAGTACACTGCCTGAATTGATCTGGAGGCTTCCGGATTTTCTGTTATCAGTGGTAATTGAAACCGTGTCGAAGTGGGTGATGCCGTCACCGATGATTACCTGATTGGACGGGCCGGGAATCCCTGCAGCAGGAGGACCGTCCCATTTAAGCAGGGTATCGGTTGACCAGGTTTCCGGGTCATCCCAGTTGCCATTCTTCCGGCTGTAGTAAACCATTACAGGGCCGAATGCAGAAGGCTCTCCTGCAGTATAATCTCCCGAGAGCACGGTAATGTTTCTGAAAGAGATTTCATTCAGGGGGTCATTGACTTCGAATACATCTGGTATGGTTTTCCAATCCGGAGACAAATAGAAAGCTGGTATATAAAGCGATTCATTCCCTTCGATGGCGGCATCCGGATAATAAAGTTTCAATGATATTGTTCCCGGAACAGCTGACTCTATATTGCGTGACTGGATTTTCCAGTAATATTTCAACGCATTGCCGGTTCCTGATGCAAATGGGTGCCGGTTGTTCGTTGGTTTAACGGTAATTTCGGATGAGTCAGTTAGCGGCGCTGAAATATTTATACCAGCTGGTGTATAGCCTGCCGCCGTGCCGATGGGATAGAACCAGAAGCCACCTGACCCGAGCCGGCGGGTAATTCCTCCGTCTGACATGTTACCTGCCGTGCGGATCATTTTTGATGAGTTAAAAATGGTGTCGGTGGTGGTTAACGAACTGTAAATTTTTGCCTGGGCTCCGAGTATCAATCGTTTCCTCCCAATATCCAGCACGCTAAAAGTACCGGCCAGCCGAAGGATGCCATTGACTGTTCCGTCGGAGATCCACTGTACCGATCCTGAATTTTTGTTCAGTGTCAGATTGCCAAATATTCCTGTCCCACCGGCATCGATTTCCTGATTGGCACTACCTGAAAGAAGGATACTGCCATTAAGAACACTCTGGTGCAAACCAAAGAAAAGCATATTTCCCTGAACGGTTATGGTACGGCCACCATCGTTGAGTATACATCCGGCTTCGGCAGATAACTGGTTACGGATAGTCAGATTGTTGGTAATAAGAACATTGGCTTTGTCCTGAATGGTGAAATTGTATAAACCTGATGGTATAGTGCCTGCATTTTCAAACCGATGCCCTCTGTTGCCTGATAGGGTAGTAGTATTGCTTCTTGGGTTGTAGGTGGAAGTTGTAAACAACCTGAAATCTCCGCCAACTGTAAGGTTATTATTGGCTGTAGTTGCATCAAGGTAACCATTTTCGATGTTTAATGAATCAAGAACAGTCAGAGGTAATTGAATTCTGCAGGTTGCATTAGCTGTGCGACGACTGATTGAGAGGTTTCCCAGGGGGGCTGTTGAAACAATGTCGTGGTAGTCGTTATTGCTGGTTGTGATGCGGAATGATCCTCCGGTAACATGAACATTCTTAATATCTGAAAGGATCTGAATGGCCAGATAACTGCTTGTTCCGCAAATATCATGAATGTATATGTTTCCTTTTGTCATGGAAAAGTGGTTGGCCGTGCTGGCCAGGTTGAAGGTTCCGCGGGAACCCTGCAACATTCCTGTACTGGTGGAACCGTAGTCAATCGGAACCTTCCGGAGGTCAGCCAGAGAACTAACGCCGCTAACAACCTGGTCATAACGACCGCGGAGTACCATGGTGCCGCCGTTCATGATGAACGAAGCTATTCCCGTAGAGGTATGTGCTGAGCGGAACTGTTTGGCATCAAGATATCCACCGTTCACAATAAATTCACCGCTGGCCAGCGACCAGAAAATAAATCCTCCAGATTTCCGGCACGACATATACCCGTCATTAATCTGGAACTTTCCGTAAATGGAAAAGGACGAGATGGCACCTGAATTGTCTACATTGAAAGTATTGGTTGATTCATTAAAACCCCAGGCGACGTTCACTTCGCGGTAGTTGTCTGCGGTTGCAAGTACCAGAACATCCGGTCCATCGATAACAAAAGCTGCTGTGGTCGGAACATAAAAGTCAGCATTGGGAGTATCAGTTCCGTCAATGCCTTCTGAAAGACTGGCGATGGTGGTATGCCCTGTGAGACGGAGAGTGCCATTTTTAATCCATAAAGCTTTCCTGAGTTCCGGGGTTCCGTTTCCTGAAGTTGTTCCACCTTTTTGTCCACGAAGATCATTTCGTCCGAAAAGTCTGAAATAAGTGTGATTAGCCGCGTAAACCGTCAGTTCGTATGTCTGGTCAACGCCCTTATCGACAATCAGGTTATAAAAGTCGGTAGGCCCGTTGCAAACCAGCCGGGCATGATTGCTTCCGTAAAATCTCACTGTGGCAGCACCATATTGTGTGAGTGTTGTGAAGTTGGGTATGGTAACCTGACTGCCCATGAACCTCACCATTCCGTTATTGATCAGATTGCCGCCAATGTAAACCTTATGATAAATGTCATAGTATCTTGTAACCAGTGCGCCAGGCATGTAGCCTGAGTTCATGGTATCGCTTCCGGAGGTATAGGGCGGTGAACCGCCGAAACCGGCCGGAAGATTCGCAGTGTTGGTCGGTGAATTTCCTACCGTAATGCGGCCTTCACTCTGAACAATAATATCCTTTTTTACATCAATAATCAGCCGGTTATCAGTTGCAGGAGCCATGTTTTCATCGCAGATACGGAACGTTCCTTTCCGAATTTCCAGGTTGCCATTTATAGTCAAATTGGTCATTGTCCAGGCTATACTGCTGGGGCTATCAAGATTAAGAATAAGATGGTTGTAAGTTTGCTGGGTTGAGGGAAGCTGAAAATTTCCTGCAGTATAATATTCAACGGTACCTCCTCCTTCAGCTACAAAGGAAGAAGGAATCCCGGCCGGGAACGATGCAGAGGCAATACGCAACTTGCCCGAACCGGAAAACAGTCCAAAATTATGTCCCGTAGTTGTTCCTAAGTCAAGAACAGCTCCGGCTGAAAGATGAAGGGCTGCAACAGTTCGGGAAGCTGTGGTAAATATCCTTCGCCCGTTTAAAATAACTACTGTGTCGGTAACGGCGGGCAGACCTTCATTTTCAAGAAGTGTGCCCGAAGGATCCGTAGTCCATGTGGAAGGGTTTCCCCAGTCGCCTGACTGATAACTGTAGTATGTCTTTTGTGCATATGCACCCGTAGTGTACAATAGCCCTGTCAGGATGACAATTTGAAACAAGCGATTCATAGTGAGAATATTGCAGATATTCTTGTATTCATTTATTTTGAAGGACGCACTAAAGTGCTAATTTAATGAATACTTTGATGTGATGTTCCTCAATTCCATAAACGCTGCTATTTTATAGAGCAATAGCAATCCTTTTTCAACGAAAAATGGTTATAAGACTGCTTTCAAAACTGATTTTACGTATCTTGCATCTTGTTTTGCATGAAACAGCTTATGACCTGTGGCAGGCTTCTGAAGAGAATGGTTATTTATGATGTGTTTATGATACTGCTGGCTGTGGAGGCTTTTTCACAGAAGAATGATTATGCTGTGATGGATACAAGCTGGTTTACTTCCGATAAAAATTATAATCTCATTCTAGCTGCTGAAAAAGGAGATTCAGTTACAGTGGCATATCTCTTAGAAGAGAAGGCGGATGTGGATGCAGAAACCTGGGAAGGTGTTACTCCGCTGATATATGCCAGCCAGAATGGATATCTTTCGGTAGTAAAAATACTGGTCGAATCGGGAGCAAGTATTAATTACAGAGCCGACGATGGGGGAACCGCTCTGTCTGCCGCAATAAAGTTTGGCTATGGTTATGTTGCCGACTACCTGCTTCTGCAGGGTGCTGATCCTGATTTGCCCGATTTTTATGGAGCAACTCCTTTGATGTATGCAGCTGCCTACAATCTTTATGAAATGGCCGACATCCTGTTGTATTATGGAGCACATGTTTCGCTGAAAGATAACTATGGAAATGCTGCACTTCATGTGGCTGCGCTTGCTGGTTCTCTTGAAACAGCAGAACTATTGGCCGAGATAAAGGATAGTATTGATATTCGGGATAATCAGGGATTTACCCCGCTTATGATGGCAGCCTCCGTTGGTGATTCAGCCATGTGTGCTCTTCTGCTGGAAAAAGGAGCAAACACTCAAGTTCTGAACAACAAAGGATATGATGCTCTGTCGGTTGCATTGTTGAACGGTCATTTCAATCTTGCGCAGATATTTGTTGATCATGGAAGTGACGTTAATCAATGGATCTCCATAAGCCGTAAAACTATTGATCTGGTTCCACGTCATTCCGATACATGGAAATATCTTTATGCAGCAGGTGCACGTCCTGCCTTTCTGCCTTCCATTAATTTTGCATCAATTGGTATAGGATTTATTACAAATACGAATGATATTATGCCGGGTTTTATTCTGGGATTCAAGGACCGCCGTTACAGACTGGAATTTCAGTCGGCCCTGTACATCCGTCCGTGGTTTTTACCGGTTCTTTCGGAGCCACGGGAAGATATAACCTATCAGTTGAATGAGCGCCGCTCCATCTGGTTAGGAACAGTTACCAGAAATTTTAACATAATTACGAAGCCTGATTATAGTGCAGGTTTTTTTGTGTCAACAGGAATGGGATACACCTGGGGTCGGTATGCAGGACTTACCCGAAGGCCGCTCAATAAGTATTTTCTGACTTTCGCTGGCGGTATTGTCTATAAAAAAGGAAACTGGGAAATGAAATGCGGGTATTCATACATTCCTTTATCAGTACCTACCGTTGCATCTGGCAGACTGGAAATGACTGCCCGCTATTCCTTTTCGCTTTCTTCCGAGAGAAAAGGGAAAAAAATTATACCTTGGCTTTATGATTAAGTTTGTGCGTCTGGTTTTGGCCTACATGGTTCTTTTATTGCCCGGCATTGGATGCGATCGTCCGCTCTTTGTTGATTGTGATGAGTGCTACAGCGAGGAACCTTCGGAAGCAGAGCTTTTGGTAAAAGTTACCATTAACAGCGAAAACTCTCAGGTACCGATTGCAATTTATCAGGGTACTTATGATACAGGGGAGGAAATTGCACGGGATACTGTTACCACCGAATCATTTTATATTTTTGTAAAAACGAAAGAACTTTATACTGCAGTTGCTGAATACCGGAAAAGCGGAAAGATTATCAGGGTAGTAAACGGTCATAAAATTAAAACCTATCTGGATAGTGAATCCTGCGATAATCCCTGTTATGTTGTAACAGGAACCACACTGGATGCACGCCTAAAATTCTGAGTCTATGGAAAGTTTTCTCGAACTGGCACGATTACGCTATTCATGCCGAAATTTTCAACCCCGGGCGGTTGATGAAAAGGAATTAATGAAGGTGTTGGAAGCTGGTCGGATTGCTCCCTCGGCTGCCAATCTGCAACCCTGGTATTTTATTGTTGTCAGAGATCAGGAACAGCTTAAGCGGGTGAAATCCTGTTACCACAGAACGTGGATTGAATCGGCGCCATGTGTAATCGTTATTTGCGGCGACCACAGCCGGTCATGGAAGCGTGATGACGGGAAAGACCATTGTGATATTGATGTAGCTATTGCAGTTGACCACATGACCCTTGCAGCAGCTGATTCCGGTCTCGGAACCTGCTGGGTCTGCAAATTCGATGCTGTACGTTGTGCGGAAATTCTCTCGCTTCCTTCGCATATCGAGCCAGTCGTTCTTCTCCCTTTGGGGTATCCTGCCGATCAGGCTGATCCAGAGAGGCATGCATCAACCCGAAAAAAACTTTCCGACATCGTTCGGTTTGAGAATTTCTGAAAATGTCTGCTTTGAAAATTTCTATGATGAAAATAACCTTTCAACCTCTGTTTCCACTATGTGCCCTTATCGTACTCTTCAGTTCGTGCAGGGGAAGCAGAAATACTGCGGACGATTTGTTGTACACTGATAGTCTCTTTTCGGCATTTTCTGAAGAGTACGGATCCAATGAAGCATTTGCGCGTTTTGCTCATCCGGATGTTGTCCTGCTTCGTCAGAAACAAAAACCTCTTGCAGGCAGGCAGAATCTATTAGAATTTCTGGCCGGGAATCCTGATACCTGTTGCCATCTCATCTGGAAACCTGATCATGCATTGGCAGCTTCTTCAAATGATCTCGGATATACGTGGGGCAGGTACTGGATGATTTCACGACACTTTCCTCCTGATACGGTGCGCCAGGGATACTATGTTACGATCTGGAAAAAAATGTCCGACGGAAGCTGGAAATTCATTTTTGATACGGGTGTGGAAGGACCTGAAAAGGTTCGTGGGAACTAGTCCAGCTTCAATTAGCCCCGATCTGCTGAAGGATGATCTCCTGTTCCTGTATTCGCTGATCGAGCAATTGCATGTACTTCTGTGCTTCGGTCATCCGGCTTGTTTTCCAGAGAATTTCGGCCTTATTCTTTGCTGAAACCAGATTACCGTTTATTTCTTCGATGATAATGCGGTTATACGCCGCATGATATGCAATTCCTTTATTACGTGTGCTTTCGAGGATGCTCCATACGGAATCAGCTTTTGCAAATTCTCCTGAGGAAATAAATGCGGCTGCAGTCCTCATCTCTTTTGATCCTGAACTGAAAAAGTAACGGTTGGCTGTTTCCCATAATGGAGAAATGGTAGAAGCAATGGCATAACCTGCTTCCCTGGCCGTCTGGCTAATGATATCTTCCGGCGCAGGCAGTTCATTAAACGCTTCGTCAGGAGTTGGATACCAGTTCGTCACCTGGCGGTTATGGATGGTCGTATCTTTTGCTTCAAATACTCTCTTTTCGCGATCATACAAAGTCCAGCGAACATATATTTCTGTTTCGGCAATAACTGTATAATATGATTCGAGTGAATAAAAAGACGAAGATTGTTCTGTATAGGCTTCATTGACGGTGATACTTTGATCGATGGTAAGCACAGATTCACATGTGTCTGGTGTGGCCAGAGCATCAATAAGGTCCCAGGACAGTTTTCTTCCCGGAGCCGGTATTTTGTCAGCAGGCAGGCTAACAGGAATAAGGGAAGGGGAGTCCTCCAGTCGTTCGATAACTCCGTCGGTAACCATATAAAGGGTTTCCATGCTGATGTTCCTGAAAGAAGTATCCTCGGCACCATTTACATAAACACGCGTTTCGGCTTTGTTGCCCGGGAAAATAAGCATTTTGCCCTGTGGCGGTATCAATGTGCCTTTAGCAGGACGCAATACTTCAATGGTAAGGGGCTGAACGGAAGTGTTTTCAAAATATACGGGAAACTGGCAGGATACAAGAATGCATAGAAAAAAGAAAACCGGAATATTTTTCACACAGCAAAATTTGCTGCTAAAATAGAAAATTAGTACATTTTATTAATAAGGCGAGTCCAGTCACTCAAATTTCTCATTGTAAACCGCATGGTATTCCCATCTTTCAGAACAACCTGCAATCCTTTTGCAGTAAAAATGCCATTATGAAAAGGAAGAACTTCCTGAATGCAGGAAGGAGAAATACTGAGGAGAATTTGTGCATTTTCAGCATCGGTAAAGAGAAGACGCTGGTTAGTGAGAATCAGTTTTCCACTCACAGCGCTCTTTCCATTGTGGTGCCTGCCTTCAGATGCTTTGACCACCGTTTCGTTGGGCAGAAGATTGATACGCATGGAAATTCTGTTAAATTTTTCTGATAATATGACGATCAAAAAAGGAATTCGTTACATTTTTTAAAACAAAAACGGCATCAGAGAATATTAGAATGTACCTATGGTTTGTGTCTGGATGGAAGCGTGATCTCATTTTCTGGAGATCATAATTTTCAGACATGGAAGACAATAAAATCAAACTGATGCATCAACGGTGTTTATGTATATTTGTAGGTCAACCTTTTGATTGAAATGTGGAATTATATGGATTTGGCGTGGTTTCTGCCATGGTTTGGGCTCATGTTTCCGCTGGCCTTCAGTGCCGGTCCAAATAATCTTATGTGTGCTTCCTGTGGGGCTACATATGGTTTTCGCAAGACACTACCACTGATTCTCGGTATCAATACAATTATTGCTCTTTACAGCATTCTGGCTGGGATGGGAGTTGGAGAACTGTTTATTCATAATCCCTGGTTAATGAAATATTTCCGTATAGCCGGCTGCATTTATATTCTTTGGCTTGCTTACGGATTTTTCCGCGCTGGGGTAAATGGGAAAAATACTGTTACTGCTCAGTATCCGGGGTATTTTACCGGAGTGATCATCAGTGCGCTGAATCCAAAACTTGTTCTGGCATTGTTACTGATGTATTCCCAATTTTTCAATCCGTCAGGTAAACTGGCAGAACAAATTGCTGTTTTGACCTTTGCTGTGGTCCTTCTGTCGGCTTCGGCCCATGTGGTGTGGACCATGGCAGGAAATTTTTTGTCTCTCCTGCTGCGAACAGAAAGCTTACAAAAGGCACAATATTTTATCTTTGGGTGCATGCTGGTTGTTGTTGCTATCTGGCTTTTACTATAAATTTCTGATTAATGAGAGTGCATATAGTTGAACACGTCCCTTTTGAAGGCCCTGGTCTTATTCTGGATTGGGCAACAGAACGTAAAGCGCAGATCGGGTTTACTAAATTATTTAACGGTGAAGCATTTCCATCCATTAATTCTTTTGATCTTCTGGTATTAATGGGTGGACCGATGAGCGTGAATGATGTGGAAAGCTATCCGTGGCTGGCAGAAGAGAAGGCTTTTATTCAAAAGAGCATTGAACGGGAAAATAAAGTAATTGGTATTTGCCTTGGAGCGCAATTAATTGCTTCAGCGCTGGGGAAAAATGTTTACAGGAACAGGGAGAAGGAAATCGGTTGGTTTCCGGTGAGATTCACCGTTGATATAAGGAATAAGACTCTTTTTAACCATTTTCCGGAGTCAGGAGTCGTTTTTCACTGGCACGGAGAAACATTTGATCTTCCCGACGGGGCAGTATTAGTGGGTTCGTCGGAAGCATGTAAGAATCAGGGATTTCTATACGGATCCAACGTGGTGGCGCTTCAGTTTCATCTCGAAGAAACAGGAGAATCACTTGACATGATTACACGGGAATCTTTCTCTGATTTGATTCCGGGAAAATGGGTTCAGTCTCCCCAGGAAATCGCTGAGGGTGTTTCCAATATTCCCTCTGCAAGGGAAATGCTTTTCCGTTTGCTTGACAAACTCACGGGTTAAAGACGGATAAACTGGAAGTGCTTTGCGGACATATAAATTGTCCATTTAAAAGAGTAGATAAGTTACATGCCGTTGGTTTAAAATTTATTCTGTTTGCCTCCATTCGTTGTCATATTGTCAAGGTGATCCAAAACGAAAAAAAAAAGTAAATTCGATTAAGTAGAGCTCCAAAGTTCGCTTTAATCTATTTTTATATATATTTGAAAACTATTGCCTTTGTCCAAACGCCTGGATCGTGAGCGAATACAGTCATGCAGAACTTCTCGAAGGGGTACGGGCACGGAATGCAGCTGTGTTAACCTTTATTTACCGTAGTTATTTTCCTATGATTCAGGCATACATTGTAAAAAACGGAGGGAACGATGAAGATGCCAAGGACGTTTTCCAGGAAGCCCTCATTATCATGTACCGTTATATGAAGATGAATCCCCCGCCGGTGATAAAGGATTTTCGTCAGTACCTTTTTGGGGTATGTAAAAATTTGTGGTTGAAACTGCTGGAGAAGAGAAAGCCCGTAAATCCGCTGCCAGGCGAATACAATTATGAAATTGAACCTCCTCCTGATTCATCTGAAGTGAATGCGAGTTTGAAGTATTCAATCATACAGAAGCATTTCCTTACCCTTGATGCAGATTCTCAGAAAGTGTTGAAGCTTTATTTGGAGAACGTTTCCTACCAGGAAATAGCCAAAATCATGGGCTATAAAGATGAAAATTACGCTCGACGTAAAAAATACCTGGCGCAGAAAGATCTAATGGAAAAAGTTAAAAGTGATCCTAATTATCAGGATTATATCGATTAAGTCCTGAGATTGGCATTTTAACTAATACGATTGCTGTTACTTAATAACGCCGGATTTTCTTAACCAGTAGTTACTTTTTTTATTAACCGAGGTACCATGAATTAACAAATTCAACCGGACTAACCCCGATGGAACAAAGAGAAATCGGCCTAACAGGCACAATAGGCATAGTATAATGCGTATTGTGGGTTAAAACCTGCATGATTAGAGCAAAATTATTTTTAGAGGGAATTCCATTTTTGAAACGCAATTTAGCTCTTGCTCATGCTCTGGCTCTGAACAAGCCTGTGGGGCGGACGTCCACGATTGGTGTGGGCTGAGGCCGGGTTCATTATGGACGATAGTTTGGGTATCTGACGAGGAGGCCTCAGCCTTCAATCGTGGAGACTTTTTTTGGTTACT
>CAZJQN010000012.1:0-42328 GCA_964548125.1 uncultured Bacteroidales bacterium | reverse complement strand
TTAACCCACATTGCGCTAAAGAACCGCGCAATATGCCCTGCGGGCCGCTTTCACTGCGTTTCAGCGGGATTTGCCCGGATGCCTGTACTAAAGGCTAACCCACTGCGCATCAGTTCGCTTGCTCTCCTGATGCGCAATCCGGGCTTAACGCAGGTATTGCTGTTGTCCAAACCAATCGGCAAACCGGTTCATCTTATCCGGGTTCTCAGCAAACCAGGTTTCGGCTTCTTTGGATCTGGCACCCCGGCTTATATAATAACTGAAAGCTTCTGTGTTGCCGGATACATGAACATCTGAAAGGAAAGGAATGTAAAAATTCCACCAGACATTGTCTTCATTTCTTTTTATCTCACTAAAAACTGAGAATAATGTTTCGTTTCGTCTGGCAAACCTTCCAAGCTCCGTACTGTCGGTTTTCCCGGCAATACTTGCTGCTGCAGCCATACTAACTGTTATTTCAAATATTCCAAGACTGTCAGAATCTTCTCTGGAATACCCACTAATACTGATTTTGCTGGACCGAGTTGAAGACATACCCTTAACCTGCAAGGAAGCAAGCATCTCCCATGCGGTTTTTGATCGTTCGGTGCGCGATTCAATTAAGAGAAAAATATACAGCGGAAGCATTGCCTTTATTCTATTTCCAAGTTCAGCTTCAGTATAAGCTAAAAGAAGATGACTCCCAGGGTGGCTTGGCCTTAGTTGGATTGAACGGCAAAGTATCTGCTCTGCTTCATGGTATCGCTTCATACGATACAGTGTTAATCCTTTATTGTAAACAAGCAAATGGTCTTCGGGAAAGTATTTAATTCCTTCATCAAATACTTTCAGGGCTTTTTCCTTCTGTCCCAGCTCATCAAGTGAAGATCCCCAAACTGCATAGGATCCGGCATAAGGGTTCTTTCCTTTCCGGATGCTGTTTTTTGCATATTGAGCTGCCCGCTTATAATCTCCTGTGCTCATAAAGGTATAGGCCATCTCGTATAAAGCTTCGGCATTGTTGGGTTCTGACTCAAGTACTTTCTGATAGCATTCCAGAGCCTCCCTGAATTTGCCTTCATCATGGAAACGCATTCCCTGCTTCAGAAGGGAGTCTGTCTGAGCAAATAAAAGAGAGTGTATGAAGAATAAAACAAATTGTATCGTTGTAAACCGCAGAAAAAAAGAGGAGAGTAACATAAGATTCTATGAAAAATTTTTTCCAAGATACAA
Source organism: uncultured Bacteroidales bacterium (assembly GCA_964548125.1). GTDB lineage: Bacteria > Bacteroidota > Bacteroidia > Bacteroidales > JAAYUG01 > JAAYUG01. The sequence goes on along the minus strand of CAZJQN010000012.1, from coordinate 41,116 downwards.
ATTCCTTGTTGAGTATACATAGGAAAAAACAGGGGAGGGTTTATTTATCGTGGTGAACATGTTACGCAGTGGAAATAAATAACTCACATTGGTCTTTTGTTATACTTCAGGAAATTCTGAAAAGTCAATGATGATCAAGATCTACGCAATGTAAGTATGGCTCGCCAGACTTAAAGTTAAGAAAATCAACAGATTAAGTCGAACGTGAATGCCTGATGCCCACCTGCTCTGCGTTGGTTGGCCTTATACTTATTAATTCTACAATTCTGGTAAAATGTTATTTTTGTTTTTTAATAATTACAACCAACCTAAAATACCAATCTATGTTGTCACAGCGCGTATTAAGGCGATCTGTCGTATTGCCGTTTATCTTTTTTCTCTATTTTCCGATTTTCTTGCCTGTTGGTGCCCAGAGTGTAACAAGAAATGTTTTTGTAAGAGAGTGTTCCGGAGTTTACATGCTTTGTTCGGTTAAAGGAAACACGGAAAGTCCCTTGGGCATGCCTTTTTCTGAAGTTGTCCGACCATTGGATACACTTATGGTCATATCTTCCATTCCCTGTACGTTAAATGTATACGACGGTGGAGGGAATAAATATATAACTGTTCAGGTGGATAAATCGGGTTCATTTGTTGTTGGAGGAAAGCCGGGTATGCAAAAGGCAGTACTTCTGGACAGCAAGGGAGAAGTACTACGTACCTTTACTTTTAATATGGAAGCTGTAACCAAAATTTCCGACAGAGGTAGATTCGAGGAATTATTTAATCTTTTATACAAGGGGATGTGTGTTTACAGTGCTGACGGTACCGAAACATATCTTTTCCGGGGAAAAGAATACAAGGTTTTTGTCCCCTGGGTTCTGGACAATGACCAGACGAATAAGGGAATGAAATATTTCAGTCCTTATGGTTCAGACATGATTGATTTGTTTAGCGAAGTTCAGAGAGAAGACGGGATGATATATAGTTTTATCAGAAATAGTGAGCGGCCTGGGTACTACGACCTTGCTTACGGTTCCACAAATTTCGTAAAAAGGTTTGATACGGTTCTTTTTGTCCGTCAGCCCAATGAGAACCATGTGGAGTATCTTTTTGTTGACTTGTTATACCAGTGCTGGAAAGCCACGGGTGATGATCGGTGGATGCAGTCGAAGCTGGCTTCGGCAGCCCGGGCTCTAGATTATAATGTTACCGATAGTCTGCGCTGGTCGAAAAGGTTCGGGCTGTTGAAACGTCCATACACAATTGATTCGTGGGATTTCCAGGTGGATGATGAATATACACCGAAGGATGCTTTAACCCCGACCATGTGTGTTGTTCCGGGAAAAACCAAATTCGGGATTTTCTATGGTGACAATACCGGATATGCGCAAGCTTGTGAATACCTGGCCGAAATGTTGGCCCATACCGGTGAACAGGAGTCGGCAGTGAAATACAGGCAGAGAGCCCGGGAAATCAGGGAGCGGCTTAATGCGATTGCCTGGAACGGACGCTTCTTTACTCATTTTATTGATGAAGATCCATCGGTCAAAAGAAATCTGGGTGTGGATGAAAAAAGTCAGATTTCTCAGTCGAATGCCTATTCTGTCAACAGAGGCTTACCGTATGAGCAGAATTCCGCAATTATTGAAACCTATCTTGATCTGAAGCAACATTTGCCGCCCGGCTCTCCGGGAGAATGGTACGCAATTTATCCTCCGTTTGAAAGGGGTTTCGGAGGACATAATGAAAAGTGGCAGTATATGAACGGAGGGGTTGCCGGTCATGCTGCCGGAGAATTGGCCAGAGGTGCATTTGAAAACGGCTATGAATGGTATGGAACTGATATTCTCCTGCGAATGCTTGACCTGGGAAATAAATATGGCAATGGTTCTCGTATTTGGTTCTCTTATACCGGAGCTTATCCACCACCGCCTCCTGATCCGGTATATCAGCCTCTGGATATCCGAAAGGTAGCAAATATGAGTATTTATGACCATGTCGTCAAGGGAACATTGCCCTGGATGAATGAACGTCAGGGAAATGACATGCGGAACCTGCCCTGGGGGAAACAGACCTTTGGCGGTATTGAATTTTATGTTCAGGATCCGTCAATAAATGAAGGTAAGACTGTAATCGGGCTTTCAAAACAAAAGGGATTCATTCAACAGGTTTCTATTCCTGTCGGGAGAAAAGCCGGTATGATAGGTCTGCTTCATGCGCTTGGGCAGGCCGGATCGGAAGGGATTGCAGGGAGTGTAATATTTCATTATATGGATGGAACTTCTGCAGCGCAGTACATCCTCAACGGAAAGCATGTCACAGGATGGTGGTTTCCTGAACTGAACGGAAAAATGGCTGGTATAGCCTGGCGTGGTCCAAATGGGGTCAGCAATGATGTTGGGGTATGCTGGGCAGCAATTTCAAATCCTTTTCCGGAAAAGGAAATCAGGCAAATTGCATTCCGTTGCAGTGAGGATAAAGGTATTTGGGCCATTATTGCTGTTAGTCTTGCCGACAGAATGAAATATATTCCTCCTCCACCTCAGTCGTACGGAGGTCCGGATAACTGGGCAGCCGCACTGGGGATGGCTGCTCTGGTAGAGGGTCTCGCTGGTATCACCGACATGGGTACGGCCTTTTCTCATCCGCGTATTGCTCCCCGATGGATTTCGTCTCACACGGACACTGCTCTGGTAATTATACGCTATGCCGCTTCTCAGGGTTATGTGGCGTATACTTTTCATCATAGCGCAGTGAAGCGAACCATAAGATTAAACATTACAGGAAGCGGTGAGGCAGCTTTTGTGCATCTATTACTTCCTGAAAATGCTGAAACAATTCATGCTATATCTGCAGATGGCCAAAATGTGCCTTTCACAACTACACTGATTGGAAAATCATTATATGCAGATTTTACACTTTCCTTAAAAAAAGGAGTAACGGCTTGTGAGATAATGTATTGAACAAATATTGTGCGGATATATTGTTTGAGAGGTAACTGATTTGTTTTATCTTATTAAATTCATGCCTGGGATATCGGAAAACCTATTCCTAAGGCATCCATGTAAGATTTTTATAATGAACTCAGGTCGGCACAATTTTTGATGGGATAAATAATGTATTTTTAAAAAAATTTTTTATTTTTGCAAAAGATTTTGATTGATAATTCAGTACTTAATAGCTTATTATAAAATATTCACAAGCAATAACTTGAATGTTACAGAGCAGAAAAATTTCTGTACAAGATGTAACATTCGGTTTTTTTTTTCGTATAACGGCATAATGAAACTGAACAAGAAGCGTTACTAATTTGTTGGTGTAAGCATAATAATAAATTGTGAGGAGTTTGCGATGAGACAACTGAAGATTACAAAGTCGATTACCAACCGGGAAAGTGCTTCACTGGAGAAGTACTTACTTGAAATCGGCAAAGAAGAATTGCTGACCGTTGAGGAGGAGGTGGAGCTGGCCCGGCGTATCCGGAGTGGAGACCGTGCTGCTCTGGAGAGGTTGGTGCGTGCCAATCTGCGATTTGTTGTGTCGGTAGCCAAACAATACCAGCATCAGGGGCTTAGTCTGCCCGATCTGATTAATGAAGGAAATCTGGGTTTGATAAAGGCTGCCGAAAAATTTGATGAGACCAAAGGATTTAAGTTTATCTCTTATGCAGTCTGGTGGATACGACAGAGCATTTTACAGGCTATTGCTGAACAAAGCCGTATCGTCAGGCTTCCACTGAATAAAATCGGAACGATTAATAAGATCAACAAGGTGTTTAATGCTCTGGAACAGGAATTCCAGCGTCCTCCTACACCCAAAGAAGTTGCCGAACGGGTGGAACTGCCTGAAGAAAAGGTTGCTAATACACTTCGTCTGCAGGGTCGTCATCTGTCAGTTGACGCTCCCTTCGGTGAAGAAGAAGACGGCAGTCTGCTCGATGTGATGGAGAACAAAGAATCACCGGTGGCTGATGATGAGCTTATTAAAGAGTCTCTCAGAAAGGAAATCAGCCGGACACTTTCTGTGCTCAGTGAAAAGGAACGTTCAGTTATTGAACGTTACTTTGGCATCGGACATAAGGAAATGTCGCTGGAAGAAATTGGTGCCGAAATCGGACTGTCAAGAGAAAGAACCCGCCAGATTAAAGAAAAGGCAATTCGGAGGCTTCAACGGACATCAAAGAACAAACTGCTGAGATCATACCTCGGATAAGTTATCAATAAAAACATTGATCATGAGGCAGATAAGCTCTGCCTCTTTTTTTTCATTTTTCATTAAACCTTTAAACGGGTTTTGCATCAAAGAGTCAAACTTGAATGTAAAACCTAAAATTCACGAACTATGAAAACATTGCATCGTTTCTTACTAACTGCCGGGATAATGATTCCTATGGTACTGTTTTTTTCGGCCTGCAATAAGGATGACAGCTTTTTAACCAGTGACGAGGGGCAGACTGTTCTTGATGATGCCCTGATGGATGCCACTGATCAAGACATTATGACCTTTGCCGATCAGTACGATGACATGCTGGACAACCTGAACCTGAAAAGCGGTGAGGCTATTCTTTCGGATACATGTCCTGTTGTAACCCATTATATATCGGGAGACACTGTTATTCTGACGGTAGATTTCGGTAACGGCTGTACCGATCGTAACGATAATGTACGTAGTGGTAAGATCATTGTGAAGCGTATCGGACATTACCGTGATCTGGGTTTCCTGAAAATTATTGAATTGCAGAATTTTCATGTGAACGGCAATCTGATTGAGGGTACCCGCATAGTTGAGAACATGGGTCTGAATGAAAACGGCCACTATTACTTTTCGGTAACCCTTCGGAATGGAAAAATTACCACAAGTGATGGTGCAGTTATGACCCGCGAGTATACCCGCACGCGCGAATGGGTGGCCGGTGCCGAAACACGCAATGTATGGGACGATGAATACCTGATAACCGGATATGCAACAGGAACAAACTTCAGGGGTTTCAGCTATTCCAGAACCATTGTGGAGCCGTTGCACGTAAAAATGGCCTGCCGTTTCATCGTGAGCGGTGTGATAGAAGTCAAAATCGGTGATAAAGAACCTGTTATTATTGACTATGGTGACGGAGAATGCGATAACAAGGTAACCATCTCCAAAGGAAGCGAATCGCAGGTGAAGGAAATGAGGATGCAAAGATTTCGTTGGCGCAGGTAAAAGTTCGTTGCATCATTTAAAGAGGCATGCCGGTCTGTTTGTGGCATGCCTTTTTTATTACGGATTGTGCACAAGGAGCTGATGCGAACTGCTATGCAACGGGTGGGATTGTTGCAATTGGCATCGGCTTATCCCTTCTTAAACCGAGATTAATCAATAGAAACACAATAAATATTAAACCTATCGAGGTAACCTCGACTTATCAAAATCTTTCATTTATTGGGTTAAAAGAACTGAAAGAGGCTCTTTACGTATCACACGCATATTTTAATATGTATGATAGCTTTATATTTTCCTGATTGAACTAACAAAATTCCGAATTTGTTCCTGAAGATTTTCACCTTTTTGTAATGCTTCAATAAAGGCAGTGCCCACAATTGCTCCGGCGGCATATTGGCAGGCTTCCTCAAATGTTTCCTGGTCACGTATTCCAAAACCAATCAACAGGGGGTGAGTAAGATTTAGAGATCGAATGTGTTCAAAGTAATTCCGGTGAACGTTAAATCCGCTTTTTCTTGTACCGGTTGTGGCTGAAGTTGAGAGCATGTAAATAAAGCTGTCACTCAGGCTGTCAATTTTTCTTATTCGTTCGTCAGAGGTCTGGGGTGTAATCAGAAAAATGTTTGACAGGAAATATTTTTCAAAGAGAGTTTTATATTGTTCTTCGTATTCTTCTGGCGGAAGGTCGGGAAGAATAATTCCGTCAATTTCCAGACGATGGGCATCTTCCAGGAATTTTTCAAAACCATATGAAAGAACAGGATTTAGGTATCCCATCAGGATCAGGGGCATGGAAACCCGTTCTCTTATACCGGATAATTGCCGGAAAAGAATTTTCAGCGACATACCATTCTGTAAAGCAACCTGGCTGCTGTGTTGAATAACAGGTCCATCGGCAAGGGGATCAGAGAATGGCATTCCAATTTCAACGAGGTCGACACCATTTTGTTCCAGTTCTCTTAGAATTGTACCGGTATCATTAAGATTGGGATATCCAGCCGTAAAAAATACGGAAAGGATACGGTTCTTTTTTTTCTGAAAAAGGGTATGCAGGCGGTTCATGGATTTAAGTTTTCTGTGTCAGTAATAAACTTTGTATAGGCGGCAAGGTCTTTATCTCCTCTTCCGCTCAGGTTGATTACAACGGTCTGATCTGGTTTGAACGGAATCATGGAAAGGGCTGCCAGGGCGTGTGCTGATTCAAGGGCAGGAATAATCCCTTCAAGCCGTGTCAGCTCAAGAGCTGCTTCCAGTGCTTCTATATCGGTAGCGGAGAGGAATTGCACTCTGCCTGTTTCATAAAGCCATGAGTGCAATGGGCCGATTCCCGGATAATCAAGTCCGGCTGAAATAGAATATGGCTCGGTTATTTGTCCGTCATCATTCTGCATCAGATAGGTTTTACTTCCATGGATAATGCCAGGTCTTCCTTTTTTGATTGTTGCGGCTGTTTCTTTTGTGTCAAGCCCTTTGCCGGCAGCTTCCACGGCCACCAGGTTTACTTCCTGACGGTCCAGGTAATGATAGAATATTCCAGCGGCATTGCTCCCGCCTCCCACACAGGCCAGTATATAATCCGGGCAGGGGTTTCCAGTTTTTTCGCTAAGCTGTTCCTTCAGCTCCTGGCTTATCACTGACTGCAGACGGGTAACAAGATCGGGATATGGATGCGGTCCGACGACAGATCCGATAATATAGTAAGTATCTTCGGGATTGTTAATCCAATCGCGGATAGCTTCGTTCGTTGCATCTTTCAGTGTTTTATTTCCCGAGGTTACCGGAACAACTTTAGCCCCGAGCATTTTCATCCGGGCCACGTTAGGTGCCTGGCGGGCAATGTCGGTTTCTCCCATATACACGATACACTCCATTCCTTCCCGTGCACAAACGGTGGCTGCTGCTACTCCATGTTGTCCTGCTCCTGTTTCGGCAATGATCCGGGTTTTTCCAAGGCGTTTGGCCAGAAGAATCTGCCCAAGAGCATTATTCAGTTTGTGCGAGCCGGTGTGCGCCAGGTCCTCCCTTTTCAAATAAATCTGTGTACGGTATTTTTCTGATAAGCGGGATGCATAATATAAGGGAGTAGGGCGGCCGACAAAATCGCGGAGCAGTTGTTGCAATTCCCGTTGAAAGTCTTCGCTGTCAAGAATTTTCCGGTATACCTGGCGCAGTTGTGTGATGTTGGGAACCAGCATTTCAGGAATATAGGCTCCGCCATATGGCCCGTAAAATCCCTTTTCATTTACTTCAAAATTCATATCGTTTGTCTGATTGTTGTGATAAATTTTTTCAGCATTTCAATGTTTTTGACGCCTGGAGAAGTCTCAAAACGGCTGTTTACATCAATTCCGGCCAGAAAGGGATGGGAAAATTCAGCCAATTTCTCTGCATCCTCCGGACCGATGCCACCGCTGAGAAAAAAAGGCACCGGACCCTTATACCGATCCAGCAATCTCCAGTCAAAATGTTTTCCTGAACCTCCGTATTGGGAAGTTGCCGTGTCAAAAAGAAAAAAACGGCAAAAAGGTGCATACTGGCTGAGAATTTCAAAACTAAAGGAGGCATCGGCACGGAAGGCCTTTATAACCTGTAATTCATGCATGGCCAATTCTCTGCATTCTTCCGGTGTTTCCTCACCATGAAGCTGAACAAAGTGTAGTCCGAACTTTTTACTATGAAAAAGAACAGACTCCAACTTAGGATTCACAAAGACCCCAGTTTTACCTATTCCGGAGGGAATTTCCCGGAACAAATTATTTTCCGGTTTTTCCCCGATATACCTTGGGGATAGAGGATAAAAAATAAATCCCAGGAGGTCAGGCCGCAGGTTTACTACCTCCCTGATATTATCGGGATCTTTCATTCCGCAAATTTTGATCAGCAGGTTCATAGCTTCATTTTATTCACAATGTCCTGGCGGAGCTGATGGAGAGCAAGCGGAGGATCGGGATGCCGCATGAAATGCTCTCCGATGAGGAAGCCTTTATACCCAGCTTTATAAAGGGTAATGATGGTATCGGCTGATGCGATTCCGCTTTCGGCAATTTTGATAAAATCATTCGGTATTTTATCAGCGAGGTTTAGAGAGACATCAACCGAAGTGCTGAATGTATTGAGGTTTCTGTTGTTAACCCCAACCAGGGTAACACTCTGATGCAATGCATCGAGTTCCTGTTCGTTATGAATTTCAAGAAGCACTTCCATGTCGAGATCATTTGCTCTTTCGGCAAGCATATGGAGCTGCCTGGGGTCGAGTGCTGCGGCCACCAGCAGGATAACATCAGCACCTGCTGCTTTTGCCTCCCAGAGCTGATACTGGTCGATGATAAAATCCTTGCAGAGAATAGGAAGATCCGTAATCTGACGCGCCAGATGAAGATCGTTCCATGATCCTCCGAAAAACTTTTCATCAGTTAGGACCGATATGGCACTTGCTCCGTAAGCGGAATATCCTGTTACTACCGATTGTACAGAGACCGTTTCATTCAGAATGCCTCTTGAAGGGCTTTTTCGTTTGAATTCTGCGATGATAGCAGGAGAACTTCCTGACGTCAAGGCATCCTTGAGTGACGGGCCGCTGAAAATGCTTTCAGCTTTCCTCATCAGCGAAGAGAACGGCAGGCGTTCTTTCCGTTCTTCCACTTCCTTTTTCTTGTGGGCGATGATTTCTTCAAGAATACTGTTCATGGTTGTATTTCAATTAATTTCTTAAGGGCATTGTACGCTTTGCCACTTTCAAGGGATTCGGAGGCCATCAGTATGCAATCCTGCATTGATTTATCTTTGTTCAGACAGGCAAGTGCAAGGGCAGCATTGGCAATAACAACATCTTTCCTGGCCGAGGTATCTCTGTTTTGCAGTATATCAAGGAATATTCCCACACTTTCGTCGATGCTTTTGCCACCCCGTATATCTTCCGGTGCAACCTTTTTGAAGCCAAGGCTTTCAGGAGTTTCTATCCGATCACCCGATGCATCAGTAATTTTAACCTCGCCCGTCAGGGAAATTTCATCATAACCATCAAGACTATGCAAAATAGCAAAATTTTCGGATGATTCCTGATAGATATAGCTGTAAAGCCGCATAAGTTCGAGGTTAAAAACCCCCACCATCTGGTATTTAGGCCGTGAGGGGTTAACCATCGGCCCCAGCATATTAAAGAAAGTTTTCATGCCCAGTTCCTTGCGCACAGGAGCAATGTTTTTCATTGCCGGATTGAACAGGGGCGCATGCAGGAAGCAAATGTTACATTTTTCAATTTCTCTTCGCAGTTTTGAGGAATCATTGGAGAATTTGTATCCAAGTGATTCGAGAACATTAGAAGAACCGCATACAGATGAAACGCCGTAATTTCCATGCTTGGCCACCATTCCGCCAGCTCCTGCCACGATAAAACTGGCGATGGTAGAGATGTTGAAAGTATCTTTTTCGTCGCCACCGGTACCACAAAGATCGATAGTTTTCAGATCAGAAAAATCGACAGGGATGCACAGTTCGAGCAGGGCATCCCTGAATCCGCTCAGTTCGTCAACGGTTACACTTCGCATCAGGTAGACAGAAATAAAGGCTGCCATCTGGGAATGGTTATATGCTCCCTGGGCAATATTGGTTAATACGGAACGGGCTTCACTGCGTGTGAGCTTTTTATGATCAAACAGTTCCCGTAGAATCTCTTTCATGGTTGTAATGCTTTAGGGTTAATACATTCAGGCATTCAGCCAGTTTTGAATGATTTTCTCTCCCTGAGGGGTGAGTACCGATTCGGGATGAAACTGAACACCGCGCACATCATATTCACGGTGGGAGAGGGCCATAATTTCATTTTGGTCGTCAATTGCTGTAATTTCAAAACATTCGGGCAGGTTTTCCCGGCTTACAATCCAGGAATGGTATCGTCCTGCCTTAAAAACCTCCGGGATATCCTGAAAAAGCAAGTCTTCTGTTTTTACAACATGGATATTGGTTGCTACACCATGGAACACCCTGGAAAGATTCCTGAGTCTGCCGCCAAATACTTCAGCTATGGCTTGCAAACCAAGGCACACACCAAGAATGCTTTTTGAAGGAGCATATTCTTTAATGAGAAGCTTCATAATACCTGCCTCATCGGGGATACCCGGGCCGGGAGAAAGAAGAATCTTATCGTATGCAGCAATTTTTTCCAGCGACACCGAGTCGTTTCTATATACGTCAACCCTCTGCCCGGTAATTTTCTGGATCGCATGCACCAGATTGTAGGTAAAGGAGTCGTAATTATCAAGAATCATTATGCGTTTCATGTCTACAATTTTTTTGTTCATAATCCGATCTCGCCTGCCATAAGTACAGCACTTTTAAGCGCTGCCAGTTTATTGTTGACTTCCTGAAGTTCTTTTTGTTCTATAGAGGCAGCCACAATCCCGGCACCTGCCTGGTAAAAAAGCCTGTTGGCTTTGCTCAGGAAGGAACGTATCATGATGGCATGGGTTACGTCGCCATTAAAACCGAAATATCCTATGCACCCGCCGTAATACCCTCTGTTTTTCTGCTCATACTTACGGATCAATTCCATCGCTTTGAATTTTGGTGCTCCTGAAAGGGTACCTGCAGGGAATGAGTCAGTAAGCACTTTAACCCGGTTGGTTTCAGGAAGTATTTTCCCAGAGACTTTTGATACCATATGAATGACATGTGAATAGAACTGAATTTCGCGATAGGTTTCAACTTTTACCTCGGTGGCATTTCGGCTCAGATCATTGCGGGCCAGATCCACCAGCATAATGTGCTCGGCATTTTCTTTTGGATCATTGCTGAGACGGTGGGCCAGTTCCTTGTCGGCTTCATCGTCACCGGTACGCTTAAATGTCCCGGCTATTGGATGTATGTATGCAGTGTTGCTCCTGATCTCAAGCTGTGCTTCGGGTGAAGATCCGAAAATACGATAGTTACCGAAGTCAAAATAATACAGGTAGGGGGAAGGATTAATCGAACGAAGAGCACGATAAACATTGAAATCGTCGCCAAAATAGGATTGGGAAAACTGCCGGGAAAGAACTATCTGAAAGACGTCGCCACGTAAACAATGCTCCTTACCCCGGGTTACCAGTTCCATATACTGACTATCGGTGAGGTTTGATGTTTCTTTTTTGTCGGGCCGGAAAGGGTATGCAGCAAAATTCCTGTTCTGAAGCAACGATTCCAGAACGGGAAGCTGGCTTTCCTCACCGTCAAAAAGGTTTTCAATCAGGTACAGATCATTCTGAAAGTGATTGATGGCAATGATGTATTTGTAGAAACTGTAGGAAACCTCTGGGATTGCATCGGGAGTATCACCAGTATCAGGAAAAGAAATGGTTTCCGCGTACTGAACAGCATCATAGGCAAGGTAGCCAAACAATCCGTTTGCCGGCGTTTCATGGGTGTTCGGCTGGAACAACAGGCGGAAGCTTTCCAGAAGGTCCGGAAGTTGTCCGCCTGAAATTGTCAGAGTTTCTGAAGATCGGTCGGGATAGCCAATCTGAACTTTTCCGTTTTTTATCTCGAAGGTTGAAAGAGGCTTTAGGCAGATAAATGAATAACTCCCTTTACTGCCATGAAAATCGGAACTTTCGAGTAAAACTGCCCGGGGGAATATGTCCCGCAGTTTAAGGTACAACCCTACCGGAGTGATTGTGTCGGCCAGGATTTTCTTTTGTACTACATTGAAATAAAACCGCTTCACGTTTATCAATTTTATAGGTTATTGCAACAAAAAAGGCCCGCCGTGATTCGGCAGGCCTTATATCGTCTTCTAACAGGTATGGCTTACCAGCCTCACGGAAACCGGGAGTCACTGATCCACCACCACCATGTTCTATTTGTTATCATTCTTTCGTACTATACACATTACAAAAAAAAGAAATTTTTGCAGAATAAAAAAATGGAGGGCAATATTTCTTAATTTCACGTGTTTTTTCGATGCTAATCAGCATGGTTCACCAGCGAAACGCCTCATATAGTCTTAATATATTCTCATGCTTCGTTTTTTAAAAAAACCATATCCTTTCAATGAAGACCTTAAACACAATGCCAAGGTCATTTTCTTTATCAGTATGGGCGTTCTTGCATTTATTCTTGTTTTTCAGCCCATTGAAATTTACTCTCATCCCAAAAAACTCGTATTTCTTATTGCCGGTTTTTTTCTTAGCACTTTTGTTACGCTTGCTATAAACCTTCTGGTGCTGCCAAGTTTGTTTCCACGGCTTTTCCGGAGCGAGAAATGGAATGTGGGAAAGGAAATAGTCTGGGATGTATGGTTGCTGCTCAATGTCTCATTTGCTGATTTTCTGATTTATACACGATTATTTGAGATTATGAATCTTCATTTTTCTGATATCGGGAAGATTCTTCTTATTGCCAGTCTGCCGGTGGCAGCATTGATTGTCATCAACCAGGAACGCCTTTTGCGGATGCACCTTAAAACTGCTATGCAAATGAACGAGCGGCTGATGAAGGCAAGAAATATGAAGGAAACACTGATTCATCTCGAATCAGAATATAAAACTGATAGCATCAGCATAACCGCAGATGCCCTGATCCTCATAAGATCGGCCAACAATTATATCGAAGTGTTCTACCGGAGTAATGGCAATGTTAAAAAACAGATGGTGAGAAGTTCCCTGAAAAAGGCAGAAGAAACTCTGCGCGATTTCGATTTTATATTCAAATGCCACCGTTCCTATATTGTCAATATCAACCATGTCAGGGAGGTACGAGGTGATTCACAGGGATATACTTTGTTTTTTGATCAGATCGATTTTCCTGTCCCGGTATCCCAGAACTATATTGAAGAATTTAAGAAACTGATTTAGCTCGTGTACCAGTCTCCATATCCCGGAATTCTGTCATCATCAGGTTATTTAGTTAATTATAAATAGTTTAGATTTCATTTAATTAATCTCTTGATATTAGACAAAAATCTTTTTCGTCCCTGAAGTAATCCTTTTCATCCCTAAAAACTTCATTTCTTCCCTGTTTTGACACCGCAGAGGGGGTTCGGACTATTTTTGCTGTGTTTAAAAATGGAGAAAAGTATTATGAAATCATTGAACATTGGAGACCTTCATGTTCCGCTACCAGTCGTTCAGGGAGGAATGGGTGTAGGCGTATCGTTATCAAGATTGGCGTCAGCTGTTGCCAACGAAGGAGGTATTGGAGTCATATCGGCAGTGGGTATAGGAATGACCGAGCCCGATTACCGGAAAAACTTCAGGGAAGCCAATAAAACTGCTTTGCGTAAGGAAATCAGGAAAGCCCGTACAAAAACAAACGGAGTTCTGGGAGTTAATATAATGTATGCCGTCACCGATTATGACGATTTGCTGAAGGTAGCTCTGGAAGAAGAGATTGATATTGTGATTACCGGAGCTGGATTGTTGCTGAAACTGCCTTCCAATATAGACAGTTCTGTGCTCGAAACCCGCAAAACTAAATTTGTTCCAAAAATATCTTCGGGAAGGGCTGCCAGAATAATATTTCATTCCTGGTCAGAGAGGTACAAACGGGTGCCGGATGCTGTTGTTGTTGAAGGGCCTATGGCCGGCGGGCACCTGGGGTTTACGCGGCAGGAACTCGATCAGCCGGAAAAGAATTTGGCTTCGCTGGTAAAGGATACCTTGCTGGAATTGGCTCCTTATGAACAAAAGTACGGAATGGAAATCCCAGTCATTGCAGGTGGTGGAATTTATGACGGAAGAGATATGTACGAAATTATGGAGGCCGGAGCAAGCGCAGTAAAAATAGGAACCCGTTTTGTTACCACGACAGAATGTGATGTAGCCGAATCATTTAAACAGAATTATATTAACAGCAATCCTGACGATGTCGTTATAATCAACAGTCCTGTTGGTTTACCCGGCAGGGTGATTATCAATGATTTTGTTCGATCTGTCCAGGCAGGAGAAAGAAAACCGGTTAAATGTTCATGGAAGTGCCTAAAGACCTGTGATTACAAAAAAGTACCCTACTGCATTGCCGAAGCTCTGTTTAATGCCGCACGGGGCAATTTTGACGAAGGATTTTCCTTTGCCGGTTCCAAGGTATGGAAGGCAACAGAAATTCTTACGGTGCACGAAACCATCAACAGGCTAAAGTCAGAGTACTCTCTTGTGGAATTGAGCAAGGAAGCAGTTTTTACTGTCTGAAAGACAATGTTAAATGATCTGAAATTCTTTAGTGTAGGTAATTGATCTGTTGAACGGTTTATCTTTCCTGAAGCTTCAGAAATTCAAAAAAATGCGAAAATTTTCATGAATCAGTGAAAGAACATTCATTGATTCTGAATTTCCTTTTATTTTTGAGCTCTTATTGGGATATTTCACAATTAAAACATATGCTATGAGACTTTCAGGAATAACTGCACTAACGGTTCTTGCTATGGTATTTGCTTCATCATGCCAGAAAACAGAGGAAAAAGGGAAGCTCATTCAGTTTGTTGATCCTTTTATTGGAACCGGTGGACATGGGCACACATTCCCGGGGGCGGCCCTTCCTTTTGGAATGGTGCAGCTGAGTCCGGACAACAACCATGAAGGCTGGGACTGGTGTTCCGGTTATCATTATTCCTGGGACACAATTGCCGGGTTCAGTCATACCCATCTCAGTGGTACCGGCGTACCGGATCTTATGGACATAAGGATTCTACCTATAGAAATTCCAGAAGCAGATAAAGGAAAATTATCAGCATTACCGGCAGACAAGCAATATGCTTTGTTTAGTCATACTGATGAAAAGGCTGTTCCCGGATACTATTCTGTTATGCTTAAAAATGGTATCCATGCTGAGCTTACAGCAACAAAACGTACCGGAATGCACCGCTATACGTTTGATCTAGGTACCATTCCGGCCATAATTCTTGATCTGGGGTCACTGGTCAGCTGGGACAAAGTAACAGGCTCGGCAGTCAAAAAGGAAGGAAGCGATATCCTTTCGGGGTACAGATTTTCTGCCGGATGGGCAAACAATCAGAAGGTATTTTTCCGGATGCAGTCTTCCCTTCCTTTGGCGGATATATGGCTTATCGGTCCGGATGGGAATCTCAGCACTTTTTCGGGTGAAGCCATTTCCAATACAAATCAACTGGCACTTAAAATTCTTGTCACTTTTCATCCTGAAGGGAAGAAACCATTGCTGATTAAGACCGGAATTTCATCAGTCAGTACCGAAGGGGCTGGGAACAACCTTCTTACGGAAAATCCCGGCTGGGATTTTGACGGGATTCACAAGGCGGCCGAAATTGCCTGGGAGGAAGCTCTGGGAAGTATTCGCATAACATCTTCCGATACTTCTGTTTTGCGTACATTTTATACAGCACTTTACCATGCCTTCATACAGCCCAACGTTTACAGCGATGTTACTGGTGAATACCGTACAGCAAGCGATGAAATAAAGAAAGACGACAAAAATGAGATGTACTACACCTTCTCTTTATGGGATACATTCAGGGGCTGGCACCCGCTGATGACTATCATAGCACCCGACAAGGTACGTGCTTTTGTAAAAGCCATGATTGCCCATTACCATGATTTTGGAGTGCTTCCTAAATGGTCACTATGGGGAAATGAAACATGGTGCATGATTGCCTACCATTCGGTACCTGTTCTTGTAGATGCGTGGAAGAAAGGACTGATTGATACTTCTCTTCAGGAAGAAGTGTATAAAGCTATGCGCCAGGTAGCCATGGGCGAAGGACCCAAAAGGAATCTGGAAGGACTGGATCTTTACATACAGCATGGTTACCTGCCTGCTGACGGAAATCCCAACCGGCAGAGTAAGGAAGATTTCGATGAATCAGTTTCAAAAACGCTTGAATGGGCTTATGATGATTGGTGCATAGCTCAAATGGCCAAAGGTCTGGGTAAGGAGGAAGACTATACTTATTTTATGAAGCGGTCTGAAGCATATAAACTTCTGGCTGATCCGACTACCCGGCTCATGCGGCCCCGCAATGCGAACGGCAGCTGGGCGGAACCTTTTCGTCCTGAAGTGGCGCAGCATGGTAATGGTTATACAGAAGGAAATGCCTGGCAATATTCCTGGTTTGTTCCTCATGATATTGCCGGATTGATGGAATGGATGGGAGGAAAGGAACGCTTTTCCGAGCGGCTTGACACCCTGTTCGATGTACTTAAAGCAGAAGATATCCATTTTCCTGATGTTACAGGCCTGATAGGCCAGTATGCTCATGGCAATGAACCCAGCCATCATGTAGCTTATCTCTACAATTATACCGGAAAACCATGGAAAACGCAGGACAGGGTGCGTCACATCCTGAAAACCATGTATAGCGATCAGCCGGATGGTTTATCAGGAAACGAGGATTGCGGACAAATGTCGGCCTGGTATGTGCTGAGCGCCATTGGTTTTTATCCTGTCAATCCATGCGGCGGAGTATACATGCTGGGTTCTCCCCTGGTTGAAAGAGCTGAAATTCCTTTACCCGGAGGGAAAAAGTTCACGATCAGTGTTACGAATCAGTCTACTGAAAATGTTTACATCCAGTCAGTTTCTCTGAATGGAAAACTTTATAATAAGTGCTTTATTGATCATGCAACGATAATGCAGGGAGGGAAAATGGAGATTGTACTGGGAAAGAACCCCAACCAAAACTGGGGGCAGGAATAGGAGATCAGGCCGCCCGTAAACGCTTCATATTCGCTTTGTCGAGTTTGGTGCGCGCGTAGTCGAGTGTAACAGCGAGTTCCTTTTGCTCTCTGGAGGGATAGTCGAACATGAAGTCAATCATAATGGCTTCAACGATCGAGCGCAGTCCCCGGGCTCCCAATCGGAATTCAACAGCTTTGTCTACAATGAAATCGAGAACTTCTTCCTCAAAGGAAAGATCAATCTTGTCGATTTTGAAGAGTTTTTGATATTGTTTGATAATAGCATTTTTGGGTTCAGTAAGGATTTTGCGCAAGGTGGCCCTGTCGAGCGGATGGAGGTATGTAAGCACCGGGAGGCGGCCGATCAGTTCAGGAATAAGACCATAGGAACGCAGATCCTGGGGCGCGATGTATTGGAGAAGATTGTCCCGTTCAACTCTTTCTGTTTCCATGGCTGCGTTAAATCCGACCACCTGTGTATTAAGGCGCTGAGCGATTTTTCGTTCGATGCCTTCAAATGCTCCACCGCAGATAAATAGGATATTGCGGGTATCCACCTGAATCATTTTCTGTTCGGGGTGCTTACGGCCTCCCTGGGGAGGTACATTAACAACAGAACCTTCCAGTAATTTAAGAAGGCCCTGCTGCACTCCTTCGCCTGAAACATCGCGCGTTATGGACGGGTTGTCACCTTTCCGGGCAATCTTGTCAATTTCATCAATAAAAACGATGCCTTTCTGGGCCGCTTCAACGTTATAATCGGCTACCTGAAGCAGGCGGGTAAGAATGCTTTCAATATCTTCGCCCACATAGCCGGCTTCAGTGAAAACGGTGGCGTCAACGATGGTGAAAGGAACGTGTAGCATGCGGGCAATGGTACGGGCCAGAAGAGTCTTTCCGGTTCCGGTTTCCCCCACCAGAAGAATATTGGATTTTTCAATTTCCACATCATCTTCCTTCGGGTTCTGGGGTTGGAACATTAAACGTTTATAGTGGTTATATACGGCTACAGAAAGGAATTTCTTAGCTTCATCCTGGCCCACCACGTATTGATCAAGAAAATTTTTGATTTCGGCCGGTTTCATGATTTTGAGCTTATGAATGTCAAAATCATTGCGGGTTCGTGATTCCTCCATGACAATCTCGTAGGCCTGCTCTACACAACTGTCACAAATATACCCCGAGATTCCTGCTATCAGAAGGCGGGTATCCTTTTTTTCCCGTCCGCAAAATGAACACCGGTCCATATGTCAGAATTTTATTTTTTCTTTTTTTCCCGAACCAGTACTTCGTCGATCATACCGTACTCTTTTGCCTCTTCAGCGGTCATCCAGAAATCGCGGTCAGCATCCTTCTCTACCTTTTCCACATCCTTTCCTGTATGAAGGGCAAGGATTTCGTACAGTTCTTTCTTGATTTTTCTGATTTCGTTGGCTGCAATTTCAATATCTGAAGCCTGTCCTTGCGCTCCACCCATTGGCTGATGGATGAGGATGCGGCTATGCTTTAAGGCTGAACGTTTTCCTTTTGTTCCTGCTGCCAGAAGAATAGCTCCCATAGAAGCGGCCATTCCGGTACAGATAGTAGCTACGTCAGCTGCGATCCATTGCATAGTATCATATATCCCAAGTCCGGCATATACTGAACCGCCGGGAG
Organism: uncultured Bacteroidales bacterium; assembly: GCA_964548125.1. Taxonomy (GTDB): domain Bacteria; phylum Bacteroidota; class Bacteroidia; order Bacteroidales; family JAAYUG01; genus JAAYUG01. The sequence goes on along the minus strand of CAZJQN010000012.1, from coordinate 22,658 downwards.
TGTTGAAATAAATTTGTATGTCCTTTGTGGGATCTGCCGAATCAAGGTAGAGCAACTGAGCCTCAATAATGTTTGAAACGTAATCGTCAATGGGTAATCCCAGGAAAATGATCCTGTCCATCATCAGACGGGAAAATACGTCCATGGTGGCAATATTCAGCTGCCTTTCTTCAATAATTGTAGGAGAAATGTAATTATTGTATACAGAAAGATACTGATGCATCGCTAAACTGCTGATACCGCGGTGCTTTACTGCATATTTTTCAAAATCGTCTTTTAGTGTAGGCATACTTATTTTTTTTCAAATAGTTTTTTGAATCCTTCAACATCAATTTCTTTGTCTTCTATTTTAGCGTTATTCTTTATCCATCCGTGTACTCTGTCTTCCAGAACCTGCCTTTCTATTCGGTTACGTTCTTCATCCTTGGCAAGCAAATCGTTGGCAAGGCTTTCAACATACTGTTCAGGAATATTGGCTAACCCATAGCGAAGATACTGATTTCTTGCAATATTTTTTGCCTGTTCCTTAATTTCATCTTCAGTTGCCGTGAAATTATTGTCACGGGTTATTTTATTAACTATGAGTTGCCATTTCAGATCGTTCAGAAAGTGATCAAAATCCTTTTCGATTTCTTCGCGGCTGATTTTCCCTTCATTTGTTTCAAGCATCCAGCGTTTCAGGAAATCTTCGGGCAAGGTCATTTTGGTCTTGCTGAGTAGAGTTTCTCTTGCATCAATGACAAAGCGGTATTCGGCTTCTCTTTCCAGGTTCTTTTCGAGGTCTTCTTTTACCTTCTGCCGGAAATCTTCTTCGCTGGAAATCGTTCCTTCGCCAAATACCTGATCAAAAAACTGTTGATCAAGCGGAGCAGGAACGTACTGTTTGATTTCTGTTACAGTAAATAAAAATGAATTTCCTTTATTGGGAAGCTGTTTCGGGTCGATCCCCAGAATGGCAGCTCTGTCGGAATCTTTTGGAAAGGCTTTGCTTACGTCAAAGAGTATTTGATCTCCTTGTTTTTTCCCTATGAAGAGATTTCTTGTTTCATGGTCGTCAATCCGGTCGACCGAAAGGATTGTGCCCTCATTTTTATGACCTTCCTCAATCACTTTCCCGTTTTCATCGGCTTCTGCAATGTTTCCTCTTACCATAGAGCTTTCTTCGATTTCGGGAACATCATTGAATCGGCCGTAATGTTTCTTAAGTTCTTCAATCCGTTCTTCAATCATTTTTTCATCAACGGTAATCTTATAATAGGGGATCTTGACTTTTGAAAGAACGGGCAGGTCGAATTCAGGACTTAAACCAAGGTCGAAGGAAAATTCAAATGATTCCTGTTTCTCGAAATCGATCTTTTTTTCTTCGGCCTTGTGAGGAAGAGGGTCTCCCAAAATCCGTAAATTTTCATTCCTCAAATATTCAATCAGTGAATTGCTGACAAGTTTGTTAATCTCCTCAACTTTTACTGGTGTGTAGTAGAGCCTGGTAATAAGTCCCAGGGGAACATGGCCAGGGCGGAATCCGTCAATCCGGGCTTTTTTTCGGTAATCCTTCAGTACTTCCTGAACTTTAGGTTCATAATCTTCTTTGGTGATCTCAACCGTAACAATGGCATTCAGTGCGTCTTTGCTTTCTTTTCTAATGTTCATCTGTCTAATAATTGTTAATACTCTTTTATTTATAGCGAAGGAATGAATGGGCATTCATCCTGTCATGCTCCTTTTGTTTTCCTGTTCAGCCCGGCCGTTCAGGTAATTTTTGTTTTGCAGGGCCTTTCATTTGTGCGGATGAAGGGACTCGAACCCCCACGCCCGAAGGCACAAGATCCTAAGTCTTGCGCGGCTACCAATTACGCCACATCCGCATAAACCGGGTTGCAAAGTTACTGCTTTTTTTCTTTTTTGTTAATAAGAAACCAAACCTTGATACAATCGGGACCAGGTTTTGGTTAAATAATACACTTTGTTGTACATGGTTTGCTTTAAAATCAATGATTGATAATGAAAAAAATATGCCAAAATGTTTTATCTTTTCTAGCCATAAAAATTTTTTACCATGAAAAAGAATAAATTTATTTTGACAGGAATGTTTGTTTTTTCTATCCTGTTGGTACTTTTTCCTGCCTGTTCGCAAAAGGCATACATTAGTTCCGACCTTACAAAGCTTTGGGAAACTCCGGCCGTGCTGAAAACCCCTGAATCGGTTCTTTATGACTATCAAAGGGATATTATCTATGTTTCCAATGTTAACGGAAACCCTTCGGAAAAAGATGGAAACGGATTCATTTCCACAATTAAATCTGACGGAAATATTGACAAACTGGAGTGGGTTCCCGGATTAAATGCTCCCAAGGGCATGGGACTGATTGGTAATTTATTATATGTGTCTGATATTGATGAGATTGTTGAGATAGATGTTCTTAACAGAAAGATTCTGCAACGATACCCTGTGCCAGGTTCGAAATTTCTTAATGATATAACCTGTGATGAAGGAGAACGTGTTTTTGTGTCAGATATGCAGGATCAAAAGATTTATGTTTTATATGATGGTAAAGTAAGTTTGTGGCTTGCAGATCCAAGGCTTGAGGGGGTTAATGGTCTTCTGACGTGGGATGCCTGGGATGAGGATGCATTTGCCGGAGTGAAAAATGCCATTTTACGGATATATGATGAAGGACGGTCGGTTGAGGAATGGATTTCTGAGACAGGGAGTATTGATGGCCTTGTAACTGATGGGAAGGGGAATTTTCTGTTCTCTGATTGGGCTGGTCGTGTTTATAGGGCTGCTCCGCACGAGAAACCGGTTAAACTACTTGATACCACTCCTGTTAAAATAAATGCGGCTGATATTGATTTTATACTAAGCAGGGACATTTTACTGGTACCAACTTTTTTTGACAACAGGGTGGTGGCTTATAAAGTAAAATGATACCCTTCACGAGCTGAGTTCCCGGTTTATTTTGATTTTACCTCAGTTCAAAGTTTTTTCCTAGATATACATTTCGCACCTGTTCATCATTGGCAAGTTCTTCAGCTGTTCCGGATTTCAGAATGGATCCTTCGAAAAGAAGGTAAGCACGGTCGGTAATAGACAGGGTTTCGTGCACATTGTGGTCGGTTATAAGGATACCAATATTTCTGTCTTTCAAATGCGCTACAATACCCTGTATATCTTCCACAGCAATAGGATCGACACCGGCGAAAGGCTCGTCAAGGAGAATAAATTTCGGGTCGAGCGCCAGGGCACGGGCAATTTCTGTCCTGCGGCGTTCTCCACCTGAGAGCTGGATACCAAGGCTTTTTCTGATGCGGGTGAGTCCGAATTCGCGAAGTAGCGATTCAATACGCTGTTCCTGAATATCCTTAGGGATTTTTGACATTTCCAGAACTGCCCTCAGGTTGTCTTCCACACTCATCTTACGAAATACGGAGGCTTCCTGTGACAGATATCCGATCCCTCTCTGGGCCCTTTTGTACATGGGTTCCAGACTGATGTCAATATCGTCAAGGAAAATTTTTCCTTCATTAGGTACTATCAGTCCAACAATCATATAAAACGTGGTAGTTTTCCCGGCACCATTAGGGCCGAGGAGTCCTACAATTTCACCCTGTTTTACTTCAACAGAAACCCGGTTTACCACAACGCGTTGGCGGTATTTTTTTACCAGATTGTCAGTTCGTAATATCATTTTTAAAGTATAATCTGTAATCCAAATCGGATTCCAAAGGGTTGTATACCCTGATGGTTAAGGTAAGAAAGACGCCACACGGCATCAATCCGGAACACCTTCAGAATATTTTCAATGCCAACCCCGACTTCATAATAACCTTTTTCCACACTTTCCATACTGGCAGGAATTACCAGGGACTGGTTTTCCGGATTGTATAATTTACCCCACAAAGCCCTGAATGTTACCACCTCCCTGAGTTTGGCTTCCCTCAGCAAAGGAATTCTGTTAAAAAAGTACCCGTCAAAATGATGATCTGCAAAGATACCAATATACCTGTTACTGGCAAATTCGTAATAGTTCATCAGGTTAAATGCCATGTAGTCGTAGGCATAAGTTTCGTTTCCCTTGTGAATTTCCAGCAAAGGGAAAGGAACATTGCCATATATGGAACCTGCGTCGATCATGTATTCAGTATAACCAATCGGTGCGAGTTCGAGGGTCTGGGTAATATTCAGGTTCCATTTAAAATATCCATATCGGCTTCCGCTAATTCCTGGAATACCTAAAGTAGTGTTCAGGTTGATAATAGGATAGTTTGTTCCGAGGCTTGTTCGTTCAAATTCTCCCATCAGATATTTTTCTTTCCAGGCAAATCGCGTATTAAGCGTAAGTTCAAAGGTCGTGATGCTGGGAACCGTATGCAGAAACCCATCAGAATAAGAAGAAAAAGGAACAAATTCCGTAGAGTATAGTGTGCGGTGCGTTGCAGTGAGGGTATTGGAATAACCATGAAACCATTCCCGTTCAAACCATAATTTCAGTTCTTCCGTCCGGGTAAGCTTGTCATTGGGTTTTCTGCGAAGAAGTGATGTAACAAAATTGTCTTCCAAAAAAGCGTTCTGGCTTTGTCCAAGTTGTTCTATATCTTTCTTGTACGATATCCCGGTTGCAATTCTGGGGTTTTTATCGAATAGGTACATTGCGCCGGCTCCATATTTCCACTGTTTATCGCGGGTTCCGTATGCCAGATAACCATCGAGCATGAGCTTTGTGCTGAATGCATTGCTGGTGCGGCCCCCGAAACGCAAACGGTTTCCTTCCAGTGGATTAAATGAATAAAACCTGTAATAAGGTCCGATTTCAACTGGTCCTCTAACATAATAATAGGTATAGAACATCTGGATGAGACCAGCTAGACTCCGGTAAAGCGGGATTTTCTGAACGGAATCAATCATTGCATAAATACCCGCTTCTTTTTTCGTTAGTTTTTCAGGACGGTTAGCTATCCAGAAAGTTTCATCCCGTTCAAGGTTCCCTTCAGCCAGGGTAATATCGTTGGGTTCGTTCATCAGTTTCTGCGGCAAAATAGTATCAACTGCTATTTTTCTGAAGAAGGAGGTTTTTTGACCAATAAATCCGGTCATTTTATCAGTAAGCGTAAACTCGGCGTAGAAATCTTCCCTGACAGGAAACCAGAGAGAATCGCTGAGTGGAGCATATTCTCTGCGCAGGGCAATGTTCTCAACATAGTTAATGTTGGCTTTTTCACTGCTCTGCATTTCGTATTTGCATATGGCCCAGGATGTGTCAGCAACCCAGATGGATCCGATAAAGGTTCTTTCCTGTTTTCTGCGGGGTTCAAAGTCTATCCGGTACGCTTTGTGCCCATGAAACAGAATCGTATCAGTGATATAATACCGGTAATAACGTTGGCCGAATTCTGCAAGAGGGCTTATCCATCCTGTTTCAAAAAGAAAGACGATATTGTCGTAAATGGAATAATTCTGGTACATTTTTCCCGTTAACTGGCTAATGCTTTCGTTTTTGGTGCCGGAAATGCGGGAAGCTTTAATTACCTCGAGCTCTTTTTTCGGCCTGCTCCGGTAGTAATTGTCCGACACGGTCTCGGAAAGAAGTACCGGAAGATAGGTCTTTCCGCTTCCCTGCAGGGTGTCAATATTATTAAAGATAAAATCTAAACCCTTTAATGCTTTTCTTCGAGCCAGAAGTTCAGGATTGGTAAGATCGATGCGGGTTTTATGGTAAGCCTCGTAATACCATGACCGAAACCTGCTCAGATCGTTCCTGCCGCGGTTTAATCTTACTTTTCTGAGAAGGATATGGGCAGGATTTTCTCCCGGTTTGACTACTACTTCATCCAATAGAATTTCTTCAGGATGTAATGCAATGTTAATTTCCTGTGTGCGGAAAGGAGTTATTGCTATTGTAATAGGCTGATAACCAACGCACGTAAAAAGGATAGTGTCAACTGTATGCTTGGTTTCAAGGCGGTAAGTACCATCATCCAATGAGATAGTACCAACAGGAAGATTTTTGGCTGCGATGTTTACATAGGGTAACGGTTCACCCGAAGTAGCATCCGACACTTTCCCGTATACAACCGTAAGTTGCTGGGCGTATGCATGCATTGGTATTGATGCTATCATTGAAAAGACAAGGCTGTAATGATGGAATTGTTTGATATTCAGTATCATATTCCTTGTTATTGCCCTGTTCATTTTGCACCTTCGAATATTGAATAACCGTTAAAAAAGGCAAAAAGTTTATTTCTGAGACTCTCTCCGCATAATTCGTGCCGAAATTGAAATGCTGATTTCATAAAGCAGTATTAATGGCAGGCTAACCAGAATCTGACTGAAGATATCAGGAGGAGTAATGATAGCAGCCAGAAGTAAAATAACTACAATGGCATGTTTACGGTACTTTCGCAAAAATGCAGGCCCTACCAGGCCAATTTTTGTCAGAAAAAAGATAATTACAGGCAATTCAAATACAATGCCGCAACCAAGTGTTATGGTAGCAGAGGAGACAATGTAATTGTTCAGATCAAAATAGTTTTCAACTTGCGTGCTAACCACATACGAACTGAAGAACTGGGTTGAGAGTGGAAGCAAGATAAAATACCCAAAGGCAACCCCGAGGAGGAAAAGGAAAGAGGTGTAAAACACAGCACCGCGAGCGTATTTTCTTTCTTTCGGATACAAGGCTGGAGCAATAAAATTCCAGAATTGATAGAGCACATAAGGCAATGCAACGATGATACCTGCAATGAAGGAAACTACGATATGTGTAGAAAATTGCCCGGCCATTCGGGTATTGATTAGCTTAAGATTGTGTTGATTGATGCACAGATCCTGTATGTGTACCCGTTGTCCAAGCTCGCAAAGAAGTCGGTTTGTAATAAACCATGGCTCTTTGGGGGCAAGGATGATTTTGTCAAAGAGAATTCCCTTGAAGAGAAATGCCACAATTGCCATCAATACAATTGCCATGAGCGAACGGACCAAATGCCAACGAAGCTCTTCCAGATGTTCCAGAAAAGTCATTTCATGATCTTCCTTCTTTGCCATTCCATTTCATTTTTTCAAAGTTACAAAGGTATGTTTTTTTTGTTTCCTGCGTCCGATGCAGAATCTATGTAACATTATCCATCCCTGGAAATACTATTAACTTGCTGGTTATTTTAACTCTAATTTGACCATTGGGAAAGCATGGTGTCAATTCTGGAGAAATAGTAAATAACCAAGGATTTTACTTAACGTTCTTATTTTGCAGAAAAGTCATGCTGCGAGATAGAAACGCAGTTCGAAATGCGTAATCCGGATAAAAAAGTGCTTGGGAACCTCTTCTCTTTTGAAAATTTTAACGGCATATAAATAACTATCCATATTATCAGCATGATAATTAAGATTGTGCATACCATTGTACAAAGTTTTGTTAAATTAGGTTAATTTCGTGCGCTTTTTTACTTTTTTTTGACTAACTTTAATATTCTCAAATCAATTAGAATCGGTAACAATATTTATTAGGATTAACAGTAACCACCAGGTTGTGAGGTAATAAAAATGGCAGACTATTCGAAAGTTTCACTCCAGGAGCTTTTAAAGAAATATTTTGGATTCGATAGTTTCAAGGGAAATCAGGAAGCAATCATCCGGAATGTACTGGAAGGGAAAGACACATTTGTTCTAATGCCAACAGGCGGTGGCAAATCACTTTGTTACCAGCTTCCTTCACTGATTTTGCCGGGAACAGCTATTGTGATTTCACCGCTCATCGCCCTGATGAAGAATCAGGTGGATGCAATGCGAAGCTTTAGCAATGAAGAAGGCATAGCTCATTTTCTGAATTCTTCCCTTACAAAGAAGGAAATAGCCGATGTGAAGCAAGACATTCTTGACGGGAAAACGCGTCTTCTGTATGTGGCTCCTGAATCATTAACAAAAGAAGAGAATATTCAGTTTCTTCGTCAGGTTAAGGTTTCATTCTATGCTATTGATGAAGCACACTGTATTTCAGAATGGGGGCATGATTTCAGGCCGGAATACCGCCGTATTCGTCCTATTATTAATGAAATTGGTGAAGCTCCGCTGATTGCCCTCACGGCCACAGCTACTCCCAAAGTTCAGCATGACATTCAGAAAAACCTGGGTATGCTGGATGCAACGGTGTTTAAATCATCATTTAACCGGCCGAATCTTTATTATGAAGTACGGCCTAAGATTCATGCCACAAAGGAAATCATCAAAATCCTGAAAAACAATCCAGGCAAATCAGCTATTGTTTATTGCCTTAGCCGGAAAAAAGTGGAAGAAATGGCTCAGGTACTTCAAATTAATGGTATTAGGGCACTTCCATACCATGCCGGAATGGATTCAACTACGCGCACCCAGAATCAGGATAAGTTTCTCATGGAGGAAGTGGATGTAATCGTTGCTACCATTGCCTTTGGAATGGGAATCGATAAACCTGACGTACGTTTTGTCATTCATTACGATATTCCGAAGAGCCTGGAAGGATACTACCAGGAAACCGGGCGGGCTGGCCGAGACGGAGGTGAAGGTAATTGTATTACCTTTTATAAATACGAAGATATTCTCAAGCTGGAAAAATTTATGCAGGGGAAGCCTGTTGCCGAGCAGGAGATTGGGAAACAGCTTTTGCATGAAACGGTTGCTTATGCCGAATCTTCCGTTTGCCGCCGGAAGCTTCTTCTCAACTATTTCGGTGAAGAATACACCGAGGAAAACTGCCACAATTGCGATAACTGCCTGCATCCGAAAGAACAGTTCGAAGGGCAGGAATATGTTACCACCGTACTGGAATGCATACAGGAAGTGAAGGAAAAATTCAAAGGTGATCATATTGCCAATATTCTTTCAGGCAACGTGAATGCTGCCATTAAATCTTACCGTCATCATGAGTTGGAAAGTTTTGGTGCAGGAAGCGAGGAAGATACGAAATTCTGGAATGCCGTGATCCGGCAGATGCTAATAGGTAATTTGCTTCAAAAGGATATCGAAAACTATGGTATATTGAAAATTACGGACGAAGGACGAAAATTTCTTCAGAATCCAACTTCCTTCATGATTACTCGTGATCATGATTACCAGACCGAGGGAGAGGCTGATCTGCTGGATGATGTCGAACGTACGAGCACTCTCGACAATGAATTGTTCAATATCCTTAAGGATCTCCGGAAAAAAATAGCCAAACAACGTAATATTCCTCCTTTTGTAATTTTCCAGGATCCATCACTCCAGGACATGGCTACACAATATCCGGTATCGCTTGAGGAATTGCAGAATATTACGGGGGTTGGTGCAGGTAAAGCCCAGCGGTTTGGAAAGGAGTTTGTTGATCTCATAAAAAAATACGTTGAAGAAAAAGAGATCATCCGTCCTCAGGATATGGTGGTGAAATCAGTGGTGAATAAATCAGGGTTGAAAGTTTACATTATTCAAAGCATTGACCGTAAAATTTCACTGGAGGACATAGCCGCCGCGAAAAACCTCGAAATGGATGATCTGCTCAGGGAAATAGAATCCATTGTTTACAGCGGAACGAGGCTGAACATTGACTATTATATCAATGAAGTGATGGACGAGGATCATATTCAGGAGGTATATGATTATTTCCGGGAAGCTGAAACGGAATCAATTGAAGATGCTTTAAGGGAACTTGGTGAGGATGAATATACCCCTGAAGATATCCGTCTGGTTCGTATTAAGTTCCTTTCCGAAATGGGCAATTAAAATGTCTTTACATCAAAGGCATCCCGCAATGCATTACCTGCCAGGGTAAATGAAAGAACAAGAATCATGATGGCAATGCCGGGTATCATTGCAAGATAAGCCTGATGAATGAGGATGTATCCATAATGTTCCCTTATCATACTGCCCCAGCTTGGTATGGGTGGCTGTACTCCAAGTCCAAGAAAACTCAAGCCAGCTTCCATCAGGATGGCTGATGCAAAATTGGACGCACTAATAATAATAACCGGGCCTGCCAGGTTTGGAAGGATATGTCGGAACAAAATGCCAAAGTCGTTCAGTCCAATTGCTTTTGCTGCCATTACGTATTCCTTTTCTCGCAGAGAAAGCACCTGCCCGCGCACAACCCGGGCTACTTCAACCCACATGGTGAGACCTACGGCTATAAAAACTTGCCAGAATCCTTTGCCCAGGACAAATGTTATGGCAATAACCATAAGGAGGGTTGGTACGCTCCATACCACCTGAATAAGCCAGAGCACCAGCCGGTCAGGCCACCCTCTGTAATATCCGGCAATACTTCCCAACATGAGTCCAAGCAAGAGGGAAATAGAAACAGCAATGAACCCAACTGAAAATGACATACGGGCACCAAGAATCATACGACTTAAAAGGTCACGGCCAAACCTGTCGGTACCCAGCAGATACTTTCTTTCCTCCAGCGATCCGGTTAATACTTTTTTCTGCAGTTCAGAAATGGAAGCTTTCATTCGTTTGCCATTGCCTGCAACCCAGCTGATGCTGTCATTCTGTTCCATGTATGCCGAATCAGGCCGGATATGATAGAGAATATCAGGAAGGAGGAAGGTTTCGTAAAGAGGAATGGTGTCTTCGCCCTGATCAAAAAGAACAGCCACTACGTGCGCTCTTTCAAACCTGATTTGTTGAACAGGTACGAAACGGTATACGGGTTCTGATCCGTTTACCAGCTTATGAATCAGACTATGGTGAGTAATGTTAATATTACGGCGCACTCGTAACATCTTAACTCTAAATCCCGGTTTCATGGCCGCCAGCTCGAGGTGCTGTTCATTTGCGAAAGGTGAGTCATCAGGGGTTATTAAATATCCTGCCAGGGCAATAAATCCAATTAATAAAATACAAATTAATCCTGCCACTCCCTGCCAGTTGCCGGCAAAACGTTCAAATACCCGGTTCTGCTTCATCGGATAAGCCTTGTGTAACGTCTTATTTAGTAAGTTTCATCGGTAAGTTCGTCCTTTCCAAGAATACGGTCTTTTAACAACAATTGCCAGAACCAGCGTGTAAACAGGATATGCCAAAGAAAAGGGCAGATAATTCCAGAGAAGCGCGGTTTGCCTGAATAGTCTGGCGGAAGGGATTATGATCAGCAAATCAGATAAAGCCTTCAGAGAAAAGAAAATAATGAATGATCCACGTAAAACTGGATTAATAAATGATCCGATAAAAAGAAAAAACAGGAATAGATTGATTATACCAATGAATCTCATTGTTTTGCGAGAAGGTTTATCTGTATAGTTTTTCCCTTTGGAAAGCCAGCGGATACGCTGATTTATTAAATCACCAAGATACTTCTGTGGAAAGGTTGTTACAATACCTCTCGGATTTTTATTGAAAGCTATAGTTGTCTGCTTTCTTTTCTTTGTGAAATGCACCAGAAAAGTGTCATCGCCTGCAGTGACATAACGACCTTCATCCTGCATATATTCTGAGAATAGGGATCTCGGGAATAGCATGCTGGCACCGTTTGCCATTATAGGATTTTGCTGATCTGCGTAAGAGGCTGTTACAGTTTGCAGAGCACAGGCTTCGAGTGCCTGGAAACGCGTTAAAAAACTTTTTCCTGCTTGGACCTTTACTGACCCAAGAACCAGAGTTTCTCTGTTATGAGTAATACATTCCATCATCGACATGAGCCATCCTGAGGGAACCAAACAATCGGCGTCTGTAGTTGCAATATATTTTGAAGAAACATGCCTCAGGGCTTCTTCAAGTGCCGCATGCTTGCCTTTTTTTTCGTCAGGTAAGGGAATATAATGTATACGATAATCAGTTTCAGATGCTTTTCTTGCAATTGCAGGGGAGTGATCTGTGGAATGATCATCCAGAAGAAGAATCTCCATCAGATGCCGTGGATATTCCTGATCGGAAAGGCATTGAATAAGCCTTTCCAGATACTTCTCTTCATTTCTGAAGCAGACAACTACCGAAACCTCCGGGAGATCGGAGCGGGAAAGCGTAGCGTGAGGAGAACCTTTATCCCATCCTCTCAGGATCCGGAATGAAAAAATCAGATACCGGAAACTTAGATAAAGAGATAAGAAAAACAAGGTTAGCAAGAATGCCTTGACTATTAGGTCCATACTTACTTGGTATTCAAATACTTTCTTAACAGGCTGATCAGTTTTTCCTGCTGAATGGGTTTAGAAATATAGTCGCTGCAGCCAGCATCAAGGCATTTCTGGCGATCATCGTCAAAAGCATTGGCGCTCTGAGCTATTACAGGAATATTGGGAAATTGGGCTTTAATCTGACGTGTAGCATCATACCCGTTTATTTCAGGTAATTGAATGTCCATAAGTATAAGGGCTATCTCTGGATGCTCTCTTAGGACCTGGAAACCCTCGGAAGCTCTGGCTACTATAAATGTCGTTATTCCGTGCTTTCGTAAAACTGTATCCAGGTATTTAGCGCTGAATTTATCATCTTCGACAATGAGAACGGTTGTATTATTCCATTTTTCAGTCATCGGATGCACAGTTTTTTGTTCCTCTTTAAAATTACTGGTTTTTTCAATCGGCAGGACCAGGGTAAAAATTGAACCTTCTCCCGGCTGGGATTTTACAGTCAATGTGCCTCCCAGCAAATCAGCCAGTCCTTTTGATATTGCAAGTCCAAGGCCAGATCCTCCAAAGCGCCTGGTAGCAGAGGGGTCGGCTTGTACAAACCTTTCAAAAATTACTTTCTGTTTTTCATGCTGGATTCCGATTCCGGTATCACTTACATAAAAGTGCAGTGTATCATTTCTTTTATAATATCCGAGCACAATTTCTCCTTGGTCGGTAAATTTGATAGCATTTGATAAAAGATTTTGCAAGATCTGCTTTAATCGTAAAGGGTCCGTCTGAATTATCAGGTTTGTGCATTCAGGATCTTCTTCCATTCTGAAGACAATACCAGATTTTTCCTTTCTCACAGCATCAGTAATAATCCCGTTGAAAGTCTCATTGGCCAGTGACCTGATTTCTATAGCTTCGGGACAGATAGTGAGCTGGCCAGCTTCTATGCGCGAAATATCGATTATATCATTTATCAGGCTGAGTAACAGTTTTCCATTTGAATTGATGGCTGCAATGTACTCAGCCTGTTCTTCCTTTGAAATACCTGGCATGGAGAGCAACTGGGCAAATCCAAGAATGCCATTCATGGGGGTCCGGATTTCATGCGACATATTAGCCAGAAAAGCTGATTTGAGCTTATCGGATTCTTCGGCTTTTTCTTTTGCTTTGATCAGTTCAATCTCAACCTGACGTCGGTGTAATGCAATACCTGCCTGGAGGATAAAAGTTTCAACAATTTGTTTTACCTCAGTAATATTGCTTGAAGGCACCAAAAGTGCAACAGTACCTAAAAATTTACCGTGATGCAGAATAGGAATACCGTATATGATCCTCTCGCCTATAATTTTTTCAAATTCATCCGTTTTTTCTTTCGGGTACAAGTAAAACATAACTTCGGCAAGACCTCCCGAGAGATAATGAAGCCGTTTGGAATATTTTTCCATTGATGCAATGATCTCAGGGTTCAGTTGAATCTGGAACCCTAACGGATCATGTCCGAATATTCGTCTGAAATCTTCCTTGTATTGCTCAAATCCAGCTATACTTTGAATGGTAATAATACCGGTTTGCTCCGAGTAAGATGATATGGTTATAATGCTGCCGGGAATCATCTGATGGAGAATACGAACAGTAAAGTGATAGATTTCCTTTTCATCCGGCAAACTGAGTAGCTCAAAAGCAGAATCACTTAACAGCGATTGCAGTTCAAGGTATCTTTTTTCTTTTTCCTCTGCGATTTTTCTTTCGGTAATATCGCGCACATTCATGACTATCCCGCCAATATTTTCGTTCATCAGGTGATTGGAAAAAATTGACTCAACAAAAATGATATTTCCATTTTTTCCGAGAATCCTGAATTCGATGCTGACGGGACTGGCTGGTTTCTCAATGATAGTATTTACAGCCGCAATAAACAATTCTCTGTCGGCGGGTACCACGTATTCCACGAAGGGAACTTTCTGCAACTCATTCAGGGAATATCCTGTGATTCTCCTTTCATCGGAGCTTTCGTAAATAACGGTTCCTTCTTTATCAAGAATAATTATTGTATCGGAGGAATAACGCAATAAATTACGGAACCATTCTTCCTTTTGTCTTAGCTGCAATTCAAGCAATTTTTGTTCGGTGATATCAATGGCTATTCCAGTGATGCCTGAACAATTACCATTTTCATCAAAAATGGGGGTTTTGTATACCTCAGTCCATTTGTCCTGTCCATTCTTTTGGCTCTTTTTCTCAAACCTCTGTCGTCCTCCTTTGCAAATGGCTTCATTATCAGTAAGCGTAAAATAGGAAGCTCTGGCAGGGAAAAGTTCTTTATCAGTTTTTCCAATGATATCATTTGCCGGGATGCCCCTGTGGTCAACAAAGGCCTTATTTACAGCAACATATCTTCCTTCGGCATCTTTTAGCCATACCATGTGGGGTATATTATCCAATATGGCTGAATGATGCGATTTCTGATCATGAATACACTCTTCGAGCTTTTTCTTATCTGATATATCAACAAAGATGTAAGCTCTGAGATTAAAACCATATTGTGGCAGAAGGAGTTTTCTGATCCAGACCCAGGTAGTTTTTTCATTGTTAAGTTTTAGTCTACAAGGGAATCCCTGGATTTCATCGTTTTCCAGAAAGGAAGTCAATCCGTCCAGATCCCTTGCATCGATCCGCTGAAGCAGCAGACATCTCAGTTCTTTAATTTCTTCACCTGAAATGCCAAAAAAATTCCTCAAGGATTCATTTACGAAAAGGTATTTTTGTTTGTCTACAACCGCAATGGGTTCTTTCAGCTGGGTTGCCAGGTTCAGCAAGATATCGTTTACAGGTAGGGTCCTAACATTTTCATTAATTGTTTTTTTGCGATGGGCAAGGATAAGCGCTCCCGATATTTTATCATGATTTGAAAGAGGCAATACAGTAAGAGAAATTTCAGCTTTTTTATCGTTGGTTGTTATCCTGGCTGTCCGTGATTTTCCTTTCAGCATGGAATGATGAAGCAGAAGAAGCTCTGGACAGGAGGACAAAGGAAGTGTTTCTCCAGGGGAAATAGTTCTGCCAAACAACATGATGGAAATTTCGTGCGATGAAGCGTTGGAACACGTGACCTGGTTATTTTGATCAATGAGCCAAACAGCACAATCGTTGTCATAAAGGAGGGTATTGCCTCTTATGGTATCATGAAAAAGATCTGAAAGTGCGGAGGTGTCATTTATATTTCTAATGTCATCCATCTGGCAATAACATGTTTATTGATTATATGATCAGTCCTATCATGGTTGCTGAAAGAAGAGAGGTAACCGTGCCGGCTATCATGGCCTTCAAACCAAGCTGAGATAAAGGGATTCGCTGGGATGGCGCAATAGTTCCAAGACCTCCGATTTGAATGCCTACTGAGGCAAAATTAGCAAAGCCGCAGAGAAAGTATGTAGCCATAACAATGGTTTTCTGCTCAAGAAAAGCACCGGCTTCTTTAAGTCGCATTAAATCAAGATATCCGATAAATTCTGTCATAATGATTTTTTGTCCCAGAAGACTACCTGCCAGTGAAGCATCATGAGAATTGATTCCCATGAGCCACATAATGGGCTGGAATATTTTACCTAGCAAAAACTGGAGGGAAAGACTATCAAAAACACCTCCGGACGAAGCGGCAATCAGTTTATTTAGCCCGGTCCACTGACCTGTTTTAAAGAGGACAAAATTGATAAGTGCGATAAAAGCAACAAAAACGATAAGCATTGCCGCAACACTGGCGGCAAGTTTAAGGCCGTCCAGAGTACCTTTGGCAATAGCATCGAGCGGATTATTTGCCTCCCATACATTCGTAACTTTTGTAGTTTCAGCTAATTGGGGAGGAGCAGGAACCATGATGCGCGCAACTACTATGGCACCAGGGGCAGCCATTACGGAAGCAGCGAGAAGATGCTTTGCAAAGAACAGCCGCATTGCGGGATCTGTTCCGCCGAGAAAACCAATGTAGGCTGCCATTACACCACCGGCAATGGTTGCCATTCCTGACGTCATTACCAGAAAAAGAGCCGCCCTGTTCAAATTATCTAAATAGGCACGTATGAGCAGAGGCGCTTCGTTTTGTCCCATAAAAATGTTTCCGGCTACCGCCAGTCCTTCTTCTCCGGAAATATGCATTGACCGTGAAAGGAGCCATCCAAGAAACTGAACGATTTTCTGGATAATTCCGAGATGGAACAATAAGCTCATGAGGGCGGCAAAGAAAATAATGGTTGGCAGCACCTGAAAGGCAAAGATAACGCCAAATTTGGCCTGATCAGAGAGATCACCAAAAACAAAACGGCTGCCTTCAGCTGAAAAATCAATGATTTTGATAAAGACTTTCCCGACTATTTCAAACAGCCATTGAACCGGAGGAAGGTACAAAACTGCTATGGCAATGAGGAACTGAAGAATGAGGCCTGATATTACCAGTTTCCATCGAATCTGTTTTTTACCAGACGACAGAAACCAGCACAGGAAAAGCAAGAGCAGGATAGCAGTGATAGTTCGGAGAACAATCCCGACAGATAAGGTGTTGTTTCCTGACGGAGATACTGCCGGTACAGGGCTGGCAGCCTGAAGGGGCTGAAGGCTGAACAGTAAGAAAATAATAAGTGAAATAAAATGGGTGCCCCTTGTTCTGGTCATTTTATTTCTTTTTACGACGGTTTATTTCGTCCCGAATGAGAGAGGCCCGTTCGTAATTTTCGTTTTTTATGGCCTCTTCAAGACTTTCCTGCAGTTCTTCCAGGTTCATATCACGAAATTCTTCACTTTGGGGGTTTGTCTTTTCCGTCTGTTCGTTGAAATCATCTTCTTCACTTTTAACCGGCTCTTCCACGTTTTCTTTGCTGATATCGAGCTTTATGCCAGCCTTGTTTATGACTTCTTCAGTGGTATAAATAGGACAGTTGAACCGGAGAGCAAGTGCCACTGCATCAGAGGTTCGGGCATCTACAGTAATTTTTGTTTTTCCGTCATCGCAAAGCAGATGGGAATAAAAAACCCCTTCTTCCAGCTTATAAATAGTCACTTCGAGGATATTTATCCGATATGCAAGCGCAAAATTCATAAAGAGATCATGGGTAAGGGGCCTTGGTGGTTTTAGCCCCTCCAGCTGAATGGCTATTGACTGTGCTTCGAAGGCACCTATGATGATCGGGATGCGTCTGTCCCCGTTTTCTTCAGCAAGCACCAGAGCATAAGCTCCCGATTGCGTCTGACTGTATGATATCCCCAAAACGTTTAACCGGATCCGTTTCATTCCCTCGTGGTTGTCTATGCTGATGACAAATATAATTATAAATTTCGGTCAACCGAATAATTGCACAGGGCATGATGAATTTTCCGGTTCGCTCACTTCCTACAGATTACGCTTTTTGATCAGAGGAATAACAATTTTTTTGCAGTTCATAATAACTTTACTATTTTTGCACTCCCAAGTTGAAAATCAAATTCTTGTGAAATGTACGCTATTGTTGATATTGCCGGCCAGCAGATGAAAGTTCAGAAGAACGGAAAACTGTTCGTGAACCGACTCAAAGGTGAGGTAGGTTCCGAAGTTGAGTTTAATAAGGTTCTTCTTATTGAAAACGACGGAAAGGTCATCATTGGCAATCCGGTTATTGAAGGTGCTGTTGTTTCAGCCAGAATACTTGACCATCTTAAGGGAGATAAAGTGCTTATCTTCAAAAAGAAACGCAGAAAAGGTTATAAGGTGCTCAAGGGACACAGACAGTATCTTACACAGATTGAAATTGAAGATATTCTGGAAGCAGGGAAGGTAAAGAAAACTGCCCGGAAAGAGAAGGCTGCAAAGTCAGAAGAACCGGTGACCTTGGCGGAGACTGAAGTTATTGCTCAGCCTCCTGTTGAAGAGTCTGCACCGGTCAAGACTACCAAGAAAACTTCCAAGGCCAAAGCTCAGACTCAGGAAGAGGAGGCTCCGGAAGCTACAGCTAAACCCAGGGCAAAAAGAGTATCAAAAAAATCGGATGAAGAAAAAACAAATGAATAGTCAGTTTTAAACTATACTGATATGGCACATAAAAAAGGCGCAGGTAGTTCCCGAAACGGCCGTGAATCAGAAAGCAAGCGATTGGGAATAAAAATTTTCGGCGGACAAATTGTTAAGGCAGGAAATATTATTGTACGGCAAAGAGGTACAGTCCATCATCCGGGAAGAAATGTCGGCATGGGTAAAGATCATACCTTGTTTGCCCTTGTTGACGGCAAAGTTGAATTCCGTAAGAGAGCTAAAGACCGTTCTTACGTGTCAGTGGTTCCTCTGAACGAATAAAATTATGCGGATTTTCCGCACCGTATTTTCTCCTGATATTTCCTGTTTCTCAGGTGTCAGGAGTTTTTTATTTATCAAAAATCGGTTATGTTAACTCTTACAGTAATCAGGGAAAACCGCGACGAAGTCATCCGTCGGCTGGCGAAGAAAAAATTTACCAATACTTCTTTGGTTGATGAGATTATTGCTCTTGATGATCAGCGCAGGGCTTTGCAGGTGCAGACTGACCAGTTGCAGGCTGAATCAAACAGGTTGTCAAAGGAAATAGGTATTCTGATAAAGAATGGAAATACCGCGAAAGCCCAACAAGCCAAAGAGCGAACAGCACAGATTAAAGAGGAAGTGAAGGGCCTGTTTGACCAGATGGACGAAGTGACAGCCCGGCTTCAGGACTTGCTGGTGCAGATTCCAAATCTTCCGCATGATTCGGTTCCTGAAGGAGACGGAGCAGAATCGAATCTGAAAGTCAAAGAAGGAGGTCTGATGCCTGTGCTTCCTGAAGGCGCCCTGCCACATTGGGAACTTGGAAAGAAATATAATATCATCGATTTTGAAACCGGCACCAAGCTAACCGGGGCTGGTTTTCCTCTGTTTCGTGCAAAGGGCGCACGGCTGGAAAGGGCATTGATCAATTTCTTTCTTGACGAAGCCATCAAAGCTGGTTACCAGGAAGTTTTGCCTCCGCTGATGGTGAATGAAGACAGTGCATTTGCCACTGGTCAACTCCCCGACAAGGAAGGACAGATGTACCAGGTACCCGTTGACAACTTTTATCTTATTCCTACTGCCGAGGTGCCGGTTACCAATATATACAGAGATGTAATTCTTGAGGCGGACGAGTTGCCCGTGAAAACCGTAGCCTATTCCCCATGTTTCAGAAGAGAAGCTGGTTCCTACGGAAAGGATGTGAGGGGACTCAACCGTGTACATCAGTTTGATAAAGTGGAAATTGTTCAGATTGCGCACCCCGACAGGTCTTATGCTGCCCTCGAAGAAATGGTGGCTCATGTTGAGATGCTGGTCAAGAAGCTCCAGCTTCCTTACCGGATTATGAAACTTTGCGGGGGTGATATGAGTTTTACCTCGGCACTAACCTATGATTTTGAAGTGTATGCTGCGGCGCAAAAAAAATGGCTTGAGGTGAGTTCCGTTTCCAACTTTGAATCCTTTCAGTCTAACCGCCTGAAATTAAGGTTCAGGGAAAACGGAAGCAAGAAAACACAATTGGCCCATACACTTAACGGAAGCGCCCTGGCTTTGCCAAGAATTGTGGCTGCCATACTTGAAAACAACCAGAGTGATCGGGGCATTGCGGTTCCTGCTGTGCTCATTCCTTACACCGGTTTTGAATGGATCGACTGATATCTGCTCCAATCATTGTAAAAATATCTGATTAAATGCATCCTCAGGTAAAAGCATACCTTTTTGCCGGGCTGACTATTCTGTTCTGGTCAACTGTGGCAACTGCATTCAAGATTGCACTGAGGTTTATGGATTTTCCTGCCCTGTTGCTTTACAGTTCTATTACTTCTCTTATTGTTCTTTTTATTATAGCCTCCATTTCTCAGGGAACTATGGGATTATTTCATCAGTCGTTGAGAAATTACCGGCATTCAGCTCTTCTTGGTTTTCTTAATCCATTTCTCTATTACCTAATCCTCTTCAAGGCATATTCTCTTCTTCCGGCTCAGGTTGCCCAACCATTAAATATGGTGTGGCCTGTTATCCTGTCATTTTTGTCTGTGCCGTTTCTTAAAAATACTATCACGCTGCGCAGCTACCTTGCTCTTTTTATTTGCTTCAGCGGAGCTTTTATAATTGCAACTCGTGGTAATTTATTGGAATTTCAAATTAAAGATCCAACTGGAGTAATACTGGCTCTTGGCAGTTCCATAATCTGGTCTTTTTTCTGGCTTTTCAATGTCAAAGATTCCCGACCCGAAGAAAGCAAACTTTTTCTGAATTTTCTTTTTGCATTCATTTATATAGTTCTTTTTAATGCTCTGACAGACCATTTGGTATGGCCTGGCTGGAAAGGTTTTTTTGCTGCGGTGTATATAGGGATTTTCGAAATGGGCATCACTTTCGTTTTCTGGCTGAAAGCACTCCGTTACAGTCGCTCTCCTGACCAGATCAGTACGCTAATGTACCTATTCCCTTTTCTCTCCCTTATTTTAATCCATTTTGTATTGGGTGAATCCATTTTCTATACTACTTTTATAGGACTTGTACTTATTGTTACAGGTATTTTTGTCCAGAAATATCCTGTCAGAAAAAAGGCTCTGAACAGATGAGAAAAATATTTCTTTTGCGGAGTTTTCTTACCGGTAGGTGGCTGCTATTACTTGTACTTTCTTTGGTTCTCGTTTCATCATGCAATAAAGAAGAGGATGATCAGAATGTTCAGACCGATCCATATCTCAACGTAAGGAGAAAGATGTATTCGGTAATGAAATACTGGTATTTATGGAATCGTGATCTGCCAACAGTAAACAGTGCCATTTATAGTACACCGGATGCGTTTCTAAATGCTTTACGCAACAAAAAGGATCGCTTCAGTTTCATTATGGACAGAAATGAGTTTCTGAATTATTTTAACGAAGGAACTTATTACGGGCATGGAATCAGTATAGGGGCTGATGCAGAAGGCAACCTGAGGGTTGTTTTCATTTATAACGACTCGCCCCTGAAGGAAGCAGGTGTAACAAGAGGGTGGATTATCAGAAGCATTAACGGAACCCTTATACAACCCGGTGTGGATGTTACTGCTTTGCTTGGTAAAAATGAGGCCGGAGTGGAAAATACGTTCGTTTTTATTGACTTGCAGGGACAGGAGCATACTATTACTTCCGCCAAAAAAGCGGTAGCTATTAATTCTGTTTTATATAAGGGGGTTCTGCAGGCTGGAACAAAGAAAGCAGGCTACCTGGTTTTCGAAACTTTCATTAATCCTTCAGTGGCGGAATTGGATAGTGCCTTTAATTTCTTCCGCTCCGAAAATATTGACGAAATGATTGTTGATTTGCGCTATAATGGGGGAGGTGAAATGAACGTTGCCGTTCATTTGTCAGGACTTCTTGCTTCTTCTTCTGCCGCAGGGAAAGTGCTTGTAAAAATGGAGCACAATGCAGACCGCTCTTCATATGACACTATCTTGACTGTTCCGAATAATGGACAATCTCTCACCCTGAGCAGATTGTTTTATATTACAGGCCGAGGAACGGCTTCGGCAAGTGAAGTGTTAATAAACGGGCTTAGCCCGTGGATTCAAACGATTGCCGCTGGTGACAGTACCTATGGGAAACCGGTTGGTATGTATGCCTTTGATTTCAAGCCCGACCCGTACTACTTTGTGCCTATCTGTTTCAAACTTTCCAATGCCAATGGTTATGGTGATTATTTCGACGGCTTGCCTGCCAATTATTATGTGAATGATGATCTGTCTCATGATTTTGGTGATCCGGAGGAAGCACAGCTGAAGGCAGTTCTTACGTATATTAGTGAAGGGCATTGGCCGGTTACCAAGGCAATGAAAAAACCTGTTTCCGGATTCGGACTGGACAAACTGACCGGCATCCGTGCTGATTATAAGATTTTTTGAGGTTTGTCATGGCCAAACAAGAATTACGAACCATTCTGGGGATTGATCCGGGTACCAATGTGATGGGATTTGGCATCATTCGCATTGATGGAAAAGATCCGGAGCTCGTTGTTCTTGATGTTTTGAAACTGAAGAAAACAGAAACTCATTTCGAAAGACTTTCCAGGATTTTTGAATGCACTACAATGTTGATTGAAAAGTACTGCCCAGACGAAATGGCCATTGAATCTCCGTTTTATGGGAAGAACGTGCAATCAATGCTGAAACTGGGCCGCGCACAGGGGGCGGCAATTGCTGCTGCCCTTCATAAAAAAATTCCGGTTTTTGAATATGCACCCAGAAAAATCAAGCTAGCTATTACAGGTGTGGGAAGTGCCTCGAAAGAACAGGTGGCCAGAATACTTCAGCAGATAATGCATATTGAGACAATGCCTATGAAGTTCGATGCCACTGACGGTCTTGCTGTGGCTGTATGCCACTTCTTTCAAAAACGTTCTTTGCCAAAATCATCAATCTACTCAGGTTGGGAAGATTTCATAAAAAATAACCCCTCCCGATTAAAATAGTTTACTTGCAATTTTCCCTTCTTGTTTGGCCTTTCCGTTTGAAAAAACACATGAAAGTAACTTTTTTAAGCCGAGATTAGTCAATAGAAACACAATAAATATATAAGCA